>DASYSQ010000022.1:0-10252 GCA_036003145.1 Pseudolabrys sp.
GTCATATTCGACTTGTACATTATGAACATCCTCCCGATCTGGCTCCGGCAAAGAGCCGGTCGCAATCAGGCGAATAACCCCAATTCGAGCAGGTTATTCCTCACTTTTTCTTGAGCAGATCGGCTTCGATCAGCGCTCGCAACTCCGCCGTCACTTCCGGACGCACACCGAACCACAGCTGGAACCCGCGTACCGCCTGATGCAGCAGCATCCCGAGGCCGTCCGCAGTTCGCAACCCCCGTGCGCGAGCCAAGGCAAGCAGCCCGGTCACAAGAGGGTCATAGACGAGGTCGGCGACCACCAAGGAAGGCGGACAGCGTAGATTAAGGTCAAGCGGCGGCTGCCCGACCATGCCGAGAGTGGTGGTGTTCACCAAAAGGCCGGCACCGCCGAGCAACCCGGTGGTTTCCTCCCAACTGGCAACTTGTATGCGGTTGCCGAATTTTTTCTGCAATGCTTTCGCGCGCGCGGCCGTTCGATTGATCACATAGACGCGGCCGACTTCGCGCGCCAGAAGCGCGAATATCACCGCGCGCGCGCCGCCGCCGGCTCCGAGCACAACGGCTGTCGACAGACCGCGATCCCAGCCCGGCGTCACGGCATCGAGATTGGCAAGAAACCCCTCGACATCAGTATTGGTCGAGCGCAGCCTGTCATCATCGTACCAAAGCGCGTTGGCGGCGCCGACCGCGCGCGCGCGGTCGTCAGGTTCCGTCAACTTGAGCGCGACCTCTTTGTGTGGAACCGAAATGTTCGCGCCGATATAGCCATTGGCACGCAAATTACTGACGAAATCGGCGAACTTCTCCGGCGGCACCGCCTCGCGCCGGTACTCGGCATTGAGCTTGTGCTGCTTGATCCAGTAATTGTGGATTAACGGCGAGCGCGAATGGCCGGCTGGCCAGGCAATAACGCAGACGGCTTTGTGTTCTTTACTCATTACTCCGCTACATTATGTTGCGCTGGCGACCGGTGCATGTAATCCGCGCCGCGCGCGCCGTCAATTGCAGTTTTCCCTCACTTATGGATCTGAAAATAGGCCCGAAACGAGACACTCATGAAATCCATTTTCCTCGACTGCAACGACCAGCTTGCTCCAGTTTGGGAAAGAGTCGCCCGGCCGGACGATCCGCCAATCGATGTAAACCGCAAGGCATTTGGGCGCGACGAGCTGCCGTACATCATCGGCGGATACGACATCGCAATCGACGACCACTCGTACATGCCGACGCCGTTGGTGGCGCAGTGTCCCGACCTAAAACACATCGTTTTCCTTGGCACCGGGCCCGCCAGCTACATGAATGTCGGTGAGCTCAATGCGCGGGGCATCAAGGTGCACATCATCAAGGGCTACGGTGACACCGCGGTCGCCGAACACACCATTGCGCTGCTATGGGCCTGTGCGCGCGATCTCGCTCGTATGGATCGCGAGGTGCGCGACGGCGTATGGACACCCCACGAAGGCGTGCAACTCCTCGGCAAAACTCTGGGCGTGATCGGCCTTGGCGGTATCGGCCGCGAGGTCGCGCGCATCGGCAAGGGCATGGGAATGAAAGTGATCGGCTGGAATCGCACCAGGCACGCAGAGATCGACGTCTCCTTGGTCGACATCGACACCTTGCTCACCCGCGCCGACGTCGTGTCGATGAACTTGACGCTCGGTGACGAGACACGCGGCTTTCTTTCCGCCGACCGGATCGCGCGCATGAAGAAAGGGGTCATATACGTCAACACTGCGCGCGGAGCGTTGGCCGACGAGGCCGCGCTGATCGCAGCGCTCAAAAGCGGGCACATTCGTCACGCAGGCCTCGACGTGTTCCACAGCGAGCCGTTGCCGCCCGATCATCCCCTCGCAAAGCTTGAGAACGTGACGCTGTCGGCGCACGCAGCGTTCCGCACGCCTGAGGCGTCCGAAACATTGCTGCGCCGTGCGATCGATATCGTGAGAAAGCTCGTTGGCTAGCTTGAGCCCATGCTCGGGGCGATGGGGCCGCACCCGAGTACGCGGACGCCTCCTTGAATTTGCTCGGAACGGTCCGCATTGACCTGCCCGCTTTCCCGGTCACAATAAGAAAAAAGCGGGGAAGACACGTGAAGCCGGCGCCATTTGCATACAAAAAGGTGCGATCGCTCGACGAGGCGGTGGCGTTGCTCGGCGAGAAGGATGCGAGGTTGCTGGCGGGTGGGCAGAGCCTGATCGCCACACTCAATATGCGGCTATCGTCCCCGAGCCTGTTGATCGATATCAACGGCCTTGATGGCCTAAGCGGTATTTCCGAGAAAGGTGGAGCCGTCGAAGTCGGTGCACTCGCGCGCCATGCCCAGGCCGAGCGCTCCGACGTAATTGCCAAGCATGCGCCACTGATCGCGCGCGCCATGCCGCACATCGGCCATCCTGCGATCCGCAATCGCGGCACCCTCGGCGGATCCATCGCGTTCGCCGATCCGGCGGCCGAACTGCCGGCCTGCCTGCTGGCGCTTGACGGTGAAGTCGACGCAACGGGACCTAAAGGCAAGCGCACCATCAAGGCGCAGGATTTCTTCCGGGGTCTGTTCGAAACTGCATTGGCACCGCAAGAAGTGCTGACGGCCATTCGCGTGCGCGCCGCCGATAAAGGCGCCCGCGTAGGATTTGCAGAGCTGGCGCGCCGCCACGGCGACTATGCGATTGTCGGACTCGCGGCCAGCGCGCGTGCGGATGGCAAGGGCTTGTCCAACGTCCGTCTGGCCTATTTCGGCGTCGGGAATATGCCGGTGCGTGCGAAAAAAGCCGAGACCGCGCTGGCGAGCGGTAATATCGACGCCGCAGTTGCCGCGCTCGATCTTGATCCGAACGACGATGTTCAGGCGACAGCCCAGCTAAAAAAACATCTCGCCGGTGTGCTGCTCCGCCGCGTGGCCAAGCAATTACTGGAGGCGGGGTCATGAGCGGCTATGCCCTCGATATTGCGCTGACTGTCAACGGCGAGCGCATCAGCGAGCGCGTGGATGCGCGCAAAACACTGGTCGATTTCCTGCGTGAAGACCTTGCTCTCACGGGGAGTCATGTCGGCTGCGAGCATGGCGTGTGCGGTGCCTGCACCGTGCGAGTAGACGGCGAGATCGTCCGCGGCTGCCTGATGCTGGCAGTACAATGCGACGGCGCCACGGTGGATACTATCGAGGGAATGTCGGATTCCGGCGAAATCGCCGATCTGCAGGCGGCGTTCGAGCAGCGGAACGCCTTGCAGTGCGGCTACTGCACTCCGGGCATGCTCGCAGCCGCGCAGGATCTGCTCAAACGCGGCGCTGTCCCGAGCCGTGACGTCATTCGCGAGCATTTATCCGGCAACTACTGCCGCTGCACCGGCTACCACGCTATCGTCGACGCAGTGGAAGCGGTGGCGCAGGCGCGCGCGAAAGGGAGGTAGGTCATGAACGAACACGCCCACCCGGTATCAATGTCCGAACGCGCTGACGAACTGGAAGAAGAAAAAATGCACGAAATGGAGCGCATAATCACGCGCTCGACCATCGCGCACTTGATGGACGGCCACGTGACGATGGACACCAGTCCGGAAATGCGCGCCAAGCATCCCGGCCAATTCTTTCTGATGGGCAGCGACCCGCGTCTGCCACTGATGCCGGAGAAGCCGACACTGGTAGACTATTTCCGTCATCGTTTTGCCTCAACCGCCCACCTGCTGCAAAGCGCTACCCACGCACTGAAAGGTGGTCACCCGGAAAAGGTTGTCCTTGCCTGCCTGCTGCACGACATCGCCATCGTCAGCTTCATCCGCTGCGACCACGGCTATTGGGGCGCACAGATGATCGAACCATACGTTGATGAGGAGGTGGCATGGGCAGTGAAGACACATCAGGCGCTACGCTTCTTCCCCGACGAGACCGTCGGCTATGGTTATCCTGACCTCTACAAGGAATTGTTTGGACCGGACTATCGGCCAGAGCCCTACATCGTCGAAGAATACAAACGCGCGCGAGCACATAAATGGTACATGACATCGCGCCTGATCTGCATGAACGACATCTATTCGTTCGACCCCAATGCCAAGGTCAATCTCGACGACTTCGTCGACATCATCGGGCGCAATTTCAAACAGCCCACGGAAGGCCTCGGCCTCGACAACAGCCCTTCGGCACATATGTGGCGCACGATTTTGTGGCCAACCCGATTTTTATGAGGTTTGCGGCCCAATGAAGATCACCGAAGACTCCCCGCCCGTCCTGACTGCGCTCGACCGGCCGAACTCGTACATCGGCCGTTCTGTGCCGCGGCCAAATTTGCAGCGTTTGACGCAAGGGCGCGGACAATATGTCAGCGACGTAACGCTGCCGCGCATGGTGCAGGTCGCTTTTGTACGTTCGCCGCACGCCCATGCTCGTATTGTCAAAATCACCGTCGAAGCTGCAAAGAAATCGCATGGCGTGATAGCGGTCGTCACCGGGGCCGAACTTGCCAAGGTCATGACGCCTTGGGTCGGCGTACTCACGCATCTGAAAGGTCTAAAATCGGCGCCGCAGGCTCCGATCGCGGTTGACCGCGCGTGCTGGCAAGGCGAAGCGGTTTGCGCCGTCGTCGCGCACACACGCGCCGAGGCGGAAGATGGCTGCGAGCTGGTCGAGGTAAGTTACGAGGAATTGCCGGCCGTCACCGATCCGGAAACCGCGCTCGATGAAAAAACTCCGGTGATCCACCAGTCTCTCGGAGACAATCTTTGCTTTGAACGGAAACTTGACGTCGGCGCGACCGACAAGGCCTTCGCCGAAGCCGACGCGGTGGTAGAGACGACCTTCCGTTTCGGCCGCCACACCGGTGTGACCAACGAGCCGCGCGCAATTGTCGCCGACTGGAATGAAGGCGAGCGGCGCATGACCGTCTATCAGGGCACGCAGGCGCCGCACATGATGCAGGACCTGTTCGCCAAGCATCTCGGAATTGCGACCGATCAGGTCCGTGTCCTCACCAAAGATGTCGGCGGCTCCTTCGGCATCAAGGTGCACACCTACGCCGACGAGATGGCCACGGTGGCGCTGTCCAAACTGCTCAAGCGCCCGGTAAAGTTCGTCGCCGATCGCATCGAAAGCTTTGTCACCGACATCCATGCGCGTGACCACCGCATCAAGGCGAAGATTGGCGTCAGCAAGGACGGCACCATCACCGCCTTCGAGATCGACGATTTAACCGGTATCGGCCCCTACTCGGTTTATCCGCGCACCAGCGGCATCGAGGCCAATCAAATCGTCAATCTGGTCGGTGGCCCGTATAAATGCCCGAACTACCGCGCGCAGGCGCGTGTCGTTTTCCAGAACAAGAACGTGATGTGCCAATACCGCGCGGTCGGCCATCCGATCGCGGTCGCGGTGACCGAAGGGCTGGTCGAACTCGCCGCGGCCAAAATCGGCATGGACCCGCTCGAATTGCGCCGACGCAATCTGATTGCCGACGATGCCTATCCGACGCAATCGGCCGCCGGCCTCAAGTTCGAACTACTCTCACACCACGAGTCGCTCGCCCATCTCGACTCGATGATGAATTATGCCGGCCTGCGTGCCGACCAGAAAAAATCGAGGGAAAAAGGCATCAATCGCGGTATCGGCTTTGCAAGCTTCATCGAGGTCACCAACCCCTCCGCCGCCTTCTACGGCGTTGGCGGCGCCCGCATCACGTCGATGGACGGCGCAACCGTGAAGCTCGACCCCCAGGGTGCAATCATCGTGCACACTGGCGTTACCGAGCAGGGTCAGGGCGCGGAAGCGGTCGTTGCACAGTGCGTCGCGACATCGTTCGGCGTGACTATGGAAAAAGTACGGGTGATTACCGGCGATACCGACAACACGCCCTATGGAGGCGGCACCTGGGCCTCGCGGGCGGCGGGCATCGGCGGCGAAGCGGCCTGGCAGGCCGGTAAGGCACTGCGCGCAAATGTTCTCGCGGTGGCGGCGAGCATTTTACAAGCCAAGCCGGACGAGCTCGACATCCGCAACGGCATTGTGGTTGACAAAGCGAAGGGCAATGAGCGCCTGCCGCTCGATGAGCTGGCGCGCGTCGCTTACTTCCGCCCCGACACGCTACCGCCGGGCTTTCAGGCGGAGTTGATGGCGACGCGCCACTACGTCCCGCGCGCATGGCCATTTGCGTTCACCAACGGTATCCAGGCGAGCTATCTTGAAGTCGATGTCGACACCGGCTTCGTAAAGCTTCTGAAACATTGGTGCGTGGAGGACTGCGGCACCATCATCAATCCGCAGCTCGTCGACGAGCAGATTCGTGGCGGCGTAGTACAGGGCATCGGCGCGGCACTGTATGAACAGTGCCTTTACGACGAGCGCGGACAGCTACTCAACGGGAACATGGCCGACTATCTGGTGCCGATGGCAGCGGAAATGCCCGACATCGAATGCGGGCATGTTGTCTCACCGACCGCCGACAGCGAGCTCGGCGCAAAGGGCGCTGGCGAAGCCGGCACCGCCGGCGCACCCGCTTGTGTGATGAACGCCATAAACGATGCATTGCGTCCGCTTGGGGCGCAGCCACTCACGGACATGCCGTTCACACCGGACAAGATTCTCCGAGCGCTGGGGAAGGTCTGACGAACGTCAGAACTTGATCATATCGCTCCTGGTGAGAGTGGTTTTTGCCGAAACCGATGGCGCATTCGTAAATGTGAAAGCGGTGGAGTACTCCGCATAGGGGTCAACTGCCGACATTCCATCGACCGGGACAATGACATTCATGCCGCGCAACGCCGCACCGCTCGCGGTATAAAGCACCGCGCCATTCGACGCTGTACCGACCGTAATCACGGTGGTGATACCCTTGTCCTTCAGAATCTTCTCCAGGTCCGTATTGCGGAACTTGTCCGGTCCCGACAGGACACTCGGTTCGTCCGCTAGTGGCGCCACATCCTTGATAACATCAGCTGGGGTGCTGTTTGCGATAATGGAATAAATCACCGGCACTTTGTGGGCGCGCGCTTCGGCGAGCAGTTTCTTCATCGCCGGGATCTGCGCGAGGCAGCGCGGGCGCCTTCCGCAATTCTGGTTCATGAAATCGAGCATGAGCAGCGCCGTGGTCTTGGCATCGACCGAGACCGGCTTGAGTTCAGGCGCCGCCGGCGCCTTCACACTGGCCCACTCGTCCACGATATTGGCAGCCTGGGCCGGGAGCGCGAACACCGCGAGAAACGTGGCAGCAGCGATCAAATTGTATTTCATGAATATCCTCCATGAGCGTGACTGTTTATTGGGCGGCTGTTGTGGGCGGGATCATGCGCAAGCACCGCGTGCGCTGTCAAAGCCGGCCCCGACGCACCCCGCTTGATGAAACACCAGTGACCGGCGAATATTGCGACGATTGGGCGGCGACATTTGACGCTGCGAAATAACGAAAAGCCGGAAGGAACGCTTCATGAATATCAAGGTCGGCAAACAAGCGATCGCCGAGGCAACGCAGAAGCTCAAAAACTGGGGACGCTGGGGCAAGGAAGACCAGATCGGCACACTCAACCACGTCACCCCTGAGGATATCGTGAAGGCGGCAAGCCTGATCCGTTCCGGCAAGATATTCGCGCTTGGTATTCCGCTCGATCGCACGGGACCTCAGACCGGCCTTTTTGGTGGCCGCTTCAATCCGATTCACCAGATGCTGGCCACCGGCACGGACGCCATTTCCGGCCAGCAAGACTGGAACAAGATTCGCTATGCAGACGACACGCTGACCCTATGCGTGCAAGGTGCCACTCACTGGGATGCACTCGGCCATATCTTCTATGAGGACAAGGCTTACAATGGCTACGACGCCAAGCTGATCGACTCGCGCGGCCTCTCGGTACTCGGCATCGAGCATTCCAAAAATAAGATGGTCGGCCGCGGCGTGCTGCTCGATATCGCGCGCTTTCGCGGCGTGAAATGGATGCAGGACGGCGAGAGCATTTCCAACGACGAATTGGACAAGTGCGCCAAAGAGCAGAACGTCTCAATCGGCCGCGGCGATTTCGTCATCGTACGCACCGGGCAAATGGAGCGTTGCCTCGCAGAGAAAAATTGGGGTGGCTACGCCGGCGGCGACGCACCCGGCGTCAAGTTCGAGAACTGTTACTGGTCTCAGGAAAAGCAAATAGCGGCGATCTGCACCGACACCTGGGGCGTCGAGGTGCGGCCGAATGAGACCACCGAAGCCAACCAGCCCTGGCACTGGGTCGTGATCCCGGCCATGGGCCTGTGCATGGGTGAGATCTTCTACCTCAAGGAGCTGGCCGAGGATTGCGAAGCTGATGGTATTTATGAATTCTTCTTCTGCGGGCCGCCGCTGATCATCACCGGTGGCACCGGCTCGCCGATCAACCCGCAGGCGATTAAATAAATAGCCGGTCGAGATGGTCGACAGTCCGGATGATTGTTGGATCGGAGGGGTCGATGCAATCGACAACCACGTTTGAGCTGCCCGGCTTTCAAACCATCAAATGTCTCGGTGTGGTCCGTGGTATCACGGTGCGAACGCGATCGTTGCCAATGACGATTGTCGGGGCCTTGCGCACGTTGTTCGGTGGACGGGCCGGCATATTCGCGACCCTCTGCGAATCCGCGCGCGAGGAGGCGTTTCAACTCATGCTCGCGCATGCGCAGGAAATGGGCGGCAATGCCGTGGTCGGCGTGCGTTATGATACGGGGCCCATGGTCGGAGCAGCGGAAGTTCTGTGCTACGGAACGGCCGTTGTCGTCGAACCGGATCGCGGCACGTAAGAGACGCAGGCTTCGCGCGCATCGGGTCGGTGATCAGGACGAAGAATTAATTCAGGAGGGTATCTATGCCCCGTTGGCTCAAACGTGGAATGGACGCGGGCGCGATCAAGGCCGCCGATGCCAAAGTGCGCGAGACAGTAGAGAGCATTCTCGCCGACATCGACGCGCGCAAGGATGAGGCGGTGAAGGACCTGTCGAAGAAATTCGACAACTGGTCGCCAAAAGACTTTCGTCTGTCGCCGCAGGAGATCGAAGCCGCTATTGCGCAGGTGCCCAAGCGCGATCTCGATGACATCAAGTTTGCCCAGGCCCAGGTGCGCAATTTCGCCCAGAAGCAGCGCGAAACCATGCACGATCTCGAAGTCGAGACGCTGCCCGGCGTCGTGCTTGGTCACCGCCACATCCCGGTGAACTCGATCGGCTGTTACGTGCCGGGTGGGCGTTACCCGATGGTCGCCAGCGCGCATATGTCGATCGTCACCGCCAAGGTGGCGGGCGTGAAGCGCATCATCGCCTGTGCGCCGCCGTTCAAGGGCGGCCCGCACCCGGCTATTGTTGCGGCCATGCATTTCGGCGGTGCTGACGACATCTACGTACTCGGCGGTGTGCAGGCCGTCGCGGCCATGGCGCTCGGCACCGAAAGTATCACGCCGGTGGACATGATTGTCGGACCGGGGAACGCCTATGTGGCGGAAGCCAAGCGCCAGCTCTTCGGCCGCGTCGGCATCGATCTCCTGGCCGGCCCCACCGAGACGCTGATCATTGCGGACGACAGCGTCGATGGCGAGCTGTGCGCCACCGACCTCCTTGGCCAGGCGGAGCACGGCCCGACATCGCCTGCCATCCTCATCACGAATTCGGAGAAGCTTGCGCGCGACACCATGCGGGAAGTCGAGCGGCTCCTCGCCATTCTGCCGACAGCAGATACTGCGGGAAAGGCGTGGG
Source organism: Pseudolabrys sp. (assembly GCA_036003145.1). GTDB lineage: Bacteria > Pseudomonadota > Alphaproteobacteria > Rhizobiales > Xanthobacteraceae > Pseudolabrys. The sequence continues at coordinate 9,688 of DASYSQ010000022.1, forward strand.
CGGACTACGGCGAGGTCATTCTTTGCGACAGCTATGAAGAGATGGTCCGCGAAGCTGACCGGGTTGCCTCTGAGCACGTGCAGGTAATGACACGCGATCCGGATTATTTTCTCAACAACATTAAGAACTACGGGTCGCTCTTTCTGGGTGCGCGCACCAACGTCGCCTACGGCGACAAGGTGATCGGGACCAACCACACCCTGCCCACGAGGAAGGCCGCGCGCTACACGGGCGGGCTCTGGGTGGGCAAGTTCCTCAAGACCTGCACGTACCAGCGAGTGCTGACCGACGCGGCGTCGGCGCTGGTGGGCGGCTACTGCTCGCGGCTCTGCGCCCTGGAGGGCTTCGTCGGGCACGCCGAGCAGGCCAACATCCGCGTCCGTCGGTACGGCGGCCGCGACGTGCCGTACGGCGGCGTGGTCGGGGCGGACGACGGCGCACCCGATTGACCTCACCTCGACCCGAACCCCACCCAACCGGGAAGGAGCTTTCGACATGGCGGAGAGCGGTCCTCGGCTGGAGACCTTGCAATTCAAGCCCAACGGTCGGGTCCCCAACAGCCGCT
>DASYSQ010000023.1:0-9494 GCA_036003145.1 Pseudolabrys sp.
CGCCGCCTTCGCCAAGATGAAGAAAGGCGCCTACATCGTGAACACCGCGCGCGGGCCCTTGATCGACGAGCCGGCGCTGATTGCCGCGCTCGACTCCGGGCAGATCGGCGGCGCCGGGCTCGACGTCGTGGCAACGGAGCCGCTCACCAAGGATTCACCGCTCCTTGGCCGCGACAACGTCATCATCTCTCCGCACACTGCGTTCTACTCGATCGAAGCGCTCAATGAGCTGCAGACCAAATGCGCGACCGATGTCGCGCGTGTGTTGAGCGGCGAAAAGGCGGTTTACCCGATCAGCGCATGACGTCTAACGCTTCATCCGTAGTGCGTTCTAAAATGCTTGATCGCACCGACTTCGAACCGGTCTTCTTTGCGCCCTTCGTGTCATCCTTGATGCATGTCGAGCCGCAATGGATCGATTTCAACGGCCATCTCAACATGGCCTATTACAACGTGCTGTTCGATCGCGCGGTGGACGAAGTCTACGAACTTCTTGGCGTTGGTGCCGCTTACCTGAAGGATCACAGGCATTCGACCTTCACCGCCGAGGTCCATGTCCGCTACGTCCGCGAGCTGCGCGAAAATGATCCGGTGCGTGTGACCTTCCAGCTGCTCGACTATGATTCAAAGCGCTTCCACTACTTCGAACAGCTGTTTCACGCGACCGAGGGCTGGGTTTCGGCAACGTCGGAAAATATGACGCTGCACGTGGACATGACGACGAAGAAAGTCGCGCCGTTTCCGGTTACGATCATGCGAACGCTTGCGCGCATGAAGACTGCGCACGCGCGCTTGCCGCGCCCGGAAGCTGCCGGGCGGCGCATTGCGATGCCGCAGAAGGACTAATACCGCCTACTTCCCCGCGAGCTTGGCCGCGTCGTCGCGCACGCTGGTGTCGATGAGCGAAGCCGTCGGCACGGCCTTGGGAATGACGCCCGCTTTAACGAACAACTCCTGCATCCATTCGATGCGGTCCGCCGGGATGGCCAGCGTCGGGTCGATCTGCTTGTCGCGGATCGCCTGATCGGAGATGAATTCGGCCCGTTTGTCGTCCGGTTTGGCATTTGTCAATTCGTGGGCGACCTTGATGGTCTCGTCGCGGTGCGTTGCCGCAAACTTGTAGGCATCCATTTCCGCCGCGACGAACTTGACGAGGTCATCACGGCGCCCGGCGAGAACCTTGCTGCTGGTGGCAATACAGAGTCGAATGAATTTCGGCACCGCGCTGCCGCCTTTTGCCAGCACCTTGATATTGGACGGCATCACCGCTTCGAACTCGTTCGACACCACCGCGGCATCGGTAATGCCGGCGACCAGCGACTTGTAGCGATCGAGATCGGCGCCCTGTGTTGCCAGCTTGACGTCGGAGAATGGAATGTTGGCGGCATCCAGCATTCCGCGGAACAGCAGGTCGGGCAGCGAACCGGGCGAGGAAATGGCCACGGTCTTTCCCTTGAGATCGGCCAGACTTTTGATGTCCGCCTTCGCCAAGACGACCTGCGGCACGCCCGGCCAGGTGCAGCCGACAATCTTGACGCCGGTGCCGCGCACGCCGGCAACGATCGATTCCGCGGCGCCCATGTCGACGCTGTCGATCTCGCCGGAGATCAGCGCTTTCATCAGCGTTGCGCCGGCCTTGATCTGCAGCAGTTCCACCTTCAGTCCGCGCTTTGCGGCAAACCCGCCTTTGTCGACCATCGCGATGAAGCCGGCATCGCTCTTGGCTTCGAGGATGCCGTGCTTCCAGACTTTCTCCTGCGCGTGGGCGGTGGAAAGACCGACTGCGATCACGGCGGCGGCAAGCGCGAATGTTCTCTGATGCACGCGTGAATCCTCCCTTGTATTTTTATTTGCCACGGAAGCTACGGCCTTCGATATTTGCACGCAATATCCGAATTTTAGCGCGAGATTCTCCCTCGTGCACTCCGTCATGCCCGGCTTTATGCCGGGCATCCACGTCTTGGGCTGTATCCAAAGCAAGACGTGGATGCCCGGAACGAGTCCGGGCATGACGACTGAAAGGCCGTGCCCAATTTCGGAGTTGCCGGGCAAGACGGAGTTCAATATGGCGGGGACTCTTTAACTCGTCATGGCCGGGCTTGTCCCGGCCATCCACGTCTTCCTTGAGAAACCCGAAGACGTGGATGCCCGGAACGAGTCCGGGCATGACGATTGAAAGGCCGTGCCCAATTTCGGAGTTGCCCGGCCATGACAGCTCCTAAATCCGAAACTCGCCGCCGCGCTTGCGGCCCTGGTCGACGCTGAGAAAAAGCTGCTCCAGTGCCGGCCGCTTCCTGATCAGACCCTGCTCGTATGAATAACCGACGAGAGTTTCGAGATTTTTGCGGTTCTTGCCGGTCAGTCCGTATTCCCACGGATCGGGGCCAAGGATGCGCTCCTGCTCCTCCCAGGCGTCGCGATACCAGGCGAGCGGAACGATGCGCGGGTTCGCCATGCGTTTCATGGCGGCAGCCTTTGCCTCGTTGAAAGCCCTGAACAGGTTCACCGCGAGCCACGGATTTTCGTCCACCAATGCATTCCGGATGGCGAGGACATGCATGATCGGGAAAATCCCGCTGCGCTTGAAGTAGGCCATTTCTTCCGCCTTGTGGGCGGGGAAGAGGCGCGCCACGCGCGGATCGCCGGCAACAAACGGCTTGATCAAATCGGAATGGAACACCGCATCGAGCTCGCCTTCCGCCAGCATGGTTTCGACCGATTTGTCGTTCGGCAGGCAGGAATACCTGATGTCGGACGGCAAGGTGACCTTGATGTCGTCCTCGATTTCGGCAACCCACTCGATGCTGTTCAGTGGCACGCCGTATTCGCTCTGAAGGATGCCGCGCATCCACAACACGGCCGTGGTCATCATCGTCTTCACGCCGATTTTGCGGCCTTTCAGATCGGCCGGCTTGCTGATGCCCTTCGACGTATTGATGAACATGAAGCCCTGCCGGAAACGGCGATGCAGGAACACCGGGATCGCGCGGAACGGCAGGTCGTTGTCATGCGCGGCCAGATAGGACGAACCCGACAGCTCTGCGACGTCAAATTCGCCGCCGTTGAGAAATCGCCAGTGCCGGGTCGCTGAATCCATGTCGGTGAGGATTGTAAGATCGACACCATCGACCTCGACCTTTCCCCTCAGCAGGGGACGCACGATGTCGTAATCACCGCAGGCAAGCGTCAATGCGAGTTTCTTCGGCATAAGAAATTCTTTCCAATCCGTTCAGAGGCGTTTTCGTCCGCCCGCCTTCACGCGCACCAGATCACGGGTCGACGGCATTCTCATATCGGCCGCCTGCTCGTCCCGCGCCAGATTTTCGATGATGGCGAGCAACACAATGCGTGCGGCCGCGATGTCGTCCACCGGTACGCTGCGCACGGCGATGCGATTGACCTCTTCGGCGAGCGGCACCAGTTTGTCCCGCAGCCGCCGGCCCTTCGGCGTGAGGAAGACGTAGACCTTCTTGCGGTCACCGTCACGCCTGCGGCGGACGACGTAGCCGAGCCGCTCCATTGCCTTGAGCGCCGAGAATGTCGTCGGCTCCATGACACCGGCCTGCTCGCTCAATTCGCGCTGCGTCAGTCCGTCGGATTCCCACAGGATGCGCAGAAATGTCCAATGTCCGAACGAGACCGCATGCGCCGCGAGGCGCATCTGCAATGCGCGCACGAGCGCACGCGTCGCGTCCTTGACGAGATGTGCGAGGCGGTCATCCGGCACCGCTTCCTGCCAGTGGCGCAGGATCGATTGCGTGCTGGGTTGCGGACGCGTCATGGCACTGCGACCTGATGGCTGAGCTGCACCTCGGTGCCTTCGCGGGCGGAACGCAGCATCGCCAGCAGGACCTCCACCGTTGCCATCGCCCAGGCGCCGTTATGAAGAGGCGCCTTGTTGTTCACGACCGCCTGATAAAGCTCGTCAATAACTTCGGCGCGCGTGGCCGCAGGTGGCGGCAGCGCGTCGAGTCGCGCCGACCCATCCTGATAGATCATGACGCCATTCGGAAGCGCGCGCAGATCGGCCCGCTCGCAGCTCACCAGCAACGTGCCGAAATGCTGGTGCGCAGCACTGTGCGCAGGCGGAGGCCGGAATTCGGCGCCTCCGTAGTTGCGGGCATTCTTGAAGGCAACTTCATCCTGCGGCGTGCCGAAGCGATGCCGGCCACGTGCGTAAGGCTTCTTCGTATCACCCATCTCCCCGACCCAGCCTTCGAATTCATCGGAATCAAAATGACCGTAGCCGCTGTAGGTAAGCGAGGCGAAGGCGCCGCCTGCGAACGTCAGCAGCGCAGCATAGGCCCCTTCGGTCGGACGCGCTGCATCCCACGAACCTGAGGTGGCGCGCACGCTTGCGACCAGGCCGCCGCCAATGAGCCGCACAATATCCACCTGATGCGCTGCCTGGTTGAACACCGCGCCGCCGCCTTTCGCCGTATCGAGCTCTTCCGGACGGCGCGGGCGATAAAGATAATCCGTGTAGTTGATGGCGTTGATCATGCAGACACGGCCAAAGTCTCCGCCCTCGACGAGCGCACGCAGGCGCAGAACCGGAGCATCAAAGGAATGGCTGTGGCCGACCACGACGTGCACACCGGCGCGTTCTGCTTCGTCAATAATTCTGGAGCACGCGTCGAGCGTGAGCGCCATCGGCTTTTCGATGAGCAGATGTTTGCCGTGCTGCGCGGCAAACGTCGCGTGCTGCGCGTGGTCTTGATGCGGGGTCGCGATATAAACCGCCTCGACGTCCGGATCGCTGCACAAGTCCTCGATGGCTGCGTAACTCCTGGCGGAGAAATCGGCGGAGAACCGCTGCCGCGCGTCAGCCCGCGTGTCTGCCCCCGCCACCAGCGTGACGCGCGGATCTCCGGTAAATGTCGGCAACATCACGCTAAATGCGCGGCCAAGACCCGCTACACCAAGACGGAGCTTACGTTCGCTGACGCTGGCCATCGACAAGGTCCGGCACTTTCCGTAATCTTATCTTAGATATCTAAGAAAGAATGCGCGACAGGAATCTGCCAAGCCGCGTGCGATTGAGGGAAACGCCCCGATGATGACCGCCGAGGAAAACGATCTGCTGTGCCGCGTCGAGGGCGATGCCCCGATGGGGCAAATCATGCGCCGCCACTGGATTGCGGCATGCCTGTCGGAGGAAGTGGCGGAGCCCGACGGGGCGCCGGTCAAGGTGCGGCTGCTTGGCGAGGATCTCGTCGTGTTCCGGGACAGCAAAGGCCGCGTCGGCGTGCTCGATGAATTTTGCTCGCACCGGCGCGCATCGTTGCTGTTTGCACGCAACGAAGAATGCGGCTTGCGTTGCCTCTATCACGGCTGGAAGTTTGACGTCGACGGCAACGTGGTCGAGATGGCATCCGAGCCCGCCAACAGCCTCATTCCGGAACGCGTCAGGCACAAGGCCTATCCGACCCGCGAGGCCGGCGGCTTTGTCTGGGCGTACATGGGCCCGCCCGATGAGATGCGTGAATTCGAAACCCCCGCCTTTGCGCCCACGCCGGATGCGCGCGTCAGCGCCACCAAGGTGCGGGTCCGCTGCAACTGGGCGCAGATCCTCGAAGGGCAAATTGATTCAGCACACTCTTCCAGCCTGCATTCGTCCGACATGGTGCCAGCGCAGGTCGACGGCGCAAAGGCGACGGAAGCGAACTGGCTGCGTCCGTCGACCGACAAGGCGCCCCGCTTCCAGATCGAGCGCACGAGTTACGGATTCCGCTACGCGGCGATCCGGCGCCCGATCAAGAACGAGGCGACGCACGACTACATCCGCACCACCGTCTATATCGCGCCGTACACGGCACTGATCCCGCCGAACAACGTGCATAACGTCGCGACATTGCTGACCCCGGAAGATGATCACAACACGATCTTTTACTTCATCGCATGGAACGGTGCGGACAAGCCCGGTATCGACGCCGATGCGTGGCGCAAGTTCAATGTGTTGCAATGGGGCGTCGACGTCGACCACAATTTCGACGGCGTGCGGACGCGCGACAATCTTTACCGTCAGGACCGCACCGCGATGAAGCAAGGCAACTTCACCGGCATCAGCGGGATTCCGAACCAGGACATCGCCATGTGGGAATCGATGGGCCCGATCAGCGATCGCTCCAAGGAGCGTGTCGGCGCCAGCGACGTGGCGGTGGTCGCATTCCGCCGCCTGATGGTGGAGGCGGCCCGCGCCATGCGCAACAAGGACGCTGCGATCGGGACCACCGAACCGCACATCCGGCATGCAACCATCAGCTCATATGAAGGCGTCGTTCCGAAGACAACGAACTGGCGAAGCCTCGGCGGCGGCAGCGAAGCGCCGCTCGAACGCATTGCCAGGCAACCACAAGCCGCTAAATAGCGGCAAAGAAACTCAGGGAGGATTCACGATGAGAAAAAAGACGTTCGCGTCTGCACTTGCGGCGCTGACACTGCTCGGAATGTCCGCTGCCGGCGCGCAGGACAAGGTGAAACTGGCGATCGGCCAGCGCGGCAACTGGGACACCTCGATGTCGGAAGTGGGCCAGCTTGCCGGGATCTTCAAGAAACATGGCCTGGAGCTGGAGATCGTCTACACCAATGGCGCGGGCGAAACGCAGCAGGCGGTGATTTCGGGCAGCGTCGATATCGGCATTGCCGCCGGTGTCATGGGCGTGCTCAGCGCCTATTCCAAGGGCGCGCCCGTGCGCGTGATCGGCGCGGAAACAACCGGCGCCAACGACCTTTACTGGTATGTGAAGGCGGATTCTCCGATCAAGTCGCTTAAGGATACCGACGACAAGACTCTCGCCTACTCGACCAACGGGTCTTCGACCCACGGCATCGTCACGGCCTTCATGAAGCAGTACCAGCTCAAGGCCAAGCCGACCGCGATGGGAGGCCCGGCCGCGAACCTGACGGCGGTGATGTCGGGTCAAATCGACGTCGGCTGGGCGGCGCCGCCGTTCGGGCTCGATCAGCTCGACGCAAAACAGATCCGCATCATTGCCACCGGCAACGATGCCGAGGCCTTCAAGGGTCAGACCGTGCGGCTCAACATCGTCAATGCCAATTATCTGCAGGCGCACAAGGATGTCGTCGATCGCTACATGAAAGCCTATCGCGAAACGGTCAACTACATGTACAGCGATCCGAACGCGCTGAAGATCTATTCGGATTGGCTCAAGATCACCGAGGCCAAGGCCAGGCGCACGCGCGACGATTTCTTCCCGCGCGCTTCTGTTGAGCCGGACAAGATTACCGGGCTCGACACAATCGTGAAGGATGCGGTCGCGCTGAAGTTTACGCCGACGGAATTGACCAAGGCGCAGCTCGACGACCTGATCCGGATCCCGCCACGGTAGTCCCGCGACGGTTTCTGCTTCACCTCTCCCGTAGGGAGAGGTCGACGCGGGTAGCGCGTCGGGTGAGGGGTTATAGCCTGTCGTGAGGTTGGAACCCCCTCACCCCAACCCTCTCCCCAACGGGGAGAGGGAGCCGGCCGTCATCGTGCAGCGTGAGCCGCTCAACTTCCTCAACGCCCGGTCGCCAGCGCGGCCAGTCTCACCGGATCATCCGGCAGCCGGTTGCCGCGCCACACGACATGCAGGTCCGGGCGCAGCAGCAGAAGGTCGCAGCCGTAGACATCGCGCGGCCGGTCCTCATCGACGTCGAGAACGGCAAACGGCGCCGCGCAGACGGCAAAGGCACGCGACAGCGCCGTGCTGTCTGTCTGCGCACCGGCCAGACGCAAAAGCGTGTAGCCGTCGCCGATGCGGTCATGCAACGCAACGCCGCCGGAAAGCCAGACATGCGGCAGCCGCGCGCCCGGCCAGCTGGTCGGCTCGTATTTCATGAAGTTGGGCGCAGGTCCCTCGCCCGCTTCGGGCCAGATGACCGGCGAGCCTTCATAGCGATAGCCAAGCTCGGCTCCGATCATCTCGTTGCTCTTGCGCTGCTCGACATCGGCAATGCGCGCGAGATTGGCCCGCGTTGCGGCGCCTTCCGGCGTTTTGTCGCGGATATTCGGTTGATAGGCCGCGCGCCAGGCCCGCCGGCCGCGTGAGGCGTGGCGCGAGGCTTCCACATTGCGCGCGCCGATCTGCCGGCGCTCGATCTCATAAGATGCAAGCAGTCCCGGCCCGCCCCATCCCTGCAGTGTCGCAGCGAGTTTCCACGACAGGTCGACAGCGTCACCGACGCCGCTGTTCATGCCGAGCCCGCCGGTCGGGATGACGAGATGCACGGCATCGCCCGCAAGGAACACGCGTCCTTGTCCGTAACTGTCGGCCAGCAGCAGGTTCTGCCGCCAGGGCGCGCAGGACAGCATCTCATATTGCACCGGCATCGCGACCGCCTGCTCGAACATCACCTTCATCTCGTCGTCGCTGTCGACCACCGAATGCAGCGTGAAGTGGCGCGTGGAATCCTGCACGATCAGGAACGAGTTGTGCGCATCGGCGACGTGATAATGCCGCCCTTTGCCGATCGGGATGCGGTCGAACAGGCCGTCGCAGCGATACAACGCCTGCCGCAACTGCAGCAGATTGGCGTCCCCCTGCAATTTGATATCGAGCTGGCGGCGCACAGGGCTCGACCCGCCATCGCAGCCGACGAGATAGTGCGCGCTCAATTCCGAAGATACGTTGCCGCGTTTGACGCGGGCACGCACACCACTGCTGTTCTGCTCGAACGACATAAATTCGCAACCGTAGCGTACATCGACGGCCGGCAAGGTTTCCGCAACCGACTTGAGCAGCGGCTCCAGCGTATATTGCGAGATGAGCTGATAAGGCTCGAGCGGCATCGAGCCGTCGGTGCAGGCGGCAATGTCAGCCTGCGCCTGCGCGACCGACGGGTAAGGAAGATGCAGCAGCGGCGGCTCGACCAGCGACGTGATGATGAACACGTCCATGGGCACGTCGCGCGGGAATCCGGCGTCGCGGATTTTTTGCGCGATGCCGAGCCGGCGGTAGATTTCCATGGTGCGGGCGTTGCACCGCTCCATCTTCGGCAGGAATTGCGGCGCCTCCTTCTGCTCCAGCAGAATGCAACGCACGCCGCGGCGGCCGAGGTCGATCGCGAGCGTCAGGCCGACGGGGCCAGCGCCGACAATAATGACTTGCGTATCCAACCGACGATTCCGGGATCAGTGGCGTTCCGCAATTCTCTAACACCACACATAGCGCGTCGTCATGCCTGGGCTTGGCGCGATCGAAGATGTCATGGCCGGGCATAGCCGTCCAAAGGACGGCGTGCTTTCGCACGCCTATGTCCCGGGCATGACGCACTGCCCCCCTTATTCGTCATGCCCGCGCTTGTCGCGGGCATCCACGTCTTTCTGCGATAAGCAAGACGTGGATGGCCGGGCCAAGCCCGGCCATGACGTCTTCACAGCATTCCAGACAGACGTAGATGGCCGCGCCAAGCCCAGGCATGACGACGCGCTATGTGTGGTGTTAGAGAATTGCGGAACGCCACTGATCCCGGAATCGTCGGTTGGATAC
>DASYSQ010000024.1:0-3008 GCA_036003145.1 Pseudolabrys sp.
AGGGCATTATTCCGCTGCGCACGCCGGATTCCAGATTCTCGAAGCCGGCGGCAACGCGATCGATGCGGGCGTCGCCGCGGGGATTGCGCTCGGCGTGCTGCAGACCGACCGCGTCAACTTCGCGGGTGTCGCGCCGATCATGATTTATCTCGCGAAGGAGCGGAAGGTCGTCAACATCGACGGTCTCGGCACGTGGCCGAAAGCAGCATCGCTCGAATATTTCCGGCGCGAGCACGCAGGCGCAATGCCACCGGGCATCCTGCGTACCGTCATGCCGGCAGCGCCCGCCGCGTGGATCAAAGCGCTCGAACAGTACGGTACGATGTCTTTCGGCGAAGTGGCGCAAGCCGCAATTCGCCTGACACGCGACGGTTTCGCGATGCACGGCTTCATGGCCGATTACATCCGCGAGCATGAAGAGAATTACCGGCGCTGGCCGTCAAGCGTCGCGGTGTTCCTGCCGCAAGGCCGCCCGCCGAATGCGGGTGAACTCTTCATGCAAAAGGAACTCTCTGCGACGCTGCAATACATGGTCGATCAGGAAGCGGCGCATCGAAGCAAGGGCCGGGCGGCCGGCCTCAAAGCTGCAAGGGACGCGTTTTACCGCGGCGATATCGCCCGGAAAATCGCGAGCTATCACCGCGACCACGGTGGCTGGGTCACGATGGACGACCTCGCGGCATACGAAGTGCGCTTCGAGCCGACCGTGAAAGCGCAGTTCCACGGTGTAGAAGTGCATGCATGCGGTCCGTGGTCGCAAGGCCCGATGCTGCCGCAAACGTTGAACGTGCTCGCCGGTTACGATCTGAAAGCGATGGGTCACAACTCGCCGACGTATATCCATCACCTCACCGAGGCGCTCAAGCTCTCGTTCGCCGACCGCCATCGCTACTACGGCGACCCGCAGTTCATCGAAGTGCCGCTTGATGTGCTGTTGTGCGGCGAATACGCAGCCGTGCGGCGCAAGCTGATCCGGAACTCGGAAGCTTGGCAGGAAATGCCACCCGCCGGCGACGTGAAGGGCTTCCCACGTGCGCGACCTCTGCCCCAGCCCACACCCGGCGAACCCGTACCGCTTGCTGATACTTCATACGCGTGCGTCGTGGATGATAAAGGCAACGCCTTCTCGACGACTCCGAGCGATGGCTCGAGTGCAACGCCTGTGATTCCGGGGACCGGCCTGTGCCCTTCGTCGCGTGGATCGCAATCGTGGACGGATCCTGCGCATCCCGCGGCGCTCGCGCCCGGCAAGCGGCCGCGTCTCACGCCGAACCCGGCGCTTTCATTCAAGGACGGCAAGCTCTTCATGCCGTTCGGATCTCCCGGCAACGACATTCAGCCGCAAGCGATGCTGCAGGTGTTTCTCAATGTGGTGGTCTGGGGCATGGAACCGCAGGCTGCAGTGGAAGCGCCGCGTTTCGCGACCTACAGCTTCCCCTCGTCATCCGAGCCGCACGCCTATTATCCCGGCCGGCTCAATCTCGAAAGCCGCATCGACACGGCGACGGTCGATGCGCTTGCGAAGCTCGGACACAAAGTAGCGCCGTGGACGGAACTCGAGTGGCGCGCAGGTGCGGTGTGCGCGATACGCGTGAACGAAGAAACGGGTCTGCTGGAAGGCGGCGCCGATCCGCGCCGGCCGTGCTATGCACTAGGTGTTTGACTACTCACCCCGCCGTTCGTCCTGAGCCAGCGCGGCATACTCGAAGGATGAAGGCTGGACATTGGCGTTGTGTGATAGAAAGGCATCACAATGACAAAAGCAAGCGCAACGCTGATCGCTCTCGGCGGGATCGCAAGTATCGCCCCGTGCTCCGCATCAGCACAAAGCTATCCGACGAAGCCGGTCCGCATGATCGTTGCTCAGGCTGCGGGCGGACCGACCGATCTCGTGGCGCGCATTTATGCATCGAAGTTGTCCGAATTGCTCGGCCAGCAGGTCGTCGTCGACAACAGAGTCGGTGCAGGCGGCACCATCGCCGGCGAACTCGTCTCGCAAGCCCCGGCCGACGGCTACACGCTGTGCGTCATGGCCAACGGCACAGCGGTCATCGCACCGCACTTGATCGAGCTCAAATATAGCGCGACCAAGGATTTCGCACCTGTCGCGCTCATCGGCGACAGTCCGCTCGCGCTGATGGTGTACCCGGGTTTGCCGGCGGCATCGCTCAAAGAACTCATCGCGCTCGCCAAAGCGAAGCCAGGAACCATCAACTTCGGATCGTCGGGCCTGGGCGCAACCGGGCATCTCGCGGGCGAGATGTTCAGGATGATGGCCGGCATCAACATCGTTCACGTGCCTTACAAAGGTGCAGCCCCTGCCCTCGTCGGCGTCACGGCGGGAGAGATCCAGATGCTGATGTCCGCGCTGTCATCAGGCCTTGCTTACATCAAATCCAAGCAGGTGCGCGCACTCGGCATGACGGGTCTCAAGCGCGTGCCCTCGTTGCCCGACGTGCCCGCGATTGCTGAAGTGCTGCCGGGTTACGAGGCAACGTCGTGGTACGCCGTGCTCACGCGCGCCGGCACGCCTCGCGCGGTCATCAATCGCCTGAACCAGGCGTCGGCGCAAGTTATCAACAGCCCCGACGTGCACTCGAAACTCGTCACGGTATCGGTTGATCCTGAGACGCTCACGCCCGAACAGCTTGGATCGAAGATACGCAGGGATTACGAGCGCTGGGGCAAGGTCGTGGAAGCGATAGGCCTTAAAGCGCACTGATATACACAGCAGAAGATCTCAACGGCGCTGCACGGGTGCTTCTTCAGACCCTTCGAGCTCGACGCTGAATATTGTTCTCGGTGTCGGGCTGCTTTTTTTGACAACTCGGTCCATCAAGTGTTTGGTTTAAACAACGCGATGTTTCAGTCGTTCAATCACTTCACGAGCGCCTTACAGGCTGCACGGACACGATAAGACGGATTGGTTTGGTCGGGTACGCTTGCGCCCGCGCATCAATAATGCAGCCTCCCAATGCTATGCCCAATGCGCCGCTTACCACGACAAG
>DASYSQ010000025.1:0-6182 GCA_036003145.1 Pseudolabrys sp.
ATGGGCCGCAATGAAATCGAGATCATGAATTGGGTGAAGCGTCACGATGAGTATGACGCCGCGCAAAAGCCGGCCAATTGCTGTCATTCGGCAGATATGCGCAGCGCCAGCGCCTGAGTACGCGCTTCGGTCACACCAGCATCCAGGCAATCCATAAAAGGAGCGCTGCGATCACCCAAAGTGCGGTCGCCGTCCAGCGATTGCGCCGCGCTTCTGCAGCGCCGATGGCAGCAACCGTCTCTGGCGAAAGCACCAGACCGTCACGCGTGATGTCGTCGAGCTGGTCGAGCAGCGTTCCAGCACGCATCAGCAGGCCCGGCATCTCGCCGAAGAAGCGGCCGATTTGACCGGCACCCTCGACTGCATCCTCAAGCCGGCCGACAGGACCGAGATTGCGCGCAATCCACTCACGCACCACAGGATCAGCGGTGGTCCACATGTCAAGCTTGGGATCAAGCGAACGGGCAACGCCCTCCACCACGACCATGGTCTTTTGCAAAAGAAGCAGTTCGGGACGCGTGCGCATGTCGAACAGGCCGGTCACTTCGAACAGCAGCATCAACAGTTTCGCCATCGAGATGTCTTCGGCAGCGCGATTGTGAATTGGTTCGCCGATGGCGCGGATGGCCTGCGCGAAGCTCTCCACCGAATGATGCCGCGGCACGTAGCCGGCGTCGAAATGCACCTGCGCCGTCCGGTGATAGTCGCGGGTGATAAAGCCCAGCAGAATTTCAGCCAGAAATTGCCGCTCCTTGGCGCCGAGCCGCCCCATGATGCCGAAGTCCACGGCCACCAGCCTGCCGGCGTCATCGACGAACAGGTTACCGGGATGCATGTCGGCGTGAAAAAAGCCGTCGCGTAGAGCGTGCCGAAGAAAGCTCTGGATTACATTGCGGCCGAGTTCCGCCAGATCGAAGCCCTTCGCTTCCAGCGCGCCGTGGTCGCTCAATCGAACGCCGTCGATCCACTCCAGCGTCAACACCTCGCGCGCGGTGCGATCCCAATCGACCGTGGGCACGCGGAAGTCGACGTCCTCGCGTGTATTTTCTGCCATCTCGGACGCCGCCGCTGCTTCCAGACGGAAATCCATTTCGATTGAAACCGACCGAGCGAGCGTCGAAACGACTTCGATGAGGCGGAGCCGCTGGGCTTCAGTTGAGAAGGCCTCCGCCTTGCGTGCGGCAAAAAAGAAGGCATCGAGATCGGATTTGAACCGGCGTTCAATTCCGGGCCGGAGAACCTTTACGGCCACCGGTTTGCGCGCGCCGTTCACTTCGATTTCCGCGCGATGCACCTGCGCGATGGACGCTGCGGCCACCGCTGGTCCGAAATTTGTGTAGACCGCGGAAAGTGGTTTACCAAACGCGGCCGCAACCATCGCCTCCGCTTCGCTTTGCGGAAATGGCGCCATCTTGTCTTGCAGGCTTTCCAGGTCGCGGGCGATCTTTGCTCCGACCACGTCCTGCCGTGTCGCGAGAAACTGGCCGAGCTTGACGTAGGTAGGGCCGAGCCTGGTCAGTGCCGCAGACAGCCTGCTTTCACCACCTTTTGCGCTGGGCCGCTCAAAGAGGCGAGCGAAAGCGATTGCAGTCTTGGCAGGCAACGGCAAAGGCCGCGTATCGACCAACGCAAATACGCCCTCGCGCGCGAACACGAAGCCGGCACGGCCAAGACGGAACAAATGAGAGACGGCAGCGATCACAATCGCCAGCCCGAGTGAAGCGCCACCACGCCACCGGTCATGGGCGTGAATGACGCTCGCCGGAAGCCAGAGGCTTCGATCATCGTCGCGAAGAGCTTCGGTTTGGGAAACTTGCGGATGGATTCAACCAGATATTGGTATGCGTCGCGGTCGCCGGCTACGGCGTCTCCAATGCGCGGAATCACCTGAAAGGAATAAAGCTCGTAAAGCGCGTCGAGACCCGGCACGTCGACTGAAGAAAATTCGAGACACAAGAATCGGCCGCCGAGCTTGAGCACGCGATGGGCTTGCGCAAGCGCCCGCTCGATGCGCGGCACGTTGCGGATACCGAAGGCTATGGTCACGCAATCGAAGCTGCGATCCGGATAAGCGAGCTCTTCGGCATTGCCTTGCTCGAAGGTGACAACGCCATCAAGGCCGCGCTCGGCCGCGCGTTCCTGGCCCACGGCAAGCATATCGGGGTTGATATCGCACACGACGATGCGCGTCCCGGGACCGCCGGCCTGTGCAATCCGGAAGGCGACATCACCGGTGCCACCGGCGAGGTCGAGCACGACAAATTCGCGCGCGTTTTTCGGCGGGTTCACGGCCGTCACCAACGCATCTTTCCACGCCCGGTGTAGTCCGCCGGACATCAGGTCATTCATCAGGTCGTAACGGCGCGCCACTGAACGGAAAACGTCATCCACCCGCCCCTGCTTGTCGGCGAGCGGGACGGTCTCGTAACCGAAGTGGGTGTGGTCGCCGCCGCGGGGCATGGCCAATAGTCCTTTTCGGGCAGGACCATAGCGCGGGTGGCCCGAGCGCGCTATCTGTCAACGCGGGAGCGGTTAATCATGCCCGAACTGCCTGAAGTCGAGACCGTGCGCCGTGGCCTGGCGCCAGTCATGGAAGGTCAGCGCTTTGCGAACGTCGAGGTGCGGCGTGGCGATCTGCGCTGGCCGCTGCCGAAGGGGTTTGCCCGGACGCTGCACGGCAAGACGGTCGAGGGGCTGGGGCGCCGCGCAAAGTATCTGCTGGCGGATCTCTCGTCAGGCGACGTATTGCTGATGCATCTGGGCATGTCCGGTTCATTTCGTGTCGGCAAGGACAGCGCGCCCGGCAAATATTATCACGAGCGTTCCAAGAGCACCGCGCACGATCACGTGGTTTTTCATATGTCGAATGGTGCGACGGTCACATTCAACGATCCGCGCCGCTTTGGCTCCATGAAGCTCGTGCGACGTTCTGAACTCGCGGATGAGCCGTTGCTGCGCGCGCTCGGGCCGGAGCCATTGGGAAATGAGTTCGACGCGGCGATGCTGGCAAAGGCCTGCGCAGGCAAAAAGACATCTCTCAAGGCGGCGCTGAGCGATCAACGTGTTGTTGCAGGTCTCGGCAACATTTATGTCTGCGAGGCGCTGTTTCGCGCCGGGCTTTCGCCGAAGCGACAGGCCTCGACCGTTGCCGATCGTCAAGGCAAGCCCAACGAACGCGCCCAGAGACTGGTCGATGCCATCAGGGCGGTGCTCATGGATGCAATTGAAGCGGGAGGCTCGTCACTACGGGATCATCGCCGGGCCGACGGATCACTCGGCGATTTCCAGCACAAATTTCAGGTTTATGATCGCGAGGGTGCCCCTTGTCCGACCTGCAAGGGCAAGATCAAACGCATTGTGCAGGCCGGCCGTTCGACCTTCTATTGCCCCTCATGCCAGAAGTAGGCCACGTTATATCCTCTGAACGCCGGGATTGATGACATGCGCAAGCTTGGCCTGATCGCTGTGACGCTCGCCGCTACCGCCGCTTCAGCCGCCGATTATCCGGATCGTCCAATTCGCTTCATCGTTCCGCAAGCCGCAGGCAGCGCTACCGATACCGTCGCACGCATCCTCGCTGCCGAACTGACAAAGGAACTTGGCCAGCAGGTTATCGTCGACGACCGCCCGGGCGGCGCGCTCACCATCGGTCTCGACCTGGTCGCGAAGTCGCCGCCCGACGGCTACACCATCGGGATGGGTCCGATCGGCGCGCTCGCCATTACCCGGCACATGGTGACGAAACTGCCCTACAACATTGAACGCGACTTTCAGCCGATCGCACTGATCGCGCGCGGACATCTATTGCTCGCGGTATCGCCGAAATTGCCGATCAATTCGGTGAAGGAGCTGATTGACTACGCCAGGAAGAACCCCGGCAAGCTCACAAACGCTTCATCCAGCAACGGTTCGCCCGGCCACGTCGGCGGGGAATTGTTCAAATACATGACCGCGACCGAAATCGTGCACGTACCATATCGCGGGGGTGCGCCGGCGATCACCGATCTGATCGCCGGTCATGTCGATCTCATGTTTGAAAGCCTGCAGTCGATCGCGCCTTTCGCGCGCGATGGCAAGGTGCGCGCGCTGGGTGTCAGCGGCGCGGCGCGCTCGCCGGCATTTCCGGAGCTTCCGACAATTGCCGAAGCTGGTGTGCCCGGATACCTGGCGCCAACCTGGACCGGCGTGATTGCGCCGGCCGGCATGCCGCGGCCGATCGTGGACAGGCTCAACGCCGCAATCAACAAGGCGCTGGCTTCGGAAGCATTCAAGGAGAAGTTTGCCAAAATCGGCGACGAGCCGGCGGGAGGCACGCCGGAGGAATTTGCCGCGACCATCAAAGCCGACTCAGCCAAATGGGAAGAAGTCGTGCGACGTTCCGGCGCAAGGCTCGATTGATCCAGACCAATCCAGGGACCTGTTCATGACGTACCAGAATATTCTTGTCGAAACGCAGGGCCGGGTCGGCATTATCCGCCTAAACCGCCCCCAGGCGCTCAATGCGCTCAACAAGGCACTGATCGCGGAGCTCACACAGGCGATCGAGACCTTTGATGCCGATGAAAAGATCGGCTGCATGCTCATCACCGGCAACGACAAGGCTTTCGCTGCGGGCGCCGACATCAAGGAAATGGCAGACAAGCCGTTTATCGATGCCTATCTCGGTGATTTTGTTTCAAACTGGAATGTTGCGGCCCGCGTGCGCAAGCCGATCGTGGCAGCGGTTGCGGGCTTTGCGCTCGGCGGAGGCTGCGAACTGGCGATGCAGTGCGACATCGTGATTGCCGCAGATACGGCCAAGTTCGGTCAGCCTGAGATCAAGCTTGGCGTCATTCCCGGCATCGGCGGCACGCAGCGGCTCGCGCGTGCGGTCGGCAAGGCCAAGGCCATGGATTTGATCTTGACCGGGCGGATGATGGATGCAGCGGAAGCCGAGAAATCCGGTCTGGTGGCGCGCCTGGTATCGCCCGAAAAGTTGATGGACGAAGCCATGAAAGTCGCTGAAACCATCGCCAACATGTCGCTGCCTTCAGTGCTGGCGGGCAAAGAAGCCGTCAACCGCGCATTCGAAGGCGGGCTCTCGGAAGGTATGGCCTTCGAGCGGCGCATTTTTCATTCGCTGTTCGCGACGGAAGATCAGAAGGAAGGCATGAAGGCGTTTATCGAGAAGCGGACGCCGAAATGGAAAAACAAATAGCTATTTCCGTACGCAAATAACTCTCACGACTGCCGTTCTGGCATCACTGCCGTCCGTCGCGGGCGCAACATCGTGCGCAGCGAGAAAGCCGCGAATGGTCGTCGCGGTGACGAGCCGCACTGGCTGCGCGATTGACTCGGCACTGGCCAGCACGAAATTCTGCATCTGCATCATGCCGAGGAAACGCCCTTGCACATCGACCGCGGCCGCGCCGGAAAAGCCTGCCATGGGTACCGGCTGCCGCAGTTCGATCGCATTGCTTTCGGCCAGCCGCGCCTTGATCTCGGTCAGTTTCTTGGCGCCGTTCTGCTCTTTTGGGTCTGGAATTCCGACAAGGGTCACGTCACCCTTCTTGAACGCATCGGCGCCGAGCGCGAGCGGAGATACGTTATGCGTGCCGTAAACACGCAGCAGAGCCAGACCACTATCATTGTCTTCGGCAACTCGCTCGGCATCGCCGAGTCCGGCGGCGACGATGACCTGGCATCCAGCCGCGAGTTTGCGATCGGTGATAATATGACCGTTTTTGCTTACGATCAGGCCGTTGCCATATTCGACTGGTTTGGCCATGGCCGCGAACGGCGAACTACGCTCCGGGAACGGCGAAAAAGCACTCACCATCGCCGCCGTCACCGGCGCGACGATCGTTTCCATCATTTGATCAAACAACAGCGTAAAGCCGCGGATCTCGCCGTCACGCGCGTATGCACGGACGGAGAAATTCTTCAGGCCCTGCATGCCGCTGATAAAGAAGCTGTCGTCGCGCAATGCGCTCGACTCGACTTTGCGCGAGGCCGGCTCTTTCTTCTGTTGATCGAACAATGCGGCCAGCTTGAGCTCCGTAGTCTTGATACGGAACGTTTCAACCTGCACATCCCCGTGTGGAGACGAATAGCGCGTGCCGCGCGTGGCCTCGCGCACTTGCGTCACCCATTTGGCAGGCAGGCCAAGACGCACGCCTGTTGACGGATCGGTCACGATTGTC
>DASYSQ010000026.1:0-4069 GCA_036003145.1 Pseudolabrys sp.
AGCGCCTATGCGCAAAGGCGGGGACCCATTACCGTTTCGCTGCTGATGTTGAACGACGTTCGTTCCAAACTGTGAGGACACGGCGTGTGGGCCCCGCCTTCGCCTTCGCGGGGACGACGAAGGTTCGTCCTCTGGTAACCCGGTGGAACTTCGTAACGCTCCCTTAACTAAATGCCCTTTTTAGCCCCCTTAAAAACTGATCACGGCGCTGCGCGCCCCCTGTGGAATAGAAACGGGTAGCCGCTAGACTGCGGTCGGAAGGGAGCGGCCGATACGATTTTGGTGGCATGTGACCCCGTTAAAAAACCTGGTCCATGGGCTGTTGCGGACTTGAGAGTGGTGACGCCGTCGCGGCGATCCCGTTTAGGAATCTGACAAATTGCGCAGCCCAGCCCTTCCGCTCATGTCGGCAGGAGGAGTTAAAGATGAATCGCAACAAATCGAAGTCCAGGATCGATCGCAGCATGCCCATGGTCTACCCGAACGCGGCTGCCATCGACATCGGAGCGACCATGCACATGGCAGCCGTCAGAGCAGATCGTGCACCTGAGCCGGTCCGCAGCTTCGGCACCTTCACGGCCGATCTGCATCGGCTGGTCGACTGGTTTGTGGAATGCGGCGTCGAGACCGTCGTCATGGAATCGACCAGCGTGTACTGGATTCCGATTTTCGAGCTTCTCGATGCACGGGGGTTCACTGTGTTCCTTGTCAACGCGCGCGATGCCAAGCACGTGCCCGGACGCAAGACGGATGTCAGCGATGCGCAATGGCTGCAGCGGCTCCATTCGTTTGGACTGCTGCGGGCCAGCTTTCGCCCCAAAGGGCAGATTGCCGAGCTGCGAGCCTACGTGCGCCAGCGCGAGCGTCTGCTGGAGTACGCGGCCTCGCACATCCAGCATATGCAGAAGGCGTTGACCGAGATGAACGTTCAGTTGCACCATGTCGTCGCCGACATCACCGGCGCGACCGGCCTGCGCATCATTCGCGCCATCCTTGCCGGCGAGCGCGACCCCGAGGCGCTGGCGTGCTTGCGCCATTACGGTTGTCACGCCAGTGCGGAGACGATCGCGAAGGCGCTCACCGGCAACTACCGGTCCGAGCATCTGTTTGCGCTCGAACAGGCGCTCGCCCTCTACGACGCCTACCACGAGAAGGTCTCGGCCTGCGACGTACGGATCGAAGCCGTGTTGAAGGAACTGAGCATCTATCGCGGTCGGGATCACGGGGCAGTTCCACCGCCGCGGCGCCGACAGCGAACCGATCAGGCGAACGCCCTGGCTTTCGACGTCCGCGCCGCGCTGTTCGCGCTGCTCGGAAAGGACGTCACTGCGATCGACGGCCTTGGCGCTTACCTCTCGCTGAAGTTGGTCGCTGAATGCGGCGACGACCTGTCCTCGTGGCCCAGTGCCAAGCATTTTACCTCCTGGCTGGGGCTAGCGCCGAGCAACAAGATCTCTGGCGGCAAGACGCTCTCGTCACGAACGCGCCGGTCTGGCGGCCGGGCTGCGGCACTTCTACGCCTTGCTGCCGTAACCGTCGGACGCACCGACACCGCGCTCGGCGCCTTTTACAGACGGCTCTCGGCCCGCATCGGCAAGGCCAAGGCGGTGACTGCCACGGCCCGCAAGATCGCAGTGCTGTTCTACAACGCCGTGCGTCATGGAATGGAATACGTCGACCCGGGAGCCTCGTCGTACGAGACACGCTACCGCACGCGGGTGGTCAACAATCTGCACCGGCGTGCCAAGGCATTCGGGTTTGTTCTCCAGCCCTTGGAGCCGACAGCTGGTGCCGCCGTTTCTTAGCTTGGCTTTGGCCAATTTTAAACACGCTCATGATGCGCGGGGGATGCGGAACATCGGATCGTTCTCAACGATCTCATGAGCGCTCTCGAGCATGAGTTTCATACGGCCGAGATTTCCAAATGTAGTCCAGCGCCCTTTGGCGTTTGACCAGTAGAAAAGCTCGAAGCGATCAGTGTCCGGGATGGGCCGCAGCCGTGCGAATGGGTTCGCGGTGCGGCGGTCGATAATCACATATGCGCCGCGGCTCCATTCAACGTCGTAACGCGTGAACTGAGCAGCGATTTCGGCAAGCGCCGGGTCGGGTTTGGTCATAGCATGCTCAATATGCCGCTGGTGTCCCGCACAGGCGAGGCCTCGGTGAACAAGCCGATTCGATTTGTCGCACCGGAGTAAGATTGTCGCGATTCAGCGCGCCGATTCTACCGATGAGATGCAACACTCTCATCTTCTCCCCAACTCGTCTGGGTCTGCGCTGCCGGAAAGATTTTTGTCTCGGCTCGTGGGGTTCGCTGAACTGTTCACACGTCGAACGTGGACAAACGTTCTGGTGCTGCTCGCAGGCGTCATCTTGGCGCCAGGTCGGCGAACCGTCACATCGGCGCTGCGCATCCTGGGACGCGAATGCGATCCCGACTTCTGTACCTTCCACCGGATCCTCAATCGGGCAGAGTGGTCGTCCCGGGCCGCGGCGCGTAAGCTGCTGATGCTGCTGATAAAGGCTTTGGTGCCGTCCGGCGCCCCGGTCGTGATCGGGTTCGATGACACCATCGAACGGCGCTGGGGAGCCAAGATCAAAGCCCGCGGCATCTATCGCGATCCGGTACGCTCATCCAAAGGACACTTCGTCAAAGCTAGCGGTTTGCGCTGGCTTTCTGCCATGTTGCTGGTGCGCGTGCCGTGGGCCGACCGCATCATGGCGCTGCCTTTCCTCACGCTGCTTGCCCCCTCCAAACGCTTCTATGAAGGCAAGCCACGCGAACACAAGACGCTACTCGATTGGGCGCGCCAGGCCGCACTGCAAATCCACCGCTGGCTCCCCGACCGCTATATTGTCCTGGTCGCCGACAGCGCATTTGCAGCCCTCGAATTCCTCGCCGCGGTCCGCAAGCATGTCTGTGTCGTCACCCGCTTGCGCCTCGATGCCAACTTATTCGGGTTCCCGCCGCCAAACCGGAAAGGCCGCGGCCGGCGGCCGCTCAAGGGCAAGCCTCTGAAAAAATTGTCCGCCGTCCTCAAGGATCGCAAAGTCTCCTGGAAGCGCTACCGCGTCAGTCTCTGGTATGGTCGAACCAACCGCCTTGTCGAGATCGCCAGCGGCACCGCCATTTGGTATCATGGCGGCGTGGCGCCAGTGCCGATCCGTTGGCTTCTCGTCCGCGATCCCAAGAGCGAACTCGAGCCGCAGGCCTTCCTCGCCACTGACCTCAACGCTCGCCCCTGCGATATTCTAACTTGGTTCGTCAGTCGTTGGCAGGTCGAAGTAACATTTGCGGAAGTTCGCGCTCACCTCGGCGTAGAAACTCAACGCCAGTGGTCAGACAAAGCGATCCTTCGCACCACACCAGCCTTGTTCGCCTTATTCTCGATCGTCACATTGTGGGCTCACGATCTTTCCAAATCACAAAAACTCAAACCGAGAACCGCCGCATGGTATCCAAAAGCGGTCCTGACATTCAGCGATGCAATCGCCGCTGTACGTCGCGAAATCTGGCATCACCAGATTTCTTTCATGTCTCGGCCAAGCCGAGACAGCATAGAAATTCCGCGCCATATCTGGCAGCGCATGGAAAATGCACTTGCTCACGCAGCGTGAATGGCTAAAGCCAAGCTTAAGATATCCAAGAAACTTGGCCGAACATTCAACGACAGTGCTGAAAACATTATTTCCATTTTCGGCACGAAACGATTTGATGATCGTTTCCCATGGATAACTGATGAAATCCCCTCCGCCATACGTCATGGGCATTGTCCCGATCGATGTTGAAATAGGCGAGGCGGCGTTGCTCGCCTTGAGCCGATAGGCTCGGGGTGCTGATTCTACAAAGGAAAGCAACGCCATGAATAGACCTACTACATCCACTGCCATTCCGACGAGAGCTCTGAAGTTCGAGGCCTTGGCTAACATTTCGGCGAGCTTCGAGTTGTTTTGCCTGGCTTCCGGCATGGAGGCGCTTGGCGAGATGATGGATCACGATGCGCGAGCGATCTGTGGTCCACGCCATGCGCGAGGTCATGACCGACGGGCGCACCGCTGGGGGAAGACG
>DASYSQ010000027.1:0-18094 GCA_036003145.1 Pseudolabrys sp.
TGTCCGGGGAGACCGAACGCGCGCGCGAATGGATTCAGCGGGCGCTGGTCCTCGATCCCGACAACCTCACGATGCGCTACAACCTCGCCTGCTCCCTGCTGCTGGAAATCGGCGACGCCGAGGAGGCGTTGGAAACGCTGGTGCCATTTTTCGAACGCACGAACAGTCCGACGCTCATCCGCCATCTCGAAGTGGATCCGGACCTCGATTCGATCCGCAAGGACAGCCGCTTCATCGAGATGGTCGCGGCAGCGAAGAAGCGGCTCGGGATCACTGACGCCGCCGGGTAGCAGATAAGAAGGCGCAGTGGAGCACGTCCGTTTTCCGGACCCCGTTTTCGCGAAATGGCGACTCCGTTATTTGAAGTCTTCTCCGTTACCGAAGTCCGATGCGCTCTCCATCACGGCGTTGTCGTAGGGCATTCCTTTGCGGCTCATGCTGGCGACAAGTCCAGCATTTTGCAATTGCCGGCGATAACGGGGGCGGAATGCCTTTTTCGGCTGATGTCCTACACGACGGACATCCGCACCTGCATCCAGCAACAACGCGCTCTCGGCAACGACCGTTTCCGCGCGATGGTGGAACGCAAACCAGGACGCTGCGCCTCCGACCGGCCAGCACTTCGCCCACCCGCACTTGGCAAGCCCACCGATAAGGCACTCTGCCCCCGTTTCCGCTGTTCGAAAAAGCCGTAGCGGAGAACGTCTTCAACGATGCCGAAAAACTTGGGATGCTTAAGGCGCTCTTGAGTTGAGCGGTTCACTCTCTAACGGAGATGGAGAACGGATGCTGCGCGGTCGAAACCTGCTACAGTCGAGATCTCCCTTGGAGAAGCCGCATGAAAATCAAGATTGCGCTCAGTCTTGTGGCAATGCTTTTGAATGCGAGCGCGCTCGCCAGCGGCGATGAAATGCCTACGCAAAAGCCGGGATTGTGGCAAATCACGATGACGAGCGAAAAAATGCCAGGGGGCTCTAGAAGCTACAGGATGTGTCAGGACGCCGCGTCGGTTGCCGCGGGCAAAGCAAGCGCTGATGCGCATCTAAAGAATGATTGCAGCAAGAACAGTGTGCTCAAGAAAGGCGATACATGGATTGCCGACAATGAGTGTACTTTTTCTGGGGCGCACGTCGTAAGTCATAGTGAAATGACTGCGCATGGCGATGAGGTGTTTCACACTCAGATCCAATCGACCTATGGTGCTGACAAAGCACAGGTGATGACCATCGATCACAAGTACCTTGGCGCTTGCGAGGCCGGTCAAAAAGTGGGCGTGCCGATCGTGGGCAAGTGAAGCTCGTGTAACGGAGTCAGAGTGCCTTACGCGGATCGTGGTCAACTTCCTGTGCGTTCAGTCGACCTGCGTCACGCAAGAACTTCAAGATGGTCCATCCCTGCTTCCGACCCGAAGGCGACTCCCACGAGTGCCCGCTATTGAGCCGTCTGTCTCGCCGCGGCACGCGATGCGCACCCGCTAGTGTTCCGCCTGGCCGCTCGCAGTCTTGCCGTCTACCTGCGGCAGCGTCACCTTGAACTCGATCTTCGCCAGTTGCTCCGGCGCCTTGCCAATCTTGCGCAGGAACGGCAGCCAGCGCGGGTCGGCGTGGATCTTGTCGAACAGGTTCTCCGTCACGATCTCGCCGACGCCGGGGTCGCCGTACTCGACCGTCTTGTCGAGCCACGCGAATGCCTGGTCGGCCTCCTCGCGGTAGGCGTAGATGTAGGCGATGTTGTAGGGTGCGTCCTTCTCGTACTTCGCGATCAGCGCGGCCAGCGCGGCGTCCGAATCGGCCTTGCGCCCGAGCGCATGGTAGGCCAGCGGCAGGCCGATCATCTTGTAGATCTCGCTCGTCTCCTGCTCGATCTCCGCCAGCGCGCCCTGCGCATCGCCTTTCAGCAGCAGTGCATTGCCGAGTTGAGCGTGCGCGCCGCCTCGCCCCGGGCTCAGGCTCAACACGGTGCGAAGCGATGCAATCGCCGCGTCGAACCGGCCGGCAGCGCGTCGGTCGATACCCAGGTTATAGAGCGCCGCCACATTTACCGGATCGCGGCGGACGATGGCCTCATCGAGGGCCAGAGCCTCGTCCAAGCGGCCGAGACTGCCGAGCAGCGCGGCGCTGCTGCGCAGAACGTCCAGATCCGACGGATCGAGCGCCAGCGCGTGCTTGAAGTGCTGCGCCGCGCCGGCAAGGTCGTCGTCGCCGTACATCGCGATCCAACCGAGCTGGGCGTGGGCCGGCGCGTACTCAGCGTCGATCGCGAGCGTTTTCATGGCCGCTTCACGGGCCTGGACAAACCCCTCGTTGCTGGGCAAAAAGCCTTGGCCGGCCTCGTTGGACAAGTTGCGGGCCAACCCGGACCAGGCCGGCGCGTAGCGCGGGTCGATCGCCAGTACCTTGCGGTAGAGCGCGTCGGACTGCTTGAAAGCTTCGGCGGCGCTCTGACGTCCGAGTTGGACGGCTTGCAGGTAGAGCGCGTAGGCTTCGGGATCGGTCGTGCGTGCCTTCGGCGCCTCCCCGAGCAGCGTGAGCTTGAGCTGCTTGACCACGTCCGCCGCGATCTCGTCCTGGACCACGAAGATGTCGTCGAGCTTGCGGTCGTAGGTCTGCGACCACAGGTGCGTGTCCGTGCCAGCGCGGATCAGCTGCGCGGTGATCCGCACCGCATTGCCGGATTTTCGCACCGAGCCTTCGAGCACGTGCGCCACGTGCAGCATGCGCGCGATCTCCGGGATGCCGGTCTCCTTGCCCTTGAACGCGAACGACGAGGTGCGTGCCGTTACCTGCAACTGCGGAATCTTCGCGAGCAGATTCAGCAGTTCCTCCGAAATGCCATCGGAGAAATATTCCTGCTCCTTGTCGCTGCTCATATTCACGAACGGCAGCACCGCGATGGAATTGTCGCTGGCCGCCGGCGCCGCGGCCGCAGCCGCCGGGGCAGACGCGCTCGGCACGGCCGGTGACTGCGCTTCACGCGATGCTGTGGAAGGTTCGACTCTGCGCGGAATGAATCGGTCAAGCGCGAACAGCCCGATCGCGAGCACCAGCAGGCCGACGATGAGGTAGTCCATTCGCCGACTGGTGACGTGCGTGATCGAGGCCGAACGATCGACCTCGCTCTCGCGCTTCAAGCCCTCGGGCGTGATCTCGTAGATCCACGAGAACATGATCACGAACGGAAAGGCGAGTACGCCGATCCAGAGAACCACCGCGCCGATCCAGTCAGGCAGGTGCAGCAGCGGCGCTACCGTCGAACTGACCTGCGTGACGATCCATCCGAGTGCCAGGTAGGCAACGCCTGCCTTGAACACGTTGCGGCGCTTCAGTTCGGCGAACAAGCCGTGACTCATCCTCTTGCCCCTGTATGCCGGCGGCCCGGCAGCGGTGCAGTGTCGGGGAAATCAGGCCGCTCGCGCAAGGATCGACGCGTAAGGCAAAGGGGGTCGGAGTGCCTTTCCCGTTGATTTTCTGCACCAGGGCGGGATAGAGACCGACCGCATCGCGCGGGCGGCCGTGGAAAGCTCTGCGCCATGGCTCCAAGAACAGGGTTAGAGTACTGTTTCGCCGCAGTCCGGACTATGTCAGAAAAGTGTACTCTGACCCCTGTTTTCGGACCCCTGTTTTCGCTGATTTATCGGACACCACAAAGCGAGGACAATCCTCACACGGAGGTGTTCGATAAATCAGGGGTAGCTCACTCCGTCCCCTTTCTCCGGGGTTCAAGCAGATAATTGCTCCGTCCCCCTTTTTTGCGAAGAATCGTCAGCAAGGAGGAAGCGCCATGAACTTCGGGAACAGCACCTGGATTCTGGCAGCAGTTGCATGTTGCCTGACACCATCGCCGGTCGCGGCTGCGGTGTGCCCCACCGCCTTGCTCGACGGCAGCCGCGATTTGCAGCTCTACAGCCCGGGCTCCGCCGCCGAGTACTTTGCGGATTCGGGAATCGATCTCGGCTTTGGCGATGCGCGTGAGGACGGCGTCAGCTTCCTCTTCTACAGCTTCACGGGACAACTGGCCGCTGTGACCGGCGGTTTCAACCTCGCCAGCGAAGCCAATAGCAATCTGCAGACCTGCGAACAATGCATTCTGGTTCGCGAAGATATCGACGGACAGCACAACCCGACTCTTCTCTTCCAGACCGGCGGAACCCTCACGATCGACCCGGCGACACCTCCCGGCTCGGACCCCATAGTACTCACATGGCAGAACGTCACCCTCGCCGAAGTGACGGTCGACAACAGCACCGGCATCTCGACCTTCGTACCCGGTGGCCAGTGCTACAGAATCGTCATCGACAAGGTTTTTGCGGACGGGTTCGACAGCCAGTAAAGGACAACGTGAAAAAGGGGGCGTGGCCAATTAATCCTGCTTGATTGGCTTCGTCCCCTTTTTCGCAAAGTCCACAGTAAGGCACTCTGTCTCCGTTTTCGCGCGGCCTACTGAAACCCGTTGATGAAGATGTCGCCTGGATCGTATTCGAACGCGCCGACATCACAGCTCGCGCCAACCGGGCGCGGCCGGCCGCGCTGGTCGGTATGCAGCGTGCCATTTTCGTCCACACAGTTGCTTGCAAAGTCGATCAGGTTGGCGCCTGCGACGGGTAGCAACGCGATGGTTCGGGTCGGCCCGCCGTTGTCTTGCAGCGCGCCCAACGCGGCAAGCGGGACCGGCACCGTCGTGCTGCCGCCATCGGCCTGGGTAACGGAGCACCCGATCAGTGTGTAGAACCTGTTTTTGCCGAAGGCAGTCAGCGCTCCGGAGCAGTCCTGATAGAGCGTAAGGCTGTAAGGCCCAGGATAGGTGTTCGCGGCAACGACACTGTTGCGCAGGTAGAAAGCAGCGCCCACCGCGTTGAAGATGCCAGGACCAACGCCGATGTTGTCGGCATTGCTGTCCGACTGATTGTACGCAATGGTCGAGTTGTAGAAATGGCTGTTTCCAGTGGCGCTGTTGTAGAAGCCGCCGCCGTCGGTTTTGGAGGAATTCGCGCTGATCGTGCTGTTGCTGGCGTAGAGGATGCCGTTGTTGTCCACGCCGCCGCCACGACCGCCCGCCGCTGCGTTGTTGGATACCGTGCTGCGCGTGATGCTCAGCCGGCTGGCACTGTAGGCATTGGCAACACCGCCGCCGGAACCGGTCGCCGTATTGCCGGTAATCTCGGTCAAATCCATCTGGGAATAAGGGTAGTAGTCACTGGCATTGTAGATGCCCGCTCCGTCGATGGCCTTGTTCGCGCTCACGGTGCACTGGCTCAGCACGAGTTGGCTCGAAATTGAATTGTAAATTCCACCACCGTAAGACTGCGCCGTGTTGTCGTTGAACGTGACTCTCAAGGCGGCTAGATAACCTTCATTGAAGACACCGCCGCCATTCCCATACCCGACGGCGTTATGGCTGACGATGCAATCAGTCAAGGCAAGACTGCCCTGGTTGTAGATACCACCTCCAAGCTTCGTACCCGATCCTGCCAAGCTCCCATTGACGAACGAGACACCGGTGATCGTTACGCTTCGCGTAGCATCAATGTGGAGTATGCGATCGTTGCCATGCGCATCGATGATCGTGGTGGCGGCGCCGGAGCCCGTAATGGTAGTTGGCCCGGGAGCGTAGCCAAACGCAACGATCAGATTGAGGTCCCCATTTTCCTCCCCATCGGCAATCGACGCGGGAATGGTCAGGTTGTAGGTTCCGGGCGGCAGCATGATTTCAGCGCCGCCGGGCATGCGGTTCGACTCTGTCACCGCAGCCCGCAGTGTGCAGATTGGCAGCGCGGGCTGTGCAACGGTGGAACAGTTGCCGTCACCGGGACTGATGTCCACACCATCGTCCGTGGTGTTGACCATAATGGTGGTGACCGCCAAGGCCGCACCCGCCGGCAGCAAACCGACTGCGATCGAAAAACCGATCACGCAGGCCCGGCGGGGCCAGCCGTTCATCCACGTTCGCAAGGTCATGCTTCTCCCCCGATGTCGCGCCATGTACTCATAAACCTTCTATACGGCAAACGCGCGAGGCATACGACATTCGCAGAAAAAAGAAGGTATTCCTTAAGCTTTCCGTTGAATGTCTGAATGACTGCCATAGCCGACAGCAGACAGAGGGGACGGAGTAATTGCGCGTTTCAAACAGATAATCCTTCGTCCCCTTTCTGCAAAATTGTCCCTGACACTATTACTTCCCCAGTGATCCTGTCGCTTTGCCCGCTACTCCCGGTTGTGTCGGCGGCGCAACCTGCGCGATCATCGGCAGACCCGCTGCGCGTCGCGCCGTGAACTGGGCCGCCAGTCACGCCCGCCAGCGCGCCGTCTCGGGGGAATTGCAGCGTGCGTCCAGCAACCATGGGTTTGATTGCCGAACTCAAGCGCCGCAAGGTGTTCAAGGTTGGCGCGGCATATCTCGTAGCCGCCTGGCTCGCGGTACAGGCTGTGTCGATAGGGTTTCCCGCGTTCGACGCGCCGCCCTGGGTCTTGCGCGTTTTCATTCTCGTTGCGCTGGTCGGGTTTCCCGTCGCGGTCGTGCTGGCCTGGGTGTTCGAATCCGCGGCGGAAGGACTCGTGCTCGAGCGGCCGGCGCGCGGCGGCAAGATCGTGTTTGCCAGCGCCGCGCTGCTTGCCGTTCTCGCGGTCGGCTGGTACTTCTACGGCCAGCCGTCATTCCGCCGGGGCGATCCGGAAAGCCATGCAGCCATCAATCGGCCGATTCCGGCAAAGTCCATCGCGGTGCTGCCGTTCAGTGATCTCAGTCCCGGCCATGACCAGGAATATTTCTCCGACGGCATGGCCGAGGAGATTCTCGACGCCTTGGCCAAGGTCGACGATCTGAAGGTGGCCGGGCGTACGTCATCATTTTCCTTCAAGGGAAGAAACGAAGACCTGCGAGCGATCGGCACGGCGCTCGGCGTTGCCAACGTGCTCGAAGGCTCGGTGCGCAAGCAGGGCGAGAAGGTGCGCATCACCGCGCAGCTGGTCCGTACCGACGACGACTTCCACGTCTGGTCCGAGAGCTACGATGGGGACTTGTCGGACGTGTTCGCGTTGCAGGAGCGCATCGCGCGTGCAATCACCGACGCTCTGAAGGCGGCCCTCAATGGCGATCAGAAGACCCGCCTGGTGCAGGCCGGCACCGCGAATGCCGAGGCTTATAGCCTGTATTTGCAGGCGACCGACGCCTTCAATCGCCGCGACTACGCGCGCATGGGCGAGGGGATCGGCTGGCTCGAAAAGGCGATCGCGCTCGATCCCGGGTTCGCCCGCGCCCACGCGCGGCTCGCCATGATCCACCTGCTGGGCAGGCCCGAACAGGGCGCTTCGGACGCCGAAGCCGACGAACATGCGCACGCTGCGCTCGCGCTCGACCCGACGGTCGCCGAAGCGCAAACCGCGCTCGGCACGTTAGCCACCAAGCAGCGGCGCTACGTCGATGCACGCAGCGCGATGGATCGAGCGCTCGAGCTGGCGCCGAACGACGCCTCGGTGCATTTGTATACCGCGCAACGGCTGATCACCACCGGCTACACACGCCAAGGCATCGCCCACCTCGATCGCGCGTTGACGATTGATCCGCTGCTGCCGAATGCGCTCTATTGGCGCGGGCGGCAGTATGAATTTGCCGGCCAACTCGACGATGCCGAGCGTGCGTTCACGCAGGCCCGGGACCTCGGCCTGTCGTTTGCGGACGCGGGGTTTGGCGGGCTTGCGCAGGCGCGCGGAGATACGGCCCGCGCGAACGACATCCTTGTCTCGGTCTTGGTCAGATTCGGCAACGCAAAGTGCCTGGCGACGCCCGAGCCGTCATTGCGCAGGATGCTGGCTGCGGACACGACTACGGAAAGCGGCCGTGCCCAGGCGCTGGCGGTCCTCGACGAGTGCGTGGCCAAGCAACCCGAACGAGTCCCGATCTGGGTTCCGCATCGGTTGATGACGATTGGCGAGCCGCAGCGTGCGCTCGACTTGATTGCGTCGGGACCGACCCAGGACGACGCGGGCCTGTTCATGGATTTCTGGAAACCGTCCCGCGCGGATGTTCGCCGCCTGACGAGCTTTGCCGCTTTCGCGAGAACAGTCGGTTTCGCAGCGCTCTGGGACAAGTACGGCGCACCGGATACGTGCAGCAGGAATGCGGCGGGCGATTACATTTGCAACTGAGGCGAGAACGACAAGTGAAATGTGCGTAACGGGGTCCGACGCGGTCACAGCACGTCATCGGAACCATAGGGAGGCGGAAAAGGCACTCTGACCCCCTTTCCCTCAGAAAGTGTACTCTGATCCCTGTTTTCGAAAGGCACTCTGACTCCGTTATCTTTGTGTTTACTCCGGCCAACTGAAATGGGAGGCGATCCGATGCGAGCCGTGTTGTTTTTTGGACTGGTCTTGTCCGCGCCCAATGTCTTCGCCGCGACCTTCGGCGACACCGTATCTTCCGACGTTTTCGTCTACAACGGGTGCGGCAGCGAAAGACTGGCACTCACCTTGCCACTGAGCGTATCCATCCCGTCGCGCATTTACGTCAGCGCTCGCGCGACCTACGAGCCAAACGGATCCAATGCGGCGGCGGCGCGCGTCGACGTGGGATTGTGGGACAGCGGAGTTGCGACTCTTCTGGCGACTGCCAAGACGCCTTCCACCCTGGTGAGCTTGAGTCCCCAGTATCCCAGTTGGGGATTTCTGGTCGCGGACGGCATTCTGCAGACAAATTCGCTCACGCCGACAGTTTTCGTGGCCGCCCCCGGCAACTACGAATTGCACATGACGGTCGCAACGTTCATCGGAGGGGACATTTGCGGCAATCCGGTTTTCACGAGCCCGACGCTGACTTACATCCTCTTGTCGTCCGCATTCGATAGAATTTTTGCCGGCGGTTTTCAAGCGACGTTGGCCGATGGCGCAAAAGCTGCGCGGGTGGCTTGAGAAAAAGGAAAGCTCGCTTGTGGCTGTTCAGGCGCTCGAACCGCCTCAATTAGCTGACTAAAATAAATAAAAGGGGACGGGAGAAACAGGGGTCAGAGTACAGTTTCAGAAAAGTGTACTCTGACCCCTGTTTTCTCCTCTGAACCCACTTCCGTTTCGCACGCTGCGCGCAATACTTGCTGTGCCTGCTCAGGGTTCGAACCGATTACCGAAGATCACATCTGATAATTCGAAGGCGCCGATGTCGGCTTGGCGCATCTGCAGCCGCGGCGCGCCGCGTTGATCGAAATCGAGCGCTTGCAGATTGTTGCCTTTGTCGACCGCAGGACTGCTCGGCGCCAGCGCGTGCGTCGCGGTAGGGCCGCCGTTGTTCTGCAAAGGTCCGAGCTTCGGATCGGCGGAGATCGTATCTATGGGAACGGCGGTCTGGGCGGCATGTGCCATGACAAGGTTGTTGTTGCCATCCGCGGTCGCCGCGACGCCGCTGCCAAGATCGAATTCGACCGTACCGATCACGTTGTTGGCGATGATGGAACTTTGCAGGGTCAGCGCGCTCGACCCGACCGTCAACCCCGCCGGAAAGTTGTCGTCATAGCCGATGTTCCTGGCGATGGTGCTGTTGTAGATGCGCGCTTCCGCAAGCGCTTCGATGCCTGCGGACGCCACCGCATAGTTGCCGGACACGGTGGAGTTGAACAGAATCGCGCCGCCCTTGGAGAACACGCCACCGCCTTCGCCGGCGTTGTTGCCCGAAACGGTGGAGTCATGCGCGGTGATCTTGCTGGTGGCATAAATGCCGCCGCCGACCGAGTAGCTGGCATTCGATGTGGCCCGATTGCCGCTGACCACGCTTTTGGTCAGGTTCACCGTGCTGGCAAAGATCCCGGCGCCGGCGCTGTGGCTGCCGGCAGCATTGACGTTGCTGTTGGTCACGCTGCTCGACACCAGCGTCACATCGCCGGCTGCTCGAATCGCACCGCCGATTGCCACCGTACTGTTCGTGGTATTGGTGCGGCACGAAGTAAGCACGCTGCGGACGAGGGAAATGCTGCCAAACCCGTAAATGCAACCACCGCCTTTGGATGACGTGGTCAGCAGCCCGTTCTTGATCGTCAGGTCCTGAATGGTCATGCGGCCCGAGCCATTATGGACAAGCGCGCGGTCGATGTTGCCTGCGTCGATCACCAACGAATGGGTGACGGGACCCAGCACGGTCAGGTCCGGTGCGAGCGAGGTGAATATCGCGCCCGTGGTCAGCGAAATCTGGCTGCACGCCAACTGGCTCAGGTCGATCGTATCGGTGTTCTGCGCTTGCTGCAGCAGATCACGCAAGCTGTCGGGGCCGCTGTCGTTGCAATTCTTCACGACGCGTACGCTACCGGCGGTGGCCGACGGCGCAACGGCGGAAGGGCGAGCGTGCGCAGCGCTCTCGCGCTGTGCAATCGCGGAAGTATGCAGCCCCAGAGCGAGGCAAACGGCAAGCGGAAGCGTGTGTGCGCGTGGCACACCAGATAGTGAGCTGTTCATGGTTCAATCGCAGAGGAATAGAGGGCGCGCGCGCAAGTCCATGCCGCGCATCTGCGAAGAACGATGATCTGCTCCGAATTACGCCATACGTAAATTAGGGGGAGCCGATCAACTCCTGTTCAGCAATTCACGGCAGCCACCGCGGGCATCGGCATCCATTGCTGCGACCGGAAGGTTCGGCAGCCCTCGACGGCAAGTTCTTTTTCGCGTCGCGCGATAAGAAGAACAGGGGTCAGAGTACAGTTTGGCTGGTCTCCATCTATTCGCATACAAATCGGTTGCCAATGGTTGCATGGCGAGCAATGCCGGAATCCTGAGTAAGAAACTGAAACAGGGGTTGAAACAGGGGTCAGAGTACAGTTTCAAAAAGTGTACTCTGACCCCCCGTTTTTTCGCTCAATTCTTCGGTTGCAACACGAATCTCGATTCGGTCGCCTTCTCGATCGCCGCGCGCGTGTACAGCAACGGGAAGTACTTGCCGTCAGCCCATAAGGGTGCCAGATCGCGATAGTGCGGACTGTCGGGATTGCCCGACTCGCCCGGGGTGTTAACGACTCGGGATGCATCCCACTGGCCGACGTCGAGCACCATCCGGAACGACGCGCCCGACGTGAGCGCAAAATCGGTTGTTCGATAGCCTGTCGCCATTGGTGTGGATCCCGACCCGCCAAGCGGCCAACGCGACACGGTGAGCTTGTCCTTGAGCACGGGATCGGCCACCGCTTGCAGCGGATGTTCGAACAACGCGTAATGCAACGCGTCCCAGCGCCATGCGCGCATGTCGTCGCCAAGCTTGCCGCCAATCTCGTCGAGCGCGGCCTTCAGCGAGGCGATCATCACCGCCTCGCATTGCTCCGGAGTCATCCACTTGCCCGGCTCTTCGAGCAACATGATCACGCGCGTCGCGTCTCCAGGTTGGGCGAGCTTCGCGCCTGTATCGCCCAGAGCCTGCCTGAGCACGGCGTCGCGCAAATATTTGCTGAACCACACTTCGAAGATCGCCGCGGGCGCGCTGTCGCGACTCTCGTTACCGTCCCAGGCGCGCAGCATTTGCAATGCTTGCGAGAGCCGAGCATCGCCGCCGGCGACATCCGCGCGCATGCCTTGCATGAGCTTCACGATGCGCTGTGCGGGCAGCGACACCGTGTCGGTCTGCATACGAAGCGAGTCGTCCAGCGAAAAGCGTGGCTTGGATACAAAAATGGCCTTAAGGCGCTCAGAACGTGCCGCATCGCTCCACTCGTAGCCGATGCCTTTTTTCGCCGCCGGATGATCCGGTGGGATATTGTTCTCGTTGGCTGTGACGATATAGCCCCGCGCGGGATTGAATTCTGACGGCAGCTCATCCATGTCGCGGAAGCCAGCCCATTCGTAGCGACCGTCGCCCGGCACCGGGAATAAGCCATCCCAGTTTGAGCGGATCGGCGTCAAGCCGCCTGGGATCCACCCGATGTTGCCCGATTTGTCGGCGTAGACCTGATTCTCGCCTGGTGCGCCCCAGCGATTCATGGCAGCACGAAACTGGTCCCAGTTCTGCGCGCGCATGTAGTCCATCGAACCAAAATACGGGGCCATGCCGAGCTCCAGCCATGCGGCACGCAATGCATAAGCGTGATTGTTCGTTGGGTCGACGTATAGCAGCGGTCCATGGCGCGTGAATTTGAGCGTAACCATCCGCGCTGGCTCGCCCTTGACGTCCAGGACTTCGGTTGCCGTCGCCATTGGCTCCCAGCGGCCTCGATACTTGTACTCGTCGGCATTCTGGGGATTGAGCTCGTAGACGTACAGATCTTCCTGGTCCATGTAGAACCGCGTTAGCCCGAACGCGATCGTCCCGTTGTGGCCGATCGAGATGCCGGGCAGAAAAGGCTCGCCCGCGCCGATCACGTTGAATCCCGGCGCAACGATGTGGCTGATGTAGCGCAGGCTCGGTGCGCCATGGGCGCGATGCGGATCGTTCGCGAGAATCGGCCGACCCGTGGTCGTCCTGCCCGGCGCGATCGTCCAGCTGTTGCTGCCGAAAGCCTGCACATCGTCGCGTACGGCATATAGCGTGTCCAGCGGCGGCATCCCGCTCGCCATCCTGAGCGTGTCCTTCGAGAAGCGGGCGCTCGCCGTCGCCAGCGTGTACGCGCGCTTGAGCTCGGCGACGGGAATCGCGCATACGTCGATTCCTTCCGGCACGACCGGCTGTATCGGCGGGACGAGCTCGCGGCGCAGCCAGTCGATGCGCTCGCCACTCCGGCGGCTCTGGCAATACGCGGCAGCGCGATCGACTTCCGACAGGAAGTTGACCGTCAGTCCGTGATAGCGAATGCGCACAACATCCGTGGCCGACCACTTGGCAGGCTCATAGCCGAGCAGTCGAAATTCGATCGGGAGCAGCTCAGGCTTCTCTTTGGTGAGCGCGACAAAGGCGTTGACGCCGGCAACGAAATCCTCGGCCACGCGCTTGGAGTCGGAGCCGTAGGCGAGCCACTCGCGATACATGTCGCCGCGGAACAAGAACGCGCGCGCCATGCGATCGCCTTCGACGTATGCCGGCCCGAAATCTTTCGCCATTTCGCCGAGCCCGCGCTTGCGCCATAGATCCATCTGCCAGAGGCGGTCGCGCGCCGCCTGATAACCTTGCGCGAAGAAGGCGTCGTCGAAGTTCTTCGCATAGATATGCGGCACTCCCCATCGATCGGTCAGGATTTCGACCGGAGCGCGCAAGCCTGAAATATCGACCGTGGTCGAGGTGGCCGCGTACGTCTGCGGCGCCCATGCGTGAGCGAGAAGCACGAAGACGGCGAGCAGGCGCCATCCGGACGCGCCGCGCGGGAACTGGACCGACATGGGATCTCCCTTGGATGACAATGATAAGTCAGGTCTAGCCTTGTAAGAGTCCAGCCACGCGTCGGGAAGGGAACGGAGACTTTTCTAGAATAGGCTCACCATTCTGCGCCCTGTCAATCGGACAAATTCCCTGGACCTCGAACGACTACCCCTGAGTCAAGGAGAAGTGTACTCGCCGCCTTGCCCCGCGTCCGCTGCCCCAATGTTTCGATTGGATCGGGACGTGATCCGCCCAGTCCACGTTCTGGATGTAGGTGCTGACAGCACCCTTGTGAGAAAGAAGGGAGGTTCAAGAACAGGGGTCAGGGTACTGTTTCGCCGCAGTCCGGACCATGTCAGAAAAGTGTACTCTGACCCCTGTTTTCATGTCGGAAATTGTCCCTGACACCATTATTCTATTTCGCCAAAATAAGCGGGGGCAGAGTGCCTTTCGCCAATAAGGCACTCTGACCCAGTTTTCGGAAAAGGCACACTGGCCCCGTTTCTGGTTGGTTTGTCCCCGCGTCAATCGAAACCATCGGCGAACAACAGGTCGATGCGTGCCTTCATCGCGGTGAATCGATGTTCGTTGGTGCCTGTGACGGTACTGACGGTACTGCCGCCGATGATGATGCCGCCGCCAGAGATCACCATGGCGGCGGGGAAATCGGTCAGGACGTTCGGTTCCTGAGTCGACATGTCGCCATAAGCCAGCCCCCCGATACCGAACGTCGCATCGAACGCGCCGGCGTCCGTGAATCGGGCGATCGCGAAGTACTTCTGCTCGTTGATCGGTTCGCGGTCCATCGTGCCGGCGACGACGATACGACCGTCGCCCTGCAGCGCCACGCCAAAAGCCTGCGGTGCCTCCAGCTGCGAGGAATCGAATGGCACGAATATTCGCGCATGCCCGCCGTTGAATGCCGCATCCTGCGCGCCGCCGCTCGTCAGGCGATGTACGAACCACATCATGTGCGTGTCGTCGATGACCGCGTAACCGGCCAGCATGAGCCGCCCCATCTTGTCCTCGGCGATTGCGTTGCCAACGACGCCTGCAAAGTGGCCGAGGTCGCTTTCGAAGCGGCCGTCGCTGGATATGCCGAAGTTCGGGTCCGGACTACCGCCGGCGGTCAGCCGGACGATGCCGACCGCATATGGCGCGACAGCTCCGTATTGGCCGATCACGACGATCTTGCCGTCCCTCTGCAACGTCATTCCGTGCGGCACGAAGTCGCCGTCCGGGATTCCGATAGCGGTCGATCCGCCGGTGCCGAACGACGTGTCCAGATGAAGCGTCGAGTCGTAGCGCGAGACGACGATCGAGGCCGGACTGGTCGCGCTGGTACCCACGGCAATGA
This sequence comes from Pseudolabrys sp., assembly GCA_036003145.1. GTDB lineage: Bacteria > Pseudomonadota > Alphaproteobacteria > Rhizobiales > Xanthobacteraceae > Pseudolabrys. Next base: position 14,609 of record DASYSQ010000027.1, read on the forward strand.
CCTGTTGTTGTGGCGTCACCCGGACGAATACGGGCGATGGCAATGTCGTCAGCACGTACCCGGCGCCGTTGCCGACGGCCGGATCGAGCACTTTTCCGTCCGCGCTCGTCACCGCAATGTACGACGCGCCACTTGCGCTTCCCCTCGGTACCGGAACAACGACGCGGCCGTCCGCGAAGGCTGCCACGTCCCCGGGAGCGAAATACGCGTCGCCCGGCCAGCCGACGTAGTAAACGAATACCGAAGTACCCAAGTGCGTGTTGTAGTTGCCGTATCCGGGGATCTTGTTCCCTGATGGCGTAAGCCATGCGGCGCAGGTGTACGGCCCGCACGAGCCCGCCATGAAGAGATTGCCGCCGGGCAACTGGATCAGCTTCGTGGCATCGTCCAGGGGACTCGGCGACACGTCGATCCAGGTCCGACCCGGTACTGAGACGTCACCAAAACTCGGGTCGTACGCGCCGTCCTGGGCGTGTGCCGAAACGGTGCACGCGGTTGCTGCAATCAGTGCGGCGGCTTTGCGGAATGCAGTGTACAGGTCCATTAGGAGGCTCCCCCGAACGGCTCGTCCAAGGCCGTCGTGGTGACGCGGCAGACACCTGCCAAGGCGGGCACGCAGGTCAGCAGCAACAAGACGGCCGGCCAGCGTTGCAACGTTGTCTCGACGCCCATGATTCCTCCGCAGCGCACCGAACCTGACCGGTACTCGACATTACGTAACAGGAAACGGCGTGGAATCCGGCAGCGACGCGAATGAGGCCGGCGGGATAACGGGGATAACGGGGTCAGAATGCCTTCCCCAGGAAAAGGCGGGAAAAGGGGACGGAGGCAATTAACCCGACTTAATTACCTCCGTCCCCTTTTTCCCTTTATTTACCTGATCCCAATTTCGGCGCATGTCGCGCGGCGCGCCGGATTCCGTTCCCTAGATCAGGCGCCGAGTGCGCCGCACATGCGTGCCGAAGACTTACCAGCAAGCCTTACCAGGGGAATAACTTGAATAGTCCAGGTCTGAATGTCTCGTCGCTTGCGTGCCGTGACGTTGCCTCCGGCAGGAACCTGCTTCGCCTGTCCATCTTGCCGCTGATGATGGCGACGGCCGCGCCGGTGCAAGCGCATACCTTTTGCGTGGGAACCGCCGCGGAACTCACCTCGGCGCTGGCCGGTGCTGCAACCACCTACAAGAACGAGGACAACGCGGTCCAGGTCAAGCACGGGACCTACGCAGGCGCATGGAGCTACAGTGTCGCCAACACTCACAGCATCACCGTGAGCGGCGGTTATTACGATTTCTTTGGGGGCTGCGTGGCCGATTCGATTCCCGACCCCACGCTGACCGTGCTCGACGGCAGCGATTCCAACACCCCGCTCAGGATCACCTTGCTTGCAGGTACGAGCGGTAGCGTAACGATTGCCACGCTCACGTTCGCCCATGGCAAGGAGACGCTCAACGGTTACGGCGGCGGGCTGACCGTGCTGGCCGCCGGTGCCAATACCGGCAATGTGCTGATCGAGCGCAACATTTTTCATCACAATACGAACACGGCAGCCATTGGTTCTTCCGCCGCGCTGGCGGTTTCGACCGGCGGCGTGATGACCCTCCGCAACAACTTGTTTGCAAACAACACGGCCAATGTTGCCAGTGCCATGAATTTGTACAATTCCACCGGGCACGCCTATGTCAGCAACAACACGGTCGCCTATAACGTGTTGACTGCCGCTCCGATCGGCAACGCCAGTGTGATCTACGGCGGTGCAGGCGCAGCGTACGCCGTATTCGTCAACAACATCATTTTGTACGTCAACAGTGATGTTGGCGACGACATCGCCCTCAACAGCCGCATGACGCTGATCGACAACGATTTCGGCGCGAGCAACGGCGCGCCCGATGGCGCCAGCATCGGCAACGTTGGCGTCGATCCGAAATTCGTCGATGGCCTGAACGGCAATTTCCGGTTGAAGCCCGGCTCACCGTTGATCAACGTTGGCGATGACACCACCAACGCACTCCTCGGCGGCATTTCGGCCTACGATCTGGATGGAAATGCACGAACTGTCGGAACGGCGATCGATTTTGGCGCCTACGAATCCGATGTGCTCTTCGCCGATGGGTTCGGTCCGTAAGAAGGGGCAGGTTATAGGGGTCAGATTCCGTTAAGCGGTAAACGACGGTGCATGAGATTTCGAGTTAACGGAATCTGACCCCTTATCGTCACCGCCGTCCCCTTTTTCCGGCTTATTCCAGGGCGAGAAGGAACGGAGTCAGAGTGAATTATTCGGTACAAACGCACTCTGACTCCGTTATAGCTCGCTGTTCACGGCGGCAAGCCGATCTTCTTCACCATCGCCGCGAAGCGCGGATCGCCACGCACGGACCTGAGCATCGGGTCGCCCTTGATGACGGCGATGCCGCCGTCGTGCTGCGCATAGGCGCGATCGAGCCACTCGAACGTCTTGTTGGCCTCGCCGCGCCAGCCATAAGCATCGGCGATTTGGTACGCCGCATCGTGCGCGAATTTTGCGATCAATTCATCCAGCACCTGCTGTGATTCCTGCGCGTGCCCGAGCGTGTGCTCGGCTATCGCGATGCCGAGCTGGCTATAAGGCTCGCCCGAGCGGCGGAAAGGTGCCAGCGCCTCCTGTGCCTTGCCTTCCATCAGTTCGACCAAGCCGGAATAGTAGTTCCCTAAATTGGATTCCGGGTTGATCGCGAGGGCCCGGTTCAGCGCCTCGCGAGCCTCGGGAAGCTGGCCATTGTAGATATGGATCGCTCCGAGATTGCCCCAAGCACCAGACGACAACGGATCCAGTTCGATCGCCTTGCGCGTCGCCGCGATCGCTTCCGGCGGGCGACCAAGATACCAGAGCAGATTGCCGTAACGCCGCTGCGCCGTGTCGTTGCCCGGATCGAGCGCCAGCGCTTTCTCCAAGTCCGTTTGCGCCCCGGCCCAACTCCATGTGAAGGTCGCTCTGAAAGTTCCGCGCGCCGCATAGCCATCGGCCAGGTCCGGCGCCAGTGCAATCGCCTTTTCAGCGGCCGCCAGCGCGCGCTGCTGGCCCGCGGCAATCTCGGCCGCCGTGTCCGCAAAGTCGGCCGCGTAGGCCTCGGCATACGCCAGACCGGCAAATGCGGCAGCGAATCCGGGATCGAGCGCAGTCGCCTGCCGGTAGGCCGTCACGGCGCGGTGATAGCCGTCCGCCGTGCCGCGGTTGTAGAACTGGTTGCCGAGCAGGTACTGGTTGTGGGCTTCGGTGTTGGCCGTGCGGCGAGCGTTCGTGACCTGCTGGTTCGGCAGCAGCTTGATCTTCAACTGCTCGACCACCGCAGCGGCGATCTCGTCCTGCACCTTGAACACGTCGGTGAGCTTGCGATCGTAGTCCTCCGACCACAGGTGCGAACTGTCGCTCGCGCGGATCAGCTGCACCGTGATGCGCACGGTGTCGCCGGCCTTGCGCACGCTGCCTTCGAGGATCGACGCAACGTGC
>DASYSQ010000028.1:0-31815 GCA_036003145.1 Pseudolabrys sp.
ACCGGCCCAGGCCCAGTCTGCCGGTGTCCAAATGCGATCACCGGGTTGCGGCAAGAAGTCGTGATGCGTTTCGACACCGGGAAAATGGCCTATGAGAACGCGATGGCCGTGCAAGGCGCCTTTTGGCTGCCCGGTGGTGCCTGAGGTGTAGACCATCATCGCCGGATCATCGGCTGATGTGTCGACCGGGGTGAAATCCGAGGAGGCCCGCTCCAGCGCATCGGCAAATCCGAGCGAACCATTGCCGGCGCCATCAAGCGAGAGGACCAATTTGAGCGCGGACAAATCCTTCCTGATCTCGGCAATACGTTCCGTGCCGCGCGCATTGGTTATCAAGGCGGCGGCGCCGGAATTCTGCAATCGATAGGAGAGCGCGTCCGTGCCGAACAGAATCGCCAGCGGCAGCGCTACGGCGCCAAGCTTGTAGATCGCAATGTGGATTGCAGCCACTTCCGGCGATTGCGGCAACAGGATCGCGACGCGATCGCCACGCGTAATGCCATGCGCGCGCAATACATTGGCCAGCCGATTGGAGGTTTCGCGCAGCCAGCCGTAAGTGATTTGTTCGTCGCGTCCATCGGGCCGCGCATGCAGGATGGCGAGACGATCGGGTTCAATCTCCGCCCAACGGTCACAGACATCGACACCAATATTGTATCGGGCCGGCACGGCCCAGCGAAATTGACGATAAAGCGAATCGTAGTCCTTGACGCGGGGCAGCACCGGCATGGCGACAAACTAGTCAGCAGATCACACCGGGTCCAGCCCACTCTGCACAATGTCGCTCAAAGCGGCGCAAGTGCGTGACGCAGCGGAGAATCCGAAATGGTCATCAGCCCGGAAAATGGCCGGTCGAGCTCGAAAATAAGAAAGAGCCCACCCGAAACCGACAATGCGCAAATAAAAAACGAAGCGATGACAATGGGATTGGGCTGCACGAACAGGCTGAAGCTCGCAAATATCATCGCGAGCCAGAACACTAGTAACACCAGGAACGGTAGAGGAACCGAATTGCCAGCCTGCGCATAGAGCGACAAGCGTGTTTGCGCCAGGTCCGTGATGGACGCGATGATGCGTGTCCGGATCGAGCGCTGAACGTCCGTTTTTGGAACCAGTCCCTCCGCTCTGGCGAGGAAGGCTTCTGCGTCAGCACTCATGGTGAAGGCGGTCGTCGTGGCGGTTGCCAGATCACGCTCGCCCCATATTTTGTCGACCATCGAAGCCGTGCCCCGGCGAAGAAGTTCGCGAAGGGTTTGTGTCTCCGGGCCGTACTGAGCGAGAAGCTGATCGAGAACGATGATATTGACCGTCAGCTGCCTGATTTGGTTGGTTTTCGCATCATATGAGCCCTTTGCCGACGCGATAAGCAGGCCAAGGACGAGCGCGGCCATCGTCCCAACGATGCCCATGCTGAGCCTGATGGCGTCCTTCGAGTCAGCGTTCAGGTGACGTTCGGGCAATGCCCCGCGGAAATATATGGCGGACAACGTGGCCCCGAAAATGCACGCGAATGCGATCGCGGAGAGGCCGAGGGCGCTCATTGCTGATCCCTTTCTAGTTCACTCTCACGCGAAGAAAATTCCAGTAAGGCGAGGTCGGAGAGACGGCGCCGATCGGCTGTTTTTCACCGCCTTGGCCCGACACAAAAGAAAACGTGCTGGAGCCCGCCTCCAGCGGCTCGAACCGAAGCACCATCACATCACCGGCCGCGTAGTCGCGACGTTCGGGGCAAGCCGTCACGTTGTCGCCGCCGAGGTAGCGAGAGTTGCGACCGCTGGCCAGCAAATACGGGCTGTTGGGTCCGCTTGCAGCGAAGCAGACCTTCGACAGCGCCGCTTGCGCCTGCAAATGAATTTCGGTGCGCCCCGCCGGCCGTTCAATCTGGACTATGGCCACCGGCACCTGGTTTTCGGCGCGGTGAAACAAAGTTTCTGCGGAAACCGGCGGCACACACAGCGTCACGGCCGCAATCACAATTTCAAACCAAAATGTACGCACAAATGCCAGTGCCATGACCCACCACCCTGCTCAACAGGACACAAAATTATCGCGACTGGAAGTACGCCGCCAAGTGGGGGGCGGGATAGGTTCCCTCTGACCTAGCCGCTCTTGTCGTCCGGCTCGGCGAGGATCAGCGACCAGTAAACCTTGTATTTCGAGGCGGGCGTGTACACAGCCGCAATGCCCATACGGGTCGCTCCAGCCAGCAGCATGTTGGCACGGTGCGGACTCGAGTCCCGCCAGCCCGAAAACGCTTCCGCCAGAGTGTGATAGCCGGCGCTGATATTCTCGGCGGCCGTCCTGGCGTCATAGCCCGAGGTCTTCAGACGTTGCACGAATGGTTTGCCGGCTCCGTGATCGAGCTTGTCACGCTTGGCCATGACCTCGGCCTGCGCCTGCGCGAGCCGCATCAGCTCTGGATCGAGCGCAACCGCAGGCAGCCCGTTGTTCGCGCGGTACCCGGAGATCATCGAAGCGGCGGCGGCCGCGTCGAGCTCGGCACCCGGCTGTGTCAGGTTACGGTAGAAACTCGGCTGGACCTTCGGCACGTAGGTGTCGGCACAGCCGGCAAGCCAGGCAAAGGTCAGGGTCACTAGCGCCAAGCGAATCGGCCTCATGAGCGACGTTCTCCGAATCGATTTGCCCTGCCGAACCCGATATTGTGAGCGCCTGCGTCTACTGGCGTGCAAGGGCAGCGTCAACTAGCATCTCGCAGAACACGTTGTGTGAGGAGAAGCCATGTCCAATCAGCCGACCGCACGCACACCGGGCGCCAAACGCGCCGCACCAGGCGAATATGTTTTCGATCTCAGGACGATGCAGAAAATAATGGGCGGCCCTGCCTATTCGACAGCGCATGGGCCATGCGTAGAAGGCGATCGCATGATCGTCGGCTTGATGCGCATGAAGGCAGGCACCGGCGCGGAGCCGCATTCGCATCCGAACGAGCAATGGATCTACGTTCTGGAAGGAATTTTTCGCGCCAATATTGACGGAAAAGAAATCGATGTGACGCCCGGGTCGGTTGTTTACATCCCCGCCAACACGGTGCACGCCGGCAAGGCGACTGCGGATGGCGATGTTGTCTTCTTCACCGTCAAGGATGCCTCACACAGTTTGCACGGCACCAAAGTCACCTGAATTTTGTGCAGCAGAAAACTCCGGCAGGATCACCGACCGCCGGGGTCTAAAGCTTACGGTCGGTGATGCCGGCTTTGGCGTAGAGCGCGTTGATATGCGCCTTGACCTCCGGGTCGGTGTTGTCGTGCTCAGGCATGTGAGCCCAGCCGACCTTGGCGCGCGCGTGGAGCGCCATCTCTTCATCCTGCTGTGAAGTGCCGCCGGAGATTCCATAGGCGCCCACCAATTCGTCGCCCTTGAACACGGGCGCAGAGCCACCACTGGCGGCGATGCGTCCATTGGTCATGGCGGCGAGACTTACCAGCAATTGCGGATTGCGCTCCTTGAACCACTGCTGGATGACGAGCCCGTCCGGAAAACGTGGGCTCATCGATCGGAATGCGGCCACTGTGAACGCCTTGCCAATCGCAGTTTCCGGCGTAATGAAGCCCGCATCGTCCATGCGCTCCACCGCGATGAGATGGCCCTCGGCACCGACGACCGCGATCGAAACCGGCACACCCATCGCGTCGGCTTTTTCCACCACTGCCTTGATGAATTCGCGGCATTCTGCAGCACGCAATTTCGTCATCGGACCCTCCGGCAACCAGCCATTAAGTTTTGCTTAACCCGCTATCTCCAGCAATTAACTGCAAAAAAACGGGTTGGGGAATACCGTGCCTGGCCTACCTGGACGCCAACATGGTCGAGCACACGTCCGCACAAGCAACCGCGCGCGGCTGGCGAATGGTCATATTGACCGGCAGCATCGCCTTCGGGATCAGCTATAGCTTGTTTCATTTCGTCTTGCCGGTCGGCACGTGGGTTAGCGTTGCGCCGGAGCCCACGATCTCCTTTTCCCTCGCCGCGCTCGTCGCCATGCTGGCCATGACGACGACGGCCGCCTTCCTCGCCCGGAAACTGCGCCTCGATAACCTGAGAATGCGGGTCGCGATCAATAATATGTCGCAGGGCTTGTGCATGTTCGACGGCAACGAGCGCCTCGTCGTGTGCAACCAGCGGTACATGGAGATGTACAGCCTCTCCGTCGACATCGTTAAGCCGGGCTGCTCTTTGCAAAGCTTGCTCGAGTACCGCATCAGAAACGGCAGCTTTTCGCGCGACCCGATCGCCTACCGGCGTGAACTCCTCAGCACCATATCTGCGGGTAAGACGACCGCCTCTGAAGTGAAATCAAAAGACGGACGCGCAATTTCCGTCATCAACCGGCCAATGCCTGATGGCGGCTGGGTGGCAACGCATGAGGACATCACCGACCGGCGAGGCGCGGAACGCGAGCGGGTGTCGATGCAGGAGCAGCAACAGCGGCGCGCCGTGATCGACCAGGCAATTGCCGCATTCCGGCGCCGGGTCGAGGACCACCTGAAGACCGTGGCCGAAGGCGCCGCGGCGATGCGGTGCACGGCCACCACCCTGTTCAGCAATTCCGGGCAAACCTCGAATAGCGCCGACGGCGCGGTATCAGCCTCGAATGAAGCTTCGACGAATGTGGAAACCGCCGCTGTCGCCGCCGATGAACTGTCCGGTTCGATCAACGAAATCGTCCGCCAACTGGCCAAGACGACGGAGATCGTACGCTCGGCAGTCGGCGAAACGCAGGGCACCAATCATCAGATCAGCGCGCTGGCGCAGGCCGCGCAAAAAATCGGCGACGTTATCAAATTGATCCGCGCCATCGCAGGGCAGACCAACCTTCTGGCACTCAATGCCACCATCGAAGCAGCGCGCGCCGGCGAAGCCGGCAAAGGCTTCGCCGTGGTCGCCTCCGAGGTCAAGTCGCTGGCGGTGCAGACCGCCAAGGCGACTGAGGATATTTCCAGGCTGATCATGGCCGTACAGGCGGCAATTTCGAGCGCGGTGTCCGCCATCAGCCGCATCTCTGGCCGCATGCAGGAGATCGACAGCTGTGCGACCGCCGTTTCTGCCGCGGTCGAGGAGCAGAGTGCCGCAACCGGCGAAATTTCACAGAGTGTCGCCAGCGCCTCCGATGGCGCGAAGGTGGTGGTGTCGGTACTCGGGAAAGTAACCGGTGCCGCCGTGCAAACCCGGCAATCAGCAGAAAACGTCCTCACGGCGTCGCAGGCCGTGGAAGCGGCCGCCGTCGAACTGCGGCGGGAAGTTAAAGGCTTCCTGTCGCGCGTCGCAGCCTGATCAGCCAAAAAGCCCGCTCAGCCCATAAATCAACGCCGCAACGGCTGCCGACGCCGGGATGGTAATGATCCAGGCGGTAACGATCCCCTTCGCCACGCCCCAACGCACCGCGGACACCTTTTTTGCGGCGCCGACACCGATGATCGAGCCGGTAATTGTGTGCGTGGTGGACACGGGAATGCCGAGTTCGGTTGCCGCGAACAGCATGATCGAGCCCCCGGTTTCCGCGCAGAAACCCTGCACCGGGGTGAGCCGCGTGATCTTGCTGCCCATCGTGTGCACGATACGCCAGCCGCCGGCGAGCGTGCCGATTGCTATTGCGGCTTGGCACGCGATCACCACGGAAAAAGGCACGTAGAATTTGGACCCGAGATAGCCCTGCGAATAGAGCAGCACGGCAATGATGCCCATTGTCTTCTGCGCGTCATTCCCGCCGTGGCCCAGGGCGTAGCAGGCGGCCGAGACCAGTTGTGCGCGCCGGAAAAAGTTGTCCACGCCGTACGGCGTGAACCGTACGAAGATCCACGATACCAGCAGCATCAGAAACAGCGCGAGGACGCAGCCAAGCCCGGGCGCAAGCACGATGCCGCTGATCGTTTTAAAAACGCCCTGCCACACGACGGCCGAGATGCCGGCTTTCGCCAAACCAGCGCCCACCAGCCCGCCAATCAACGCGTGCGAGCTCGACGACGGAATGCCAAGCCGGTTGGTAATGATCTGCCACGTGATTGCGCCGGCCAAGGCCCCGAAGATGACACGCTCGTTAATGATGTCGGCCTGCACGATGCCGCGCCCGACGGTCTCCGCGACGTGCAGGCCAAACACCAGAAAGGCGACGAAGTTGAAAAACGCAGCCCAGGCCACGGCATAGTGGGGGCGCAAAACGCGCGTCGAGACGACCGTCGCAATCGCGTTGGCGGCGTCATTCATGCCGTTGAGAAAATCGAACGCCAACGCAATCAGGATCAGCCCAATCAGCAGCGGAAAAGCCAACGTGCCGGCATCCATCGTGTTTGTGCCCTGACCGGACTCAGACGTGCTCGATCACAATGCCGTGCATCACGTTGGCGACATCGTCGAACCGGTCGACGACCTTCTCCAGGTGATCGTAAACTTCATTTCCCACAAAGAATGCCAAACCGCTGCCGCCAACATTCGCCCGGTAGAGTTCGTGCAAACCGATGTCGTGTAGTTCGTCGGCACGGCCTTCGATCGCTGAAATCTGCGCAGTCAAGTCGCTGATATGCCCTGCCTCGGCGCTGATCGATTGCAGCAGCGGCACTGCCTCTCGCACCAGTTGCGCGCATTTCACGATGGCGTCCGCCATATCGCGCATCTGCGGCGTGAATTCATTCAAGTCGAACAACATGACCGACTTGGCGGTTTTCTGCATCTGGTCGATGGAATTGTCCATCGAGGTGATCAGGTCGCGGATATTGCCGCGATCAAACGGCGTGATGAAGGTGCGGCGCACCGCGATCAGCACTTCGCGTGTAACGTCGTCGGCATCATGCTCGCGATCCATCACGGTTTGGTAATTCGTTTTAACCGCGGCACCCCCTTCAAGCATGCTACGCAGAGCTTCGGCGCCGGCCAGCACGGCATCGGAATGACGCGCGAACAGCACGAAAAAGCGCTCCTCCTTCGGCATCAAGGCGTGGAACCAGCGCAGCATGGCAAACCCCGTGAACGGCTGGAGGAACCTAGTCGTTCGGCGTGCGGTAGCGAAATCCGGCAAAACTCGCCTGTGGAAACATTGATGACGCGGAAACAGCGTGCGCCCAGCGCGGTGTGGCGGTCAACTTTAATATCATGAAAACAAGGACTTCGCAGAGTCGCCCGGTCCGCGCCATAGCCGAAGATTTGCTGCATCGGCGCGCCGGGTCGGCTAGCGTACTGGCCAACAAATTTTCGGGGCGGAGACGTTTAATGCGGTTGGGCTACTTCACCATGCCTGTGCACCCGCTGGGCCGGGACTGGTCGCAGACGCTGCGCGAGGACCGTGAGGCGATCATTCTTGCCGACAAGCTCGGCTTTCACGACGCTTTTATGGGCGAGCACCTGACCGACGCCTGCGAAAACGTCACCAACAGCATGCTGTTCTTGGCGACGCTGATTCACGACACCAAAACCATCAAGCTCGCGACCGGCACCACAAATCTCGCGCAAATGCACCCGGTGGTGATCGCGGTCAATGCGGCAATGTTCGACCACTTGTCGCAAGGGCGTTTCGTGATGGGCATCAGCGCCGGCGCGCTCACGTCTGATTCGGAAGCGATCGGCATCCTCGATTTGGACCGCAACAAGATCTTCGCCGAGGCAATCGACGTCATACTGGCGGTGTGGGAGCGCGATCCGCCCTACGATATCGATTTCCCCGACAATCGTTTCAAGGTCGGCTTTGCGCGCACCGCCGCGCTCGACCTCGGCGTCGGCATCCTGGCGAAACCCTTTCAGAAGCCGCGGCCGGAGATCGTTGGAACCGTGGTGGCGCCATTTTCGCCGGGCGTCGTGCTTATGGGCAAGCGCGACTTCCATCCGTTGTCGGCCAATTTCCTTTTGGCCAAGCATCTCAAGTCACATTGGACCAATTATGCCAAAGGCAAGGCCGAGGTCGGCGCCAAAGCCAACATTGCAGATTGGCGCGTGGCGCGCACGATTTTCGTCGCGGACGACGACAAGGTTGCAGCGCGCTATGGCCACGACGATGCCAGTAGCCCGTATCGATTTTACTTCGAGCAAATGCGGGCAAAGATGAAACGCGGCAACCGGCTCTACGTATTCAAGAGCCACAAGGAGCAGTCCGACGACGAAATCACGCTCGATTACGTCATGCAGAACTGTGTGACATTCGGCACTGTCAGCAAGGTCGTCGATGAAATCCTCAAGATGCGCGAGGACACCGGCGACTTCGGTGAATTGGTCTATGCCGGCATGGACTGGATCGACCCGGCGCTCGCCAAACGTTCGATGCAATTAATGGCCGAGGAGGTCATGCCGCGCGTCAATGCTGCGATCAGCAAGCCGGCAAAGACCGCGGCGGAGTAAGAGAAGCGCACAGTCTGTGAGGAACGGTCACACTGACATGGGATCCGTCCCAAGCGCAGCGTAGAGACCGTGACTGGCGCCCTGTGCGAACGAGACCCCCTTTTCGAGCTCGATCGATGCCGAGCGTACACGCTGCGCCTCCGGCTCGGTCGCCGGAACCGCGCCACCTTCCGCAGCCGCTTTCGCGGCGCGCAGCAAAATCTTGCGTGTCATGACGATGCCGCTGTCGGTCGCGCACAGATGTTCCTTGGTGCGATCCTGAATCGGCCCCATGCTTTCCTGGATCGAAGCGTCCTGCATTGCGATTCCGTCCACGCCAGTCGACGAATGGCCGTGGCGCTGTGACTCGCGATCCATCAGATAGTTGTTCGCCTTGTTAGCGAGCGGAATAAAGGTGCCCGGCACGTATTTGACGTGGATGCCCTCGCCGTCCTGCATCGCGGAGACTTCCGATTTCGTCAGTGCACGCTTGGGATGATAGTTGATGCTCCAGGCCCAGCATGTTTCGTCGTCGATCGGCACCCAGGCATGCGCACCCAATGGATGACCGGCGCGCGGCGGTATGATCGAATACCAGGGCACGATCCAGGGCGTGATGCGCCAATAATACTTGCCACCATCGGCGTTGCGCCGCGCCCCGATCAGCAAGCCGCCCGGAAATTCCTCGACCTCGAACAACGGCATGCGGTCCTGCTCGTTGTAGACATTCCCTTTCGAACCCTTGAACAGCGGATCCTTGTTGAGTTCGGACCCGTGCAGCCATGACACGTGGCTGGAGTCGATGCCGCCTTCCATCGCCTGAAGGTAATTACACTCCTGCAACCGCTTGGAGACGAAGCGCTGCGGCGGCTCGACATCGGTCCATTCCAGTGCCGGCGGCGGCGGCTGCATGGTCGGCGGGCCCATGTAGGCCCAGACAATTCCGGCCTTCTCTATACAGGGATAGGATTTCAACTTGATGTTCTTGCGGAAGCCGCTTTCTTCCGACTCCGACGGAAGATCGACGCATTGGCCGGTCACGTCGTATTTCCAGCCATGATAGGGACAGCGGAGACCGCATTCTTCGTTCTGTCCAAACCAGAGCGAAACCCCTCGATGGGCGCAGAATTCATCGATCAGACCGATTTGTCCCTTGCTGTCACGAAAGCAGACCAGGCTCTCACCCATCAATTTGACGCGCACCGGCGGGCAATCGGGCTCGGGAATTTCCGACGCCAGAAGGAACGGCGCCCAGTAGCGCCGCAGCAGCTTGCCCATGACGGTTCCTGGGCCGACGCGGCTTAGCTGATCGTTTTGTTCACGCGACATCATGGCGACGTTTCCTCGGGTCTTTGCTATGTTTCTGGCCGGTAGCGGCCATTATATGCAGCCGCACCGGTTACGGAAGCCAAGCGCCATGCCTGTGCCGCGCATCGCCATTGCAACCGGAGACCCCGCCGGAATCGGCCCGGAGATCGCCCTTAAGGCGGCACTTGATCCGCGCGTCCGCAATCTATGCCGCCCTCTGCTGGTGGGTGACCCGGCGGCGGTGGAATTGCATGCTCGCGCCGCCGGCCTGTCGCCGACTTTGCACGTGATTGAAAAGGCCTCTGGTGCGGATTGGACCGACGGGGCCGTCAATTTGCTGGACGCACGCGACGGCAGCAACACGACGATTCGAATCGGCACCGTTGACGCCGCTTACGGCCGTGCGTCGCTGGCGAGCGCAAGCCGGGCCATCAAAGCTGCGCTGGCCAAGGAGGTCGAGGCCGTGGTGGCGGCGCCGCAGACGGAGCGCTCAATCGCCGCGGCAGGTATTGCCTTCGATGGCTATCCGTCGTTCGTCGCGCGCGAGACCGGCACGCCGGTCAACGACGTCTACCTGATGATCTGTTTCGACCAATCCCGGATCGTGCACGCGACGCTACATGTCAGCGTGCGGGAGGCGGTCGAATTGATTACCCCGGAGCATATCGAGCGCGTGATCCGGATCACCGATTTATCATTAAAAAAACTTGGCATCGCGCGTCCCAAGATCTTTGTCAGCGGACTCAACCCTCACGCCGGCGAAGAAGGACTGTTCGGCCGCGAAGAGATCGAGATCATCGAGCCCGCGATTCACCAGACGGCCAAGGATGGAATCGATGCATCGGGTCCCTTTGGCGCCGACACGATGTTCCGCAAGAAGGGGGCCGACGCCTTCATCGTGATGCTGCATGATCAAGGCCACATCGCCGCCAAGCTGCAAGCGTTCAACCGCACCGCCGGTTTTTCGATCGGCTCGCCAATTCTATTTTCGTCAGTGGCGCATGGCAGCGCTCATGACATCGCCGGAAAAGGCCTGGCTGATCCCGGTGCGATGATCGAGGCGATCACGCGGTTGGCGCGCGTCAACGCGCAAGGACGCGACGGCTAAGGATTAAGCAGCGGGATGCTGGTCGCATCGGGCGGCTTCGGAATCGACTGCAAATAAGCGTAGATATCCGCGAGATCGCCGTCGGAGAGGATTTTCCCACTGTACGGCGGCATGGCGCGATTTGTCGAACGCACGAAAGCGTAAAACGTTTCCCAGTGCAGCGGATCGGGTGCGAGGCGCTTGCCGCCGCTCGTCATGATCGAGCCCTGCCCCACCGTGCCGTGACACTGCCAACAGCCGTTTTGAACGAACGCCGTCTTGCCATGTTCGGCCGACGCGGCCAGAGCGCCGTTTTGTCCGACGTTGAGCGCGGCAGCCACCCCCAGCGCGATCATCCCCATTCGCATCACGGCACCTTCAACGCGGCTGCGTCACGACATCGACCAGCGCAGGCTCGCCGGCCTTGACCACCTGCACCGCTTTTTTGAGCGCTGGCGCGAGTTCACCCGGGTCGGTAATCGGACCGGCCGACCACATCCCCATTGAACCCGCCAGCTTGCCGTAGTCGATGGCCGGATTTTCGAGACGCGTGCCGACGGGACCTATGTCGTTGCGAAGGCTGGCGACGCGGTCGCGGCGGTTCGACATGCGCTGAACGTGCATCACCTCCTGATGATAGCCGCGATTGTTGTGCATCACAGACAGCAGCGGAATCTTGTGCCGTGCCGCGGTCCACAACACGCCGGGCGCATACATGAAGTCGCCGTCAGGCTGGAAATTGACCGAGAAGCGTCCGGCGTCGCGGTTAGCGAGCGCGGCGCCGACCGCACCCGGCAAATTGTAGCCAACGCCAAAGCCGCCCGGTCCGCCGATATGGTGATAGTGCTTATCCATCGGCCACAGCCGGGTCGGCCAGCTCGACAGTTGTCGATCGGCGCCAACCGACGACCAGTCGAGATCCTTGATCTGCGCGTAGACTTCCATCGTCATGCGTGCGGTGCTGATTGGGCTGGCGTCCCATGCGTACGATGCGGCCTGCCGGGTACGCACGCGCGCCTCGTTCCAGGCTTTCTTCATGCCCGCGCCGCGCGCCTCGATCGCGGCCTTGCGCTCGGATGGCAGTGCCTGTTTCACGGCCTCGACCAGCGCCGGCATTGTGGCTTCCGCGTCGCCCGCCATGTCGACGTCCACGACCTGGAAACGCTGGAAGTCCTGGTAGTTCGATTTTGTGTTGAGCTGGACAGAATTGATGCTGATGAGCCTTGCGTTTGGCTTGATGTGGGATTCCTGCAATCCCACGCCATCGTTGTCGCCGTTGTCGATGAACCCGTTGACCGTGGCCCAATAGTCCGAAAGTTCGAGGCCCAGGATCACGTCGGCGTCCTTGATCAGCGCTTGGGCCCGCGAGTTCTGCAGCAAATGGTGGGTATTCGGGAAATTCATCCGCCCTTTTTGATCGATGACAGGCGCTTGCAATACTTCGGCAAGCTGAACGAGGCATTTTATGCCGTCCGCCGTGCGCGCGTACTTGTCGGCGATGATCACCGGATGCTCGGCCGCCACCAGCAGGCGCGCGGCTTCACGGACAGCGTTCATCTCGCCTTGTGGCGGTGCGGTCGGCACGTAGCGCGGAATACTGAGCTTCGCGCGCTCATGCGTCGTCTCTTCTTGCAGGCCGGCATGCAGCGCGATCATCACCGGCTCATACGGCGGCGTCATCGCCAGCTTGTAGGCGCGCACCGTCGACTGCGCGAAGTGCTGCAGCGACACCGGCTGGTCGTCCCATTTGGTGAAATCGCGCACCAGCGCATTGATGTCCTGCGCCGAATGGAAAGTCGGCACCCCGGGCGGCCGCTTGGAGGCATCAAGATCCGTGCCACCCATCACGATCACGGGTACGCGGTCGCACCAGGCGTTGTAGATGCTCATGGCCGCGTGCTGCAGACCGACGGTGCCATGGCACAGCACAAGGAGCGGCTTGCCGGCGATCTTGAAATAGCCGTGCGCCATCGCCACGGAGGATTCCTCGTGCGTACAGGTAAGAAACTCGGGCTTCTTGTTGCCACCGTAGTTGATCAGGGATTCGTGCAAGGCGCGGAAGCTCGATGCCGGATTGCACGGCAAATATTCGATATCGAGTGACTTGATGACATCGACCATGAAGTCGGAGTTGGGGATGCCTCCGGCTTGCATCGAGGGCTGCGGCGTCGCGGTTTCCGCCGCGGCGACCACCCCGTTGGGCCGCAGCGCCGATGGCCGGGGTGAGGCGGGCGGGACCGATGGGGCCACGGCGTTGGACGCGTCGGCCGCCAGCGGCGCACTCGCAGCGCCGGTGACCGCCACGCCGGCCAGGAATTTGCGCCGATTCAATCGGGTTTGCGATAGCACACGCGCCATGTCCGCCTCCGTTCAATATCGAGGCTCCGACCCGATGCTGCTCGGGCCGTGCAGATGGCAATGTTAGTGCAGTAGCGAGGGGCGCGCCACGGCCGCGATGCGGTCTAACGCACAGGCGGCAGCGGCGAGGATGTAATCGCGGTGGAGTTGCTGCGCGGTGCGGTGCCAGTGTTGACCGGCGGCGCAATATTGGCCGGCCCGCCTGCCGGCGCCGGACCGCCCGCAGCTGGTTGCGTTCCCGTGTTGGCAACGTGTTCAGGCGGCTTACCTGGAAGCACCACAACGCGCGTGCCTACCTGCACGCGGCTAAATAGATCCTCGATGTCATCATTCAACAGGCGGATACAGCCCGACGACACGAAGCTGCCAATGGTCGAGGGCTGATTGGTGCCGTGAATGCGGTACAGCGTCTTGCCGAGATAGAGGGCGCGCGCGCCAAGTGGATTGCCCGGGCCACCGGCCATGAAGCGGGGCAGATAAGGCTGGCGATCGATCATCTCCGACGGCGGGTGCCAGTCCGGCCATTCCGACATCTTGCTGACCCGCTCGGTACCGGCCCAGGTAAAACCATCGCGGCCGACGCCGATGCCGTAGCGGAGCGCTTTGCCGCCACCGAGCACCAGATAGAGGTATGTGTTTGATGTATCGATGATGATCGTGCCGGCGGGTTCCTTGGTGCCAAAATCCACCAGCTGCTTCTTCAGATTCTGCGGCAGTTCCTTCGGCTGGCCGATTTCCGGCCGATCCTCCGGTGGCAATGCCGCGGTCGCAGACGGCGGCGGTCCCTGCGGCGCAACGCCGATGCCAGCCGGCGGACGCACCTCGTCCGGATCGTTGGCTATCGGAGAGGCCGCGCCAGGCGCCATTGCCGGCAGCTGTTGAGAATCAAGCTGATGGCCATATCCGACTGGGCGCTGCTCGCGTGGGCCGAATAGACCGGTCGGCGGCGGCAGCGGCGGGTCCTCATCGGGATAGGGGAAAACGCGGCTCGGGGCGCCCCGCTGAGCTTGGCCAGGACGCGCTGCACGGCCAGGCGGCGGAAGCACATCCTCATCGTCATAGCTGCCCATGACAGGCGGCAGCCGTTCTTCATAGATCGCTGGCGGGGGCAGCCGCTGCTGCTGGCCCAGCGCGGGCGCAGCCGTGAAGGCCGCCGCAACCGGTAGCGTCAGCAGAAATGCAGCAGAAAGTCGGACCATTATCCACCCTCGATGGCGAAGCAGCCACCAAACCGGGGCCTGATTGCCCCGGGATGAAGGCACATTCAAGACCAGAATACGGCCATCTCGTTAACGTGACTTTGCCGGCGCCTCAGGCTTTTTTGGCCTCCGCTGCGAATACCTGCTTGGCGACGCGGTGGCAATCCACCGCGGCCGGGAACCCGCAATAAACGGCGACCTGACGCAAAATGGCGGAAAGCTCCTGCGGGGTAAGTCCGTTGCGCAGTGCGCCACGGAAATGCGCCTCGAACTCGTGCATCCGGCCGAGGCAGGCAATCATGCCAAGATTGAGGATGCTGCGCTCGCGCGGCTTGAGGGCGTCGTCGCCCCACACAGCACCCCAGCAGTAAGTGGTGAGCAGCTCCTGGAATTGCCGATTGAAGTCGTCCGTATTGGCAACCGCACGGTCTACGTAATCGTCCCCGAGCACCTTCCTGCGCATGGTCATTCCACGGTCGTAGAGTGCCTTGTCCATTGTCGAACCTCCCGAATGGTGTTGATTGTCTCGCCACAAACCCATGTTGACAGAACTTGAGCGATTTCGTCCATTCTTGCGCCAAACAACAAATTAAATCGAAGACCGGAGGAGACACCATGCGGACCACATTCACGCGTGCAATTCAGTTTTCTCTTGTCCTGGGCATTCTGGTCTTCGCGGCCAACTACGGAGTGCCCAAGGCCGCGAGCCAGGACGCCGGTTGGGTCACATTATTTGACGGCAAGAGCCTGGACGGATGGGACCAGGTCGGTGAATCCAATTGGCATGT
This sequence comes from Pseudolabrys sp., assembly GCA_036003145.1. Classification (GTDB taxonomy): domain Bacteria; phylum Pseudomonadota; class Alphaproteobacteria; order Rhizobiales; family Xanthobacteraceae; genus Pseudolabrys. The sequence goes on from DASYSQ010000028.1 coordinate 15,060, forward strand.
CGAGGACGGAGCGGTTGTCGCCGACAAGATGGCGGGCAAGGAGGCCGGCTATCTGGTGAGCAAAAATTCCTACAAGAACTTCGTTGTTCGCGTCGAATTCTGGCCGAGCGACAATGCCAACAGCGGCATCTATTTCCGCTGCCTCGATTCGAAGAAAATCACCGACCGGACCTGCTACGAAGCCAATATCTTCGACCAGCGTCCTGACCCGAGCTACGGCACCGGCGCGATCACGCGTTATGTCGAGGTCGATCCGATGCCGAAGGCTGCTGGCAAGTGGAACACGTATGAGGTCACCGCTAAGGGACGTGACATCACGGTCGTGCTCAACGGACAGACGACGGCGAAGCTGCGCAACGGCATGTTTGACGAGGGGCCGATTGCGCTGCAGCACGGTGCCGGGGCAATCAAGATTCGCAAAGTGGAGATCAAGCCGCTGTAAGGAGACAAGCCAGCGGATTGGCGTGACCGGATGGACGTAGCGATTGTCGGCGGCGGCATTTGCGGGCTCTCGCTCGCACTTAATCTCAAGGAGCGTGGAATCGCCTGCCGCGTATACGAGCGCGCGCCCGAGATCAGGCCGCTCGGCGTCGGCATCACGCTGCTGCCGCATGCGATGCGCGAATTCAGCACGCTCGGGCTTGGCGATGAATTGCTCGAGGCCGGCATCGAAAACCAGGACTGCCGTTTCTTCAACCGTTTCGGACAGCTGATTTACCGCGAGGAGCGTGGAAAGTTCGCCGGTTACCCGTTTCCCGAAGTTGGCATCCATCGCGGGAGGCTGCACGTCATCCTGTATGAGGCTGTACAAAAGCGTCTCGGCCAGGATGCGGTCTTAACCGATTGTGAATGTGTCGGCCTTGATCAGGATGACAGCGGCGCGACCGTCCATTTCAAGCAAACCAGTACTGGCACACCGCGCGAAAGCGTACGGACAGATCTGGTCGTAGCCTGCGACGGCATTAATTCGGCTCTGCGCAAGCAATTCAACCCGAACGACAAGATCGCGTTTTCCGGAATCAATACCTGGCGCGGAGTAACGCGACGCAAGCCGATCTTGGGCGGCCGCACTTACATGCGGGTCGGCTCGATTCTCACCGGTAAGATTGTGATCTATCCGATCGTCGATGACGTCGACGGTAGCGGCAATCAATTGATCAACTGGATGGCAGAGATCAAACGCGACACTTCCGAGCAGAACGACTGGAACAAGGCAGGCAATCTTGCCGACTTCTTTCCCCTTTACGAAAGTTGGAGTTTCGACTGGCTCAACGTGGCGCAGATGATCCGCGATGCCGACCAAATCCTCGAATATCCGATGGTGGACAAGGATCCGATCGATAGCTGGACGTTTGGGCGCGTCACACTCGCCGGCGATGCCGCGCACCCGATGTACCCGCGCGGCTCCAACGGCGCAGCGCAGGCGGCGATCGACGCGCGCACGCTTGCCGACCTGTTGACGAAAAAATCCGATCCGCGCGAGGCGCTCAAAGCTTATGAAGCGGCGCGCGTCGCACCGGCGGCAAAAGTGGTGCGCACCAATCGTGAGCAGCCACCGGATTTCATCAATATCAAAGTCGAGGCACTGGTCGGTGACAGGCCGTTCGACAATCTCGACAAATACATCACGCAGGACGAATTGCGTGCCCTATCGGAGAACTACAAACGTATTGCCGGTTTTGCGTTGACCGATGTTCCACCACGGGGGTGATCTGCCTAGTTCTCAGCAATCCGAACAGGGTTCCGGTGGCGGGGATTGACGTCGAGCATGGTCGTCCCCTTTCGCAGGAGGCCTCCAACAACGACCGAACTATGTTTTTGGCGATAAAGATGCGATACGAATTCGCGTGCGGTGGTCTCAATGAGAAATAAAGACGCGAACGCTGACGCGTCAGGCCGGAAAACTAAGAATTATGCCTTCCCACATCCTCATCGTCGGTTGCGGGGCCATTGGCGGATTATTCGCGGCAGCGCTGTCGACCGTTGCCAAGGTCCGCGCGTTTGATACCAACGGCGAGCATGTGAGGGCCATCAACGCGCAAGGGCTTCGCGTTACCGGAAAAAATCCGCGAACGACGCGCCCCGAGGCAACTGACGATCCCGATGCGCTCAAGGAGATGGCATTCGATGCCGTTATTTTTCTCATCAAGTCGAAGTTGACCGGCGCCGTGATGGCGCAACTGCGGCCGGTGCTTGCCGGCAATCCGGCCTTGGTTACGCTCCAGAACGGCATGGGCAATGCAGAAGTACTGCTGTCCCAGCCGGATGCAATCATCATTCGCGGCGTCACGATGAACGCGGGCCGCTATGTCGAGCCGGGCTGTGTCGAAAGCTTGATCGAGGGAAAAACCTGGCTCGGCCCCGCGCGCGGGAGTATCGAGGATGTCCGGCCGCTGGCCGCCCTGCTCAACAAAGCCGGCATGGAAACCGACACGGTTGCCGATCCGATGGGCGCGGTCTGGTCCAAATTCGTCTTCAACTGCGTGATGAACCCGCTCGGCGCGCTCATGATGGGCGATAACGCTTCCCGTTACGACTCACCCGAGATGCGCGCGTTAATTGATGATATGGCGGCCGAATGCACGGCCGTCGTCCAGGCGCTGGGCGGTACCTTCGCATTTCCACCTATGGAATTCGTCGCCAAGGTCCGTGCCGGGGAGATTCCCTTGTCCACGCATGCCGGCTCGATGGCCCTCGATATTGCCCGTGGCGCGCCCACCGAAATCGACGAATTAACGGGTTTTATCGTGCGCGAAGGGGAACGGCTCAAAGTGCCGGTTTCGAACTGCAAAACAGTGTATCGCCTGGTGAAGGGGCTTGAACGCGCGGCGCTCAACCGGGTTGCAAAAGTCAGGTAATTCAATAAGTTAGGCCTTAACCGCGTGGCCTTTTTCCCGAATTCCCCGTTATGCCGCCGGCACAGGTTTCGGGCACTTCGCCCGTTAATCAGATAGGCCAAGGACTAGAATGGACGGGCGTTCCCCATGCCAGCTACCTCATTGCGATGGATGACAGCGACGAGGCGCTCATGGCCCGGGTCGCCCGTGGCGACGAGCGGGCTTTCCAGTTGCTTTCGCGCCGTCATTTGCCGGCCATGCTCGGGCTCGCCCGCCGCATCCTTAGAAACTCAGCGGAAGCAGAGGACGTCGCGCAAGAGGCCTTCCTACGCGTTTGGACACATGCGCCGCGCTGGCAGCCGGTGGCTCAGTTCCGGACATGGCTCACGCGCGTGGTCGTCAATCTCTGCCTTGACCGCAAGCGGCGGGCCCCTTGGGTCGAACTCGAAACGGCCGGCGAACTTGTCGACCCGACACCTGGCGCCGGCGAGAAGGCGGAAGCGGATGAACGAGCGCGCATGGTCGCGGCGGCAGTCGACAAACTTCCCCCGCGCCAGCGCAGCGCGATCGTACTCACTTATGGCGAGGGCATGACGAACGCGCAGGTAGCGGAAATTCTCGACACGTCCGTGTCGGCCGTTGAGACCCTGCTGGTACGCGGCAAGCAAAACCTGCGCAGCGCGTTAGGCGATATGATCGATAAGGATGAGTGAGATGACTGGCGAGCAGTTCGAAAGTTTTCTGAAAACCGCGCTGACCCGGCAAACGCAGACCCCACCCGGCGGCGACGAGGCCGCTGTCGAGCGCGTGCTCAAGCGGCTGAGCGGTCCCCTGCCCCGGCAGAAGCAGCCACTGTGGCGACTGCCCTCGGTGCTCCTCAATTGGGAGTTCGCGCCGGCTTGGCCACGCATGGCGGCTCTCGCCTGCTGCGCGGCGCTCGGTTTTGTTGTTGGGATCGCCGGGCTCGATCGTCCGTTCGACCGACTCGACGTGACATATGACGTCGGTAATCGCGGCATCGGTTCAATCGTGTCCGAACCTGACTCCTTGACTGGAGAACGGCCATGAGCATTGCCCAAGCTTTTTCCGCGACGGAGCGCGGTTCGTCTCGCTGGCTGCTGCTGGGCTCGCTCGCGCTCAATTTGTTTTTCGTCGGCGTCGCAATCGCAATGGCGGTGCGGGCGCCGGCGCCATCCTACTGGGACCGCAACGTATTCGTCCGTGTGGAACGGCTCGCCGCGACGCTGCCGCCAGCCGACGCCGATATCCTTCGCGGCGAGATCAACGCCAACCGCGCCGCGATCGTAGATGCACAGGCTTCGTACCACGCGGCGCAGGATCACATTCATCAGGTCCTGCGGCAGGAACCGTTCGACGCCGAAGCACTGCGTGCTGCCATGACGAAAACCCGGGCGGGACGCCAGGCCTTCGACCAATCCATTCAGGGGGTTTTCGCCGTGATAGCGGCGAAAATCTCGCCAGCCGGACGCCAAGCCCTGGCCGACTGGCCCCCCGGGCGGAAAGCCGCTGCCGCCAAATAGTAGTACTCTCAACCTCCGAGTCGCTATTTGGCCGGTTTAAGAAAGTCGTGGGAATGCAAGGGGCTGGGAACGCAAAGGAGGCGGGAACGAAAGCGCGGGGGCGCCCGTTTTGGACCATGCTTCAGGGACTGAGCCTTACGCTGCCCCTCGCGGGTTGCCTGCTGACCGGCGACAGACCGGAGCCAGGCCTCGATATTCCGCCCGCTTATAGTGCAGGCCCGCGCAACCCCGTTGCGGCCGAAGCAGCCGTTCCCCCGCTTGACTGGTGGCGGGCGTTTCGTTCGCGTGAATTGACCGAGATCATCGAAGAGGCACGGTCCGCAAATCTCGATATTGCTGTCGCGATCGCACGCATCGTGCAGGCCGACGCGCAGGCGCGCATTACCGGCGCAGCGCTATTGCCGATCATCGATCTCAACGGCAACGCCCAGCACTCGCAGCAATCCAAGACCACAGGAAGTTCCAGCCTTATCAATATCTCCCGGTCGGGCCCCAGCGTCGCCATCATCAACAACAACCTCTCGGCCACGCTTAACGCCAGCTACGAGATCGACTTCTGGGGCAAGAACCGCTCAGCACTGAGAGCGGCCGAGGAGCTTGCCGTTGCCACCCGCTACGACCGCGAGGTGGTCGGTCTTACGACCGTGGTCGCGACTGCCAACGCCTATTTCCAGGTGCTCGCGGCCCAGGACCGATTGCGGGCGGCGCGGGACAACCTGGCCAGCGCGACGCGCGTACTCAACTTGATCCAGCAACGGCTGCAAGCGGGGACCGCTTCGGCGCTCGACACCGCGCAGCAGGAAAGCCTCGTCAACACGCAACGTGCTGCGATTCCACCGCTTGAACAGACGTTGCGGCAGAACCGGGTTGCTCTCGCGGTACTGATGGGGCGTTCGCCCGAGAGTGTCACCATCCGCGGCGGAAGCCTGCGCAGCGTCGCTTACCCGCGCGTGACGCCGGGTCTGCCGTCTGAACTGCTGGCGCAACGGCCTGATATTCGCGAAGCCGAAGCCAACCTCGCCGCCGCCGACGCCAACGTGCAGAACGCACGCGCGCAATTCCTGCCAAGCATCACGCTCACCGGCGAGGGCGGCTACGAGAGTGCCTTCCTCAAACTATTGCTGCGGCCGGAATCGGCGATCTATTCGGTAGCCGCCGGTCTGACACAGCCGATTTTTCACGGTGGCCAGCTTCTCGGCAATCTCGATCTGCAAAAGGGCAAACAGGATGAGCTGTTGCAGACCTACCGCAAGGCCGTCATTTCCGGCTTTGCCGATGTCGAGAATGCACTCGACGGCATTCGGCAGAACGCAGAGCGCGAACGCCTGCAGCGTGAGGTGGTAACGAGCTCGCGGCGCGCCTTTGACATATCGGAGCAACGTCTGCGCGAAGGCACGGTCGATCTGGTCACCGTGCTGCAGACGCAACAGACGCTCTACCAGGCCGAAGACACGCTGGCGCAGGCGCGGCTCGCACATGTTCAGGCGATCCTGAGTCTTTATCAGGCGCTCGGCGGCGGTTGGCTGCCGAAGCCTGTGGTATCCGCCGATGCACGGTGAATTTCCCAAAGAACTGCTGGCGAAGGCGCGCGGCAACACGCGTCGCACACTTGCGATCGCGCTCATTCTGATCGGGATCATTGCCGCACTTTATTACGTCTTCGGCGGGCCCGCCGCGCAACAACGGCGGGCGAGCCGTTTCGCCACTGAAGGACCAGTGCCGGTTCTTGCCACCGCCGTCACGCGTGCGGATGTGCCGGTCTATCTGGATGCTGTCGGCACGATCAAAGCGCTCAATACCGTCACGGTGCGCCCGCAGGTCGACGGCAAATTGCTCAGCGTCAACTTCAAGGAAGGCGAGGACGTCAAAAAGGGTGACGTGCTGGCCAAGATCGACCCGATCACCTACCAGGCGCAACTCGATCAAGCCGTGGCCAAGAAGGCGCAGGACGAGGCGCAGCTCGCCAATTCCAAGATCGATCTCGACCGCTACGAGAAACTCGCCGCCACCAACGCAATCAACAAACAGCAGGCCGACACCCAGCGCGCGCTCGTTGCGCAAAATACGGCGCTCGTGCAGGCCGACCAGGCGGCAATCGATAATGCACGGGCCTTGCTTGGCTACACCACCATCACCGCGCCGCTCGACGGCCGCACCGGCATCCGCATGGTGGACGAAGGCAATCTCGTGCGCGCCGCCGATACCGCTTCTGCGATTGTGGTGATCACCCAGCTGCGACCGATCTCGGTTTTTTTCAATCTGCCCCAGCAGGACCTGCCGCAGGTGAATGCCGCATTCGACAAGGGACCCCTCACTGTCGAAGCGCAACGCTCTGATAATGATGAGGTCATCGACCGCGGGGCGCTGAAGGTCGTCGACAATCAGGTCGACCAGACTACCGGCACCGTGAAACTGAAAGCTGAGTTTCCCAATTCCGGTTTGCAACTCTGGCCGGGGCAGTTCGTCAATATTCGCCTGCTGATCAACACACTCAAGCAGGTGCTGGTGATTCCGACCGGAGCCGTACAACGCGGCCCGAATGGCACCTTCGTCTATGTCGTGAAGGACGACAATTCCGCAGCGGTGCGCCCTATCGTGGTGCAAAAACAAGACGAAACACAAACCGTGATCAAGAGCGGGCTCGAGCCGAACGACCGCGTGGTCACGACCGGATTCGTCCGTCTCACCGACGGCAGCAAAGTTTCAGTGGGAAGCGCGGACGCAGCAGCCCCGACTCAAGGTGGACAGCCGCGCGGGCAACGTCCTGACCGACAAAGCAACGAGCGGCGGCAGCGGAGCGGCGGTAGTACGAGGCCGAACTCACAGCAATGAGCGTATCATCGCCATTCATTCACCGGCCGATCGCCACTTCCCTTCTCGGCGTCGCGGTGATGCTGGGAGGATTTCTCGGTTACTGGTGGCTCCCGGTTTCCGCGCTGCCGCAAGTCGATTTTCCGACTATCCAGGTCACCACCCAACTGCCGGGCGCCAATCCGGACACGATCGCTGCGCTGGTAACTGCACCGCTGGAACGGCAATTCGGGCAAATTCCGGCCTTGCAGACGATGACGTCGTCGAGCTCGTTCGGCATCAGCCAGGTCACGCTGCAATTCGACCTCAATCGTGACATCGACGCGGCGGCGCAAGACGTGCAGTCCGCCATCAACGCCGCAGCCTCCACGCTGCCCCGCAACCTGCCCTACCCGCCACTTTATTCGAAGGTAAACCCGGCAGATGCACCCATCATCACCCTCGCCCTGACATCGCAAACCATCGATTTGCGCGCGCTTAGCGACATGGCCGACACGATCATGGCGCCGCGGCTTTCCGAGGTAACAGGCGTCGGCCACGTCTCGGTGCAGGGCGGCATCCGGCCGGCAATCCGCATTCAGGCGGATCTATCTCGCCTTGCCGCCTATGGGGTTGCACTGGAGGATCTGCGCACGGCCATCGTGGGCGCCAACGTTGCCGGACCGAAGGGCTCGCTCGATGGCGCGCATCAGTCCTACACCATTGCGGCCAATGACCAGATAACGACCGTTCAGACTTATCGGGACATTGTCGTAGCGTTTCGGAACGGTGCGCCGGTCAAGATCAGCGACGTCGCCGACGTACTCGATGGGCTTGAGAACACCAAAGTCGGCGCCTGGTACCGGGGGCAGCCGTCCATCGTAGTCGATGTGCAGCGACAGCCGGGCGCCAACGTGATCGAGACCGTGCAGCGCATCCACGCCGAGTTGCCGCGGCTGCGGCGCGCGATGCCGGCCGGCGCGAACCTCATCGTTGTCAATGACCGCACCACGACGATCCGCGCTTCCATTCGTGACGTTCAGTTCACGCTCGTGCTCAGCATCGCATTGGTGGTGCTCGTCGTCCTGATTTTCCTGCGAACTATCCGCGCCACCATTATTGCCGGCGTTGCGTTGCCCCTGTCGCTGATCGCCACTTTCGGCGTGATGTGGTTCTGCGGATTTTCGCTCGATAACCTGTCATTGATGGCGCTGACCATCGGCACCGGCTTCGTCGTCGACGATGCGATCGTCATGATCGAGAATATCGTCCGCCACATGGAGAACGGCGAAGGCGCGCTGGACGCCGCCTTGCGTGGCGCACGCGAAATCGGCTTCACGGTGATTTCGCTGACCCTTTCGCTCATCGCAGTCTTCATCCCCTTGCTATTCATGACGGGCCTCGTCGGCCGCATGTTCCGCGAATTCGCTCTCACGCTCACCATCGCTGTAGTGGCCTCCGCCATTGTCTCGCTGACACTCACTCCGATGATGTGCGCCCGGCTGCTGCGGCACGTCGGGGACTCTCACGGCCCGAGCAATGCATTCACTGTCCGTTTTCACGAACTGACAGAACGCACAATTGAAGCTTATCGGCGCAGCCTCGAATGGGTTTTGCGCCGGCAACGCGAGACGCTCATCGTCACGTTGGTGACGCTGGTCGCCACCATTTTGCTCTACATCACTATCCCCAAAGGCTTCCTGCCCTTGCAGGATACCGGCCTGATCACTGCGGTCACGGAAGCCGGAACCGACGTTTCGTTTGCGGAAATGCAGCGCCGCCAGCGTGTCGTGGAGGATGCGATCAAGTCCGATCCGGATGTGACGGGCGTCGTTTCCGTCATTGGCGTGAGCCCGATCAATGCCACGCCCAATGCCGGCCGGCTCACGATCACGCTCAAGCCGAGAGACGACCGAAAGGCACACGTCGACGAGATCGTCGCACGCCTCAAGCAGACGGTCGCCAACGTCCCCGGTATGACCGTTTATTTTCAGGCGACGCAGGACATCCAGATTTCGACACGCGCGAGCCGTGCGCAGTATCAATATACGCTCATGTCCACCGACCGCGACGAAGTGGTTGAGTGGGCCGACAAGCTCGTTCGCCTTTTGCGTAGCAATCCGACGTTCCAGGAGGTCGCGTCCGAGGCGCAGGAGGGCGGCCCGCGCGTGCAGGTCGACGTGGATCGCGAACAGGCGGGCCGGCTGGGCGTTTCCATGCAGAGCGTGACCGATACGCTCAACGACGCCTTTGGCCAGCGGCAAATTTCGACGATCTATGGCCAGGCAAATCAGTACCGCGTCATCCTGGAAGCCCAGCCCCGTTATCAACAGGACCCCAACGCCCTGAGGAAGCTCTACGTCACTGGGGCGAGCACCTCCACCGGTACGGCGGCAACTGTTGCCAATACCGCAAGCGGCAATACCAACACGAATACAACCGCCACGCCTAGCGCAGTGACCAGCAGCAATCAGGTGCCACTGTCTGCCTTTGCGCGCTTCGTGCCGACATCGGCGCCGCTCGCCATCGCACATCAGGAGCAGTTTCCGTCCATCACTATCAGCTTTGATCTCGCGCCCGGCTACGCACTGTCTGATGCAGTCAAAGTTATCCGTTCGGTCGAACAGGAAATCGGCATGCAATCCTCGGTGACCGGCAATTATTCCGGCGATGCCTCTGAATTCGCCAAATCGCTTGCCGGCGAGCCGTGGCTGATTCTCGCGGCGATCATCGCGATCTACATCGTGCTCGGAGTTCTCTACGAAAGCTTTATCCATCCGCTCACAATTCTGTCCACCTTGCCGTCGGCCGGCGTGGGCGCCCTGTTGGCCTTGATGCTGTTCGGCTATGACCTGTCGGTGATCGCGCTGATCGGCATCGTTTTGCTGATGGGTATCGTCAAGAAAAACGCGATTCTGATGATCGATTTCGCCATCGACGCCGAGCGGCATCAGGGCCTCTCACCGGAAGAATCAATTGTGCAGGCGGCTCTGCTGCGCTTCCGGCCGATCATGATGACGACGTTGGCCGCCTTGTTCGGCGCACTGCCGCTGGCGCTTGAGGCCGGCACGGGCTCGGAGCTGCGCAATCCGCTGGGCATCACAATCGTCGGCGGTCTGCTGCTGTCCCAATTGCTTACACTCTACACGACACCCGTCATCTATCTTTACATGGAGCGTCTGCGTGCGCGCGTGGCGCCCGCCGTAACACCTGCCGTGCCGTCCGCACGGCCACGCCCGGCTCAGGGCCGCCCGTGAATTTCTCCTCTCCATTCATCCGCCGGCCAATTGGCACCACGCTGCTGGCTATTGGTTTGTTTCTCGTTGGCGCCGTGGCCTATATATTTCTGCCGGTTGCCAGCCTGCCGAGCGTCGAATTTCCCACCATCAATGTGAGTGTCAGCCGGCCTGGGGCCGATCCCAACATAATGGCAGCGACCGTGGCCGCGCCCATCGAACGCCGGCTTGGCGAAATCGCTGGCGTCACCGAGCTCACCTCGGTGACATCGCTTGGCCAGTCGCGCATCACCGTTCAGTTCGATCTCTCGCGCAGCATCGAGGGTGCCGCCCGCGACGTGCAGGCCGCGCTCAACGCCTCGCTCAGCGACCTTCCGACTGACCTCCCGACCCTGCCGACCTTCCGCAAGGCCAATCCGTCCGCAGCGCCGATCCTGATCCTGGCGCTCACCTCCAAGACCATGCAGCCGAGTGCGATCTATGACGCCGCCGACAGCGTGATCGCCCAGCGTCTCTCGCAGGTAGCCGGCGTCGCCGATGTCACAGTGGCCGGCTCCGAACAGCCGGCGATCCGCGTGCGCGTGGACCCGGCGCGGCTGTCCGCGATGGGATTGGCCATGGAAGACGTGCGCACGGCGATCTCCAATTCCAACGCTGCCGGTCCGATCGGCACATTCGACGGCGACAAGCGCGCAACAACGATTGGCATCAACGACCAGCTGCGGGATGCCGGTGAATACGATCCCCTGGTCGTAAAAACGGTCAACGGCAACGTCATTCGCCTTTCCGACATCGCCACCATTCGTCCGAGCGTGCGTAACAGCCGCGCGGCCGGCTGGTTCAACAGGGATCCCTCGGTCCTGCTCATTATTACCAAGCAGGGCGACGCCAATGTCATCGACACGGTCGATCGGATCTACGCGCTCCTGCCCGAACTCCGGCAGTGGGTGCCAGCCGGACTCGACATTTCGGTACTGACCGACCGCACCCAGACCATCCGAGCCAGCGTCCACGACATGCAGCTCACGCTTGCCGCCACGGTCGGGCTTGTGATGCTGGTGGTGTTTCTCTTCCTGCGCCGGTTGGCACCGACCGCAGCGGCCGGCGTCACAGTACCGCTCGCCCTTTCCGGCACCTGCGCGGCTATGTGGGCAGCCGGCTTTTCCATCGACAACCTGTCGCTCATGGCACTGGCTGTGAGCGTCGGGTTCGTCGTGGACGATGCCATCGTGATGATCGAAAACGCCTTCCGTTATCTTGAGCGCGGCGCCTCGCCTTTGCGCGCCACGCTGAAGGGCGCCAGGCAAATCGGCTTCACCGTTGTGTCGATTTCGGTGTCGCTCATCGCCGCCTTTATTCCCCTGCTGTTCATGGGCGGGATCGTCGGACGGCTGTTCCGCGAATTTTCAGTGACGCTCGCCTTTGCGATTGCCATTTCTACAGTGGTCTCGTTGTCCGTGACGCCAATGATATGCGCCTATTTCGTGCGCCGACCGCCGAGCCGTGACGCAACCTGGCTCGACCGCAGGGTCGAGGGTCTCTTGTCACGCATAACCCGTTTCTACGACCGCACGCTGTCTTTCGCGCTCGCGCATCGTGCGCTTATGCTGATCGTCTTCGTCGCAACGATTGCACTCACCATTGGGCTCTATATCAAGGTGCCCAAAGGCTATTTTCCGCAGGATGACACCGGCCTGATCTTCGGCGGCACTGAAGCCTCGACTGACATTTCTTTCGAGGCGATGAAACAGCTGCAGCAGAAAGCGATGGACATTGTGCTCGCCGATCCGGCGGTCGCAGGACTCGGATCATCGGTCGGCGCGTCACCGTTCAACGCTTCAGTGAATCGCGGGCGCCTTTTCATCAGTCTCAAACCGCTCAATCAGCGCGGCAATGTCACCACTCTCCAGGTTGTCGGGCGTCTGCGTACCAAGCTCAACCAGATCCCGGGCATCCGCGTATTCATGTTTCCGGCACAGGATCTGCGGGCCGGCGGACGGCAAAGCGATTCGCAATATCAGTTCACGCTGTGGAGCGCTGACATCGACGAACTGCAAAAATGGGTACCCCGCGTGGTCGATCGCGTGAAGCAGTTGCCCGGAATTGTGGACGTCACCACCGACCGCGAGCAAGGCGGCCTGCAGGCCAATATCAATATCGACCGGGCCGCAGCGTCGCGTTTCGGCGTGCGTGTGCAGGATATCGACAATGCGCTCAACAATGCGTTTTCGCAGCGCCAGATCTCGACTATCTATGGTCCGCGCAACCAATATCGCGTGATTTTGGAAGTCGACCCCTCTTATCAGCGCGATCCGACCGACCTCTCCCGTGTCTACGTCCCCGGCAATGGCGACGCCCAGGTGCCGTTATCGGCGGTGACGCAGACAGAACGTGGTATCGCCCCCCTTGTCGTGAACCATCAGGGACAGTTTCCCTCGGTGACCATTACCTACAATCTGGCGCCCAATACCGCGATCGAAGACGCCACTAGCGCGATCGAGCGCGCTGTCGCTGAAATGCACATTCCCGACACCATTCACGCGGATTTCGCCGGCGATGTGCAGGCCTTCAAGCAAGCCGTCGGCGCGCAACCCCTGTTGCTACTGGCGGCGTTAGTCGCGGTCTATATCGTGCTCGGCATCCTGTATGAAAGCCTCGCGCATCCGCTGACCATCATCTCGACGTTACCCTCGGCGGGTTTGGGCGCTTTGCTGGCACTACAGGTTTCAGGCACCGAACTGTCGGTGATCGCCTTTATCGGCATCATTCTTCTGATTGGCATCGTGAAGAAGAACGGCATCATGATGGTGGACTTCGCTCTCGACGGTGAGAGACGACTGGGGCTGTCGCCGCAACGTGCAATTCACGATGCTTGCCTCGTCCGATTTCGGCCAATTCTCATGACGACACTATCCGCCATGCTCGGCGCATTGCCGCTGGTGATCGCCATCGGACCGGGTTCTGAATTGCGGCGGCCGCTCGGTATCACCATCATCGGCGGGCTTTTGGTGTCGCAGGTGCTCACGCTCTACACGACACCGGTCATTTACTTGCTGCTCGACCGGCTGCACCGCAAGCTGGGCGGCGCGAACTTTACTTTCATCCGCCGTGGCAGCCCGCCGTTACAGCCTGCGGAGTAAATCAGACGCCGAGATACCGGTGCTGCACGTCAGGCGCTGCGGCAAGCTCCTGAGATGAGCCTTTCCACACCACGCGCCCACGCTCGATCAGGAAATGCCGGTCGGCGACGCGCAATAGTGCGCCGACATTCTTGTCGATCACCAGGACCGACAAGCCTGATGCCTTCAGGCTGGCAAGGCAGCGCCAGATTTCGGCACGGATCAGGGGTGCCAGACCTTCAGTCGCCTCGTCGAGGATGAGCAGACGCGGATTGGTCATCAGTGCTCGGCCAACTGCGAGCATTTGCTGCTCTCCGCCAGAGAGTTGATTTCCCATACTGTCACCGCGCTCGGCGAGCCGTGGGAACAGCTGGTATATTTTTGCGAGCGTCCAACCTTCGCCATTGCGCTTGACGGCGGTGGCCAGCAAATTCTCGCGAACCGAAAGGTTCGGGAAGATCTGGCGTCCTTCCGGCACGAGGCCGACCCCGCGCTGCGCCACCTTGTACGAGGGCAGGCTTCTGATCTCTTCGCCCATGAAACGAATGGCCCCGGCCCGCGCGGGCGTAAGTCCCATGATGGAGCGTACCGTCGTGGTCTTGCCCATGCCGTTGCGTCCCATCAACGTCACCATTTCGCCGGGGGCGATGACGAGCGAGACGCCGAACAAGACCTGGCTGAGTCCGTAGCAGGTTTCGACGCCGTCCAGCGCGAGCACGGGCTCAGCCATGCACGGCCTCCTGCTCGCCGAGATAGGCGTCGCGGACCTGGGCATTGCTGCGGATGTCTTCAGGCCGGCCGGAAGCAATCATCCGGCCATAGACCAAGACCGTGATGCGGTCGGCAAGCGCGAAAACAGCCTCCATGTCATGCTCGACCAGCAGGATCGTCAGCTCTTTCTTGAGTTCGCGCAGCGTGGCAACCATGCGAGCGGATTCCTCAGGTCCGAGGCCCGCCATTGGTTCGTCGAGCAGCAACATGCGCGGTTTGGACGCGAGCGCCATCGCAAGCTCAAGTTGCCGATGCTCGCCATGGCTGAGTGCGGATGCCGGAAGGTCCGCACGCTCCTTTAAGCCTACACGCGCGAGAGCCGCGCGCGCCGGATCGCGCAGCTCCGGTTCACGCCGCGCATTGCGCCAGAAATGAAAAGAATGGCCAGCGCGCGCCTGCACCGCCAGCGCCACGTTGTCGAGGACGCTCAGATCGAGAAAGAGCGACGTGATCTGAAACGAGCGCGCCAGTCCGAGCGCGCTGCGGGCATGCATGGGTACCGCAGTGATATCGCCGCCCGCGAAATTGATGCGCCCGGAGTCGGGCCTGAGCTGGCCGCTGAGTTGCGCGATCAGCGTTGTCTTGCCCGCTCCGTTAGGCCCGATCACGGCATGCAATTCACCCTCGGGGATACCGAAAGTGAGATCGTCAGTAGCAGTGATGCCCCCGAAACGCTTCGCAAGATTCTCCACGCCGAGCAAATCAGTCATGGTGCACCTTTTGGCGCATCTTGCCGAGAAGGCCATCGATGCCGCCGCGCGCGAACAGCACAACAAGCAACAGGAGCGGCCCGAGGATGATCTGCCAATATTCGGTGATACCGGAAAGAACCTCTTCCAGCACCAGCAGCGCCACCGCGCCGAACAACGGGCCGAACGTCGAGCCCATACCACCGAGCACGACCATGATGATGAGATCGCCCGAACGCGTCCAATACATCATTGCCGGGCTGACGAAATCGGTGTGATTGGCGAGCAACGTGCCGGAGAGGCCGCAGAGCGTGCCGGCAATGACGAAGCAGGTGAGTTTGTAACGATAGGTTGGGAAGCCGATGGCGCGCATGCGCGTATCGTTCGACCGGGCGCCCTGAACCGCCAGTCCAAAGCGGGAATTCACGATACGCCAGACAAGGTATATCGACGCAAAAAGCAGCGCGAGACAAAGGTAATAGAACTGCATTTTATTCGACAGATTCAGCGGCGGGAAGAATTGGCTACGCTTCTCGATAGTCAGACCATCGTCGCCGCCATAGCGGGCAAGTCCTGCAACGATGTAATAGGCCATTTGCGCAAACGCCAAAGTGATCATGATGAAATAGACGCCGCGCGTGCGCAGACTGAGCGCGCCGATCACCAGCGCGAACAGCGCAGAGACCAGGAGCGCTACCGGCCACTGAACGAAACCGCTTGTGACGCCTTCGAAGGCGAGAATTCCGACGGAATAGCCACCAATGCCAAGATAAGCGGCGTGACCGAAACTCATCATCCCGCCATAGCCGAGGATCAGGTTGAGGCTCACGGCTGCGAGGGCCAGGATCACGATGCGGGTAAACAGCGTGAGCAGAAAGCGGCTGCCGGTGAGTTCGACATAGACCGGAAGCAGCACCAGCGCGAGTAGCAACAATATCACAACGACTGCGCGTAGATTGAGCGTCCGCGTCATTTGCTGCTCGCGGGAAACAGGCCTTCCGGCCGGATCACCAGGACAATCGCCATCAGTAGATAAATCAGCATGGAGGAGAGAGCCGGCGCAGCCGTCGCCGCCGTTTCCTTTGTGAAGGCGAGCCGCAGCAGATCGGTGAAATAAGCGCGCCCGAGCGTGTCGATAAACCCCACCAGAATGGCAGCGACGAACGCGCCGCGGATCGAGCCGATGCCGCCGATAACCGTGATGACGAAGGCGAGGATGAGGATGTTTTCGCCCATGCCGATCTGGACGGTCAAGATCGGCGCCTGCATCAGTCCTGCAAGGCCTGCGAGCGCGGCGCCAAGCCCGAACACCA
Organism: Pseudolabrys sp.; assembly: GCA_036003145.1. Taxonomy (GTDB): domain Bacteria; phylum Pseudomonadota; class Alphaproteobacteria; order Rhizobiales; family Xanthobacteraceae; genus Pseudolabrys. The sequence goes on from DASYSQ010000028.1 coordinate 31,356, forward strand.
GCGTGAACAGCAGTTTGATATTGACGCCAAGCGCGCCGATCATTTCGCGGTTCGACGCACCGGCGCGGATGAGCATGCCGAGACGCGTGCGCATGACGAGGACATAAAGAAACGCCGCAACCGCAAGCGACACCACGATGATGGAGAGCTTGTACGCGGAGTAATCGACGCCCGGCAGAATCCGAACTGAAGTATTGAGCCATGACGGCAACGGCAGGCTCATGCCGCCCGCGCCCCAGATCAGCCGCACCAGCTCATCGAAAAACAGGATGAGCCCGAAGGTCGCGAGGACATGATCGAGATGGTCGCGTCCGTAGAGGCGCCGCATGGCGATCACTTCCACCGCCATTCCGACGAGCAGCGTGGCGGCAAGCGCGAGCACGGCGCCAAACACGAAGCTGCCGGTCCAGGCCGCAAACGTTGCGGCAAAATAGGCGCCGAGCATGTAGAGCGAGCCATG
>DASYSQ010000029.1:0-10116 GCA_036003145.1 Pseudolabrys sp.
CATTCTCAACGATATCGCGGTCTGCAAGCAGCGCCGGGACGAACTGACCGACAGGCTGGTAGAGCTGCGCAACAGGCCTGATGATGATCGCGGCGGTCAGCCCATCCTCCTTCCGGATTCAACGGGTGGTCCCTCGAATGGGGTCCATTATAGTCGGACTCCGGCTCACGATCTTGTTGACGCACTTCCAAGCATTGATCGCCGCGAATTTGCTCGAGCAATACGGGAAACCGGAGCAAACTCCATTAATGAGCCCGAGCGGATCATTGACTGGTTTGTTAAAAATCAAAAGTTTGCCAGACGCTCTTTGTTGGATAGAGCGCTGGGTTTGCCTGATTATGAGCAAGCATGGCAGCAATTTTTAAAAGCGCGTGTCGCGGGGGACAGGTCGGATCCAACGCAGCCTGTGCGAACTCTTTCTCCGGAAACGCGCCTTGTCATGACGCTTGGTCACGATAATCCCGAGGCATTCAAACGCGCAGCAAACGAGATCGGAAGTTATTCTGATGCCGCGAGGATTATTGACTGGTTTGTTAAAAACGAAGGGTTGGGTACGAAACCTAAATACGAACCAGTGTGGCAGAAGTATTTATCTTCGCTTGCGAAGGAACGACAACAACAGCCCGTAGCCGCACCGTTTCCGTGGCAGCAGCCAGCGCCGGCTGTCCCGCCCATTCCGTACGAGCCTGGCGCATCAGCGCACGGCGAAGCGGATCTTTCTGACAAGACAGTCATGCAGACTACGCACCCAATTTTCCAGGATTTGCGAGGCCAGATTGTTGTTTCTGTCTCAGGGCCCCAAACCGATAACCTTGTCAGCCACCTTTTCGCTTCCCTAGGAGACATAAACTCTGGTGAAGCCCGAGCATTCATTGCCAAGGTAAGAATACAGATACAGAGCAGCGACCAGCCATTAAGGGTCGGAGATTTTATAAACCTCGTCCACGACTGCGCAGCAGCAGTATTCGGTCCGATAAAAGGTTCTGAGATTCGGAACACGGTTGCAGGTCTCAGTAATAATAATCTCAATGTCGCCAGCAGTGGGCAGCTAAGAGATGATCAAGAGTTGAATCGTCCTTACCTGCTTATGATCCTGCGATGACATAAGATAATCGCCGGCCACGAGCGACTCCCGAGAGAGTGTCTTGGTGTGGCGAGCGTAGCTCGGGCTGCTCCGCGAAATCCGGGGCTGCCTCGCTGCTTATTCCCGCATTTCGGCTCAAGCTCACGGGGATCGAAAAAGCGGCCGATGAAAATGCCAAGCACACCCCATTTTTTCACAAAAGCTTTACCGCGCGGGGCGGTCGAACGCGTCAGTACGGCGAGATCATGGCACGCGCCGAGTTGATTGCGCAGACGCTGCGGCCTCTTCTCAGTTCCCCCAGCAATCCCCATCATTGTCACTTTTTGCCGCCGTCGCATGACATGTTGATGAAAACCAATGCTTTTCACCCTTCCCATTGGCACCCGGCGTTGCTACATAGCCCTCGAACGGCGCGGGCCAGCCCCGCGCTTAACATTTTGACGCGGGGTGGAGCAGCCCGGTAGCTCGTCAGGCTCATAACCTGAAGGTCGTAGGTTCAAATCCTACCCCCGCAACCAAATAACGTCGCCAGGCCAAAGGCTTGTCAAAGGCTTGGCCCTCTCACTATTTAACGCACGCCAGCAACACGATGCGCAGGCTATCGGGACGAAGCTGGCTATTTGTGACGCAAACACCTATGGTGATTTGATCATCGGCCTTCATCTTCGGCGCCGGTGGCTGAGAGACGCGCCCGTGCTCCCGCCTTGAAGGGAGCAAACGTGACTCAAGTCCAAACACAAACTTTCGTCGCGTATTCAGCCGGCCACTGGCTTCGATCTCGCCGTGACATGTCGGCCTGTAACGATAATTCCGGAAGCGGCAGGTATTGCCCGCGATGCAACAAGGCGACCGTCGCGCCAGCCGCCTCGGAATATCACGGCAAAGGACTAGTTCATCATCGGTGGCTTTGCGGTGCATGCGGTCACGACTGGATGACTGCATCGCACGTCCTGTACTAGCGCGTGCCGTTACTGCGCCACCGCTCTCTCCTCCCAGGCAAAGGAATTTAAATTGCAAGTTTTCGTACGCGACAACAATGTCGAACAGGCTCTCCGGGTCTTGAAGAAGAAGATGCAGCGCGAAGGCGTCTTTCGCGAAATGAAACGACGGCGCTTTTACGAAAAACCTTCCGAGCAGACGGCTCGCGAGAAAAGTGAGGCGGTGCGCCGGTCCCGCAAGCTCGCTCGCAAGAAGGCAATCTTCGACGGCTCTATCGCGGCTCCGCGCAAGAAGCCCGGTCTTGACGCCAACGGCAGGCCGAAACCCGCGGAGCGCGGTCGTCCTGCCGCAAGAAGGTAGAGTCTCAGACAATGCGGATCTACATTTTCAAGTCCGAAGCGAACGACAGTCTCTGCGCCTTTGCCGGTGATGCGGAGGGCAGCAAGCTGCCCGCCCAGTTTGCGCCGTGGCATTCGGAAGGCGTTATCGAAGCTTCCAGAGCTCCCCCGCACGGGTTTTCCCGAATTCGAATCGAGGGTGCGATCAGAGTGAGTGGCTTTCAACTTTGGCGCATGAAACAGCCTGTCGCGGTTGACGGATCTTCCGCTCGGCAAGGAAACGGGAAGTGAGAGCGCACAGCAAAGCGCTCGCTCCGTCGGCCCCGTTTACGATGGTGAGCGGACGGCCTTGAAGAAGTCCCAATTCAATCCTATATAACTGCCGTTATTCGATACTTGGCCGAACGACTGGGCCGCTCCGCTTCGTTACTGACGAGCGAGCACGTTTCAGACACTTCTCCAAAATCGACCAACCGGGACAATGGCGCCGAAAACTTCGTGCGTTCGGTCCTGTGTGCAAACTCGTCAGTGAAAGGAAGTCGCTATGAACAAGGGAACCGTTAAGTGGTTTAACAGCCAAAAGGGCTTTGGATTTATTCAACCGGCCAATGGCGGACAGGACGTCTTCGTCCATATCAGCGCAGTCGAGCGCGCAGGCATGAGCACCCTCAACGAAGGGCAGAATGTCAGCTTCGATATTGTCGCAGACCGCCGCTCGGGTAAGTCGGCCGCGGAAAATCTGCGCGCCGCCTGATCGATCGCGCGAAAGACCATTTTGCTCTGACCACGGATGTACTGGCAGAGCATATGGTTCAGAGTCCCGCCGCCGATTCGTTGGCGTGCGGGACTTTTTAACGGCAGCAAAGGGCCTCCGATGGCGACGTTGAAAGTCAATAATCACGCGGCGGCCGCGCTGAAAGCCGGACGCGAACGTGACAGGATCCAGGCGACGCGCGACTATGAGGCTGAGACGCTCGCGCGTCAGGCCAATATGATGCGGCTTCGGGCTCTGCGCCTGGCGAATGACAATGTTGACGCGCCGGCGACAACGGTGCGCCGGCTTGCTAAGAAGAGAACGGCGATTCGGTCGCGCGGCCGGTTACGGAAATCATCTTGAGCCTTGGACATAATTCGAGCATTGGCGCGACAGATGCGCGCTCCTTGACGCAGATTCTTGCCAACTATCGCAAGCCTAGTCAGGTGCGCAGCATCGCCGAGCTGACGATTACGTTTGTGCCGCTGGTGATCTTGTGGATGACAGCGTGGTTCACTTTCTCGCTGGGTTATGCCTGGGCCCCGCTGTTCATTGCGGTTCCAGCCGCAGGTTTTCTCGTTCGCCTGTTTATGATCCAGCACGACTGTGGCCATGGCACCTTCTTTGCCCACCGTCAGGCGAATGACTGGATCGGTCGTCTCATCGGCGCGCTCACGTTGACGCCTTATGATTTCTGGCGACGCACTCACGCTCTGCACCATGCGACGGCTGGCAACCTGGATCGTCGGGGTTTCGGTGATGTCGATACTTTGACAGTGCACGAATATCTGGCGCGCCCGTTCTGGGGCAGGCTGAAGTACCGCCTCTACCGCCATCCGGCCGTCATGTTCGGCATTGGGCCGGCCTATCTATTTCTCCTTCAGCATCGCTTGCCAGTGGGGCTTATGCGCAACGGCTGGCAGCCCTGGGCCAGCACAATGCTCACCAACCTTGCAATCGCGCTGATTGTTGCCGCGCTCTGGTGGTTGATCGGCATCAAAGCATTCTTGGTCGTACATCTTCCGATCATGATGCTTGCGGCGACGGCCGGTGTTTGGCTGTTCTACGTGCAGCACCAATTTGAATACACGATGTGGGAACGCAACGGGAAATGGAGCCTGCATGATGCTGCCTTGCACGGCAGCTCACACTATGATCTGCCTGCGTTGTTGCGCTGGTTTACAGCGAATATCGGCATTCACCATGTACACCATCTCTGCAGCCGTATTCCGTATTACCGGCTGCCATGCGTACTGCGCGACCACCCGGAGTTACGTGACGTCGGCCGTGTGACGCTGCTCGAAAGTTTTCGCTGTGTGCGGCTTGTGCTGTGGGATGAAGCGCAGGGGCGCCTGGTCTCTTTCCGCGAAGTCCGCGCGTCAGCGGACCGACAGTCCGCGCAAAAACCGGAAACCTGAAAAGAGACCCGCTTGTCGCCGGGTTGTGACGGCAGGATCGCTCACGCCGGATTGGCTGGCAATCAGCCCGTTCTCTCGCGCTCAATTTCGATGAGCATCTGACGTGCGAGGTACTCCGGATCCTTCGCGCTTGTCCCAACCTGGATTTGTTTTTCGCGGTCCTCGGAGTAAACGGTGAGTGTGCCCTGTTCAAGGGTATAGGAACCGTGAAGCTCTTTTCCGAGGGCCTCGGAGTAGAAAGAGATGTCTTTCTTCATGCGGCCGTACCATAGCAAATAATGGCAAGCGGCTGTGGTGATGTGACGCTGATTGCAATGCGTGTGCGGTATTGCTAAATTGGCGGAGTTCGCGATTGCGCTTGACCTTGCAGTTTCGGCCATACGGCCTTCCCCAAGAACACGCAAAATCCGGATGTAAAGAGCCCCTGCGAATGGTTTGTATGGGGAAACGACGCCTTGCGCGTTTTATAAGGAGGCCATCGATGGCCACAGGTACAGTTAAGTTTTTCAACGCCCAAAAAGGTTTTGGGTTCATCGTGCAGGACAATGGCGGCCCGGATGTGTTCGTTCACATTTCGGCCGTCGAGCGCGCCGGCATGCACAATCTCAATGAAGGCCAGAAGCTTTCGTTCGATGTGCAGGCGGATCAGCGCAGCGGTAAATCTGCTGCCGCCAATCTCCAGGCCGTCTGAGTTTGGTTACGACGACGACGCCAGCGCGTGAGCGCTGGCGTTTTTTTTGGTAAAAGGACAGCCATGCCGAAGAAACCGGGCACCAACCCAAAGGGCGAGTTCGTCTTTTTCGACGTGGTGTATGAGGACGGTTCGCAGCGCTCAAACCGTCGCGTTCCGGCCGAGTTGCTCGGCGGCCTCGAAAAAGACGCCCCCGCGCGCAGCTTTATAATCGAGCAGGATCGGGAAATTGCCGAAAAGTCGGGACGGCCGGTGCTATCCATCAAGAGCATTCGCCGTTCGGACGCGAAGAAATAAATAACCTGATCTTTTGCACCGGGGAGCGGCGTTCCCGACGACAACCATCGATCATGGTCAGTCGCAGGCTTGATCGCGAACATGCGACGCAAGGATGTCGGCAGCGTCGACGCTCGCCTTCACGATAATAGAACGCTTGTGCGCCTGGGGCGGAACAAAGAGCAACGACACAACGTGGCGGTACTCCGGGAAGTACAATTCGCCTGTCAATTCATGGTCGGGCACAAGCTCATAGTCCCCTGGCGACAGCGGCCGATCGATGCCTTTGACCGAAAATGGCCGTCTGAATGTCAATTTAAAACGTTTGCGGTGCATACTGATTAACCAACAGCTGTCCCGTTAGCGAACCTCAATAAAGACCGATGCGGCGTTGGCCGCAGCGTGACAACAAAAAGTGGACCTTTCCGGCCAAATAGTGTACGCAGCGCCTGTTGAAACGAGGTTTTTTCGGCACTGCCTTGCTGTGCGGCCATGACTTGGGCGCTTGTCAAGTCACCCCCAAAAACTCGAATGTTTCGATCGCACGGTGTGATGAACGCACGTGTGCGTCTCAACTCGAAGCAGCATCTAACCTAAGGAACGTCAGCATGGCTACAGGTGTCGTCAAGTTCTTCAACACTCAAAAGGGTTTTGGATTCATCACGCCGAGCGATGGCTCGCGCGACGTGTTCGTGCACATCAGTGCAGTCGAGCGCGCCGGCATGAGCACCCTCAACGAGGGTCAGCGCCTCACCTACGAAGTGGTGACGGAGCGCGGAAAGCAGGCCGCTTCCGATCTGCAGAACGCCTGATCCCGCTTGCAGCCCCGGCCAACAGCCGGGGCTTTGCTGGTCCGCCAGAATTTCGCTTCGATACGCCGAAGCCTGATCATGAGGATTGTTTTGAACCACAAATATTCGGCGGGCCAGAACGTTTATTACGATCCGCAGTTTGGTAACAACGCTTCGCGCGGCAAATACAAGATCGTTCGTTCGCTGCCCATCGAACGGGACAAGCGGCTGTCCTACCGGATTAAAAGCACCGCCGAGTCATTTGAACGCATAGCCGAAGAATACCAGCTCACCCGCACGGATTGACCGTTGCGTGCGTCCGGCGTTTCGATCGTCGTCATGCACCAGAAATTCTGACCCAAGAATTGTGCATCCACGCTGGGCCAAAAGCAGAAGGCCCATGTTTTTTGGGATTCCTATTTCCACGAAATCGACTGGACTCAAATCCGGGAAAATTGGCCTCCGGTCCAATAGATCGTGATCTCAATCCGGATATGGTGCGATTGGTGCCAGATGGAACCGAATTGGTGCTGGGACACCGCAGGCCTCGATCGGCAAAACTGAACTCCGCAGTCACTCGTCGGAGCTTGAAGCGATGGACGTCGCACGAAAGTCACAATCGCAGTCGCGAAACGTGCCGCCGAAGCACGATCATACTGTTCTTGTGCTTCAAGGCGGAGGTTCGTTAGGCGCCTATCAGGCGGGGGCGTACGAGGGCCTCGCCGAGGCGGGTGTCATTCCAGATTGGATTGCCGGGGTCTCGATCGGCGCCATCAACGCGGCCTTGATAGCCGGGAATCCGCCGGAACGTCGGGTCGAACGGCTGCGCGAATTCTGGAACCGCGTTTCCGCGATCGCCCCGTTCATTCCGCCGGCGTCGGTTGGTTCTCTCCGGCCGGCTTTCAACGGTTTTAGCGTAGCGGCTGCCGCCGCGTTTGGTGTGCCAGGGTTTTTTGCTCCGCGGATGCCGTCGGCGTTCTTCGGCCGTGCCGACGACGATTCCACATCAAGTGTCTACCAGACCGATATGCTCAAGAGCACGCTGGAAGAGCTTGTCGACTTCGATCTCATCAATCAGGGCGACGTGCGCCTTTCGCTTGGCGCGGTCAACGTCAAGGCAGGCAATTCCATTTACTTCGACAATCGACAGACCCGCATTGGATCTGACCACGTGCGCGCCAGCGGCGCACTCCCGCCCAGCTTCCCGTCGGTCAAGATCGATGGCGAGTACTATTGGGATGGCGGCCTCGTATCAAACACGCCACTTTGGTACGTCCTTGACGATTCGCCACAGATGAACGCGCTGATCATTCAAGTGGACTTGTTCAGTATGCAGGGTGAGTTGCCAGACTCCCTTGACCGAGTGATGGAGCGGGAAAAGGACATCCGCTATTCGAGCAAGACGCGCTTCAATACAAAGCGGGTCAAGGAACTGGCTGAGTTGCGCGCCGCCCTGTGCCGTCTTCTTGCAAAGCTCCCTCCGACGCTTGCGACGGATGCGGATGCCAAGCTTTTGACCGAGGCCAGTAAAGCGGGGCAGGTTACTGTGGCGCATCTCATCAACCGCCGTCTGCCGTATTCCAGTCAGTCGAAAGACTGCGAATTTTCGCGCGCCACGGTGACCGAGCTCTGGGCCGCGGGCCTCGCGGATGTGCGGCGCGCGGCGGCCAACACGGATTGGGCCAAACCTGAAGAACTGTGGGAGGGCATGCGGGTTTACGATCTCACCAAATGAGTTTCGCGCCGGATTGAGGAGTGAAAGATGGATGAAGCCGAAGTTAAAGCACGCGCTTTCGCGATGCCGCTGACAAGTCCGGCGTTCCCGCCGGGGCCGTATCGGTTCGTCAATCGCGAATTCTTCATCATCACCTATCGCACCGATCCGGATGCATTGAGAGCTGTTATTCCGGCCCCGCTGCAGATGACGGAACCCATCGTCAAATACGAATTCATCCGCATGCCTGACTCGACGGGCTTTGGAGATTACACCGAGAGTGGACAGGTGATCCCGGTGAAGTTTGGCAGGGAGCAAGGTGGGTATGTCCACGCCATGTACCTGGACGACCAACCTCCGATCGCGGGCGGGCGCGAATTGTGGGGCTTTCCGAAGAAGCTTGCGGCACCGAAGCTCACGGTAGAGAAGGATACGTTGCTTGGCGTACTCAGGTTCGGTCCGGTACCTGTGGCAGTTGCGACCATGGGTTTCAAGCATCGTGCGCTGGATCACGACAAAATCCTGGCGTCGCTCTCGACCCCAAACTATTTGCTGAAAATTATCCCGCACGTGGATGGCAGTGCGCGCATCTGTGAGCTGGTACGCTATTTCTGCGAAGACATCACCGTCAAGGGAGCATGGGAAGGACCGGCGGCAATCGAGCTATTTCACCATGCACTGGCGCCGGTTGCCGCCTTGCCGGTGCGGGACGTCATTTCCGGAGTTCACATTATTTCCGATCTCACACTGGGGCTCGGGACCGTTGTTCACGATTATCTTGCAACCTGACCCGAAGGGATCGGCCAAAACACCTCCAGTGCTGCGATGTGGGAATTACCGTTGCCGGGGAGGCTGTCATGCTCGATTGGCGTCGCTGACGTTCTCATGAATGCTGACGCCATTGTTGCGGCAAGCGCTGGTAGAATATCGGGAATCGCGCTGGAGACCTCGCAAATGAGGCGGTGGGCGAGCGAGTGCCCACTATGGGCCCTCAGCGGCTATGACTCCCATTGGACCTCAGGCCAATCGATTTTGTACCTATCCTCTGGCACACTTCGGTTTTCATTCAGACGACCGAATATGACCTAAAGGAGTGGGTGCCATGATGGATCCTTCGAGCAAAGCCACTACGACAAAGTCAGTCGGCTCTTCCAAGGCCGATGCTACGCAAGCGTTCCGCGCAATGGCAGGAAACGGCGCCAAGGAAACTCTCGAGAAGATGAGTGCCGCCGCAGCTGAAACAACCACCTTAATGCAGGACAGTTGCTCGACGGCCGTTAAGGGTGCGCAAGATTACAGCGCCAAATTCGTCGAATTCGCTCGCGCCAATACCGAGGCGGCCCTTGAATTCGTCCAAAAACTGTCGAGCGTGAAATCGCCTTCGGAATTTTTCGAACTGTCGACCAATCATTCGCGCAAGCAGTTCGAAATTCTGACCGAACAAACGAGAGAACTGACAGCGTTGGCTCAGGAGGTCACGCTCGCGACCACAGAGCCCCTCAAGGCGGGCGCCATGAAAGCATTCAGCAAGCTGTCGTAAGCAAGAGGGCGCGGGTTCTGGCTGCCGGTATCGGCCCAAAGGTCAGTTCCGGCCTGTAAAAACGCGCGTCATGGTTCTGGGATCAATTTCGCCGTTCCTTGCTCCATGAGGAGCGCACCGCGAACGACCAGGGACGGCCCAACCAAGGGCCGTCAATAGCGCGCTCAGCGACCCATCACGTGAGGCCGTCTCGATCGGCGGCTTCTCCTGCTACTTGAATTCCGCTTTTCGCCGAAAAGCCGGGAATGGCTGTGAATTTCCAGCTCTGTGGAAAATTCGGCCTCGTTGCGAGGGGCCAGAGGGGCAACGTGGGTCATCGCGCAACCTCGCGCCCGATCCAAGAGCGTCGACTTTGGCGGGAACTCCAGATTTCTCCCCTCATCCTCCATTTGACAGGCGCCAAATTTGCTGCGCTGCGGCAAAGCCAGCGAAATCATCAGAAACGCGGCAAAAAGCCCCCCTCGAATGTCTAATAGGTGACAGCGAATATGTACTATTTATGCTTTGTCCCAATCTGGATACGATGCAGTCAAGGGTGATGAAAAGTCGTCGAGCCGGCAAAAGATCGGCC
>DASYSQ010000030.1:0-26953 GCA_036003145.1 Pseudolabrys sp.
GCTGCCGCTGGCGCAATGGCGCCGAGGATGGCCAGGACCAGTGCACCTGACGCTAACAGCGAGCGTTGTAGGCCTTGATGCAAGACTCAACCCTTCCGCGCGCCAGCGATTGAACGTCCAACCATATCACCCGCTGCGATCCGGCATACAACGACCCTCAGACAGATATGGGCGAGGGCCGCAAAGTTACTGGGTGCTGGCCGGCAGCAGTTCAGTGTCTGGTTGGTCTATGCGGATTTCGTCGAAACTGTGTTCGCCCGGCCCGGGGAGCCTGCCGGCGGCACATAAAATTCGTTAAATGGCGCGGAACTGCTCGGCTTGACGCCTTTAACCCCGCTTACTATACGTCCGGCCAATCTAACCACACGATTGACCGGAACCGGCGCGTGTTCGCGCCGGTGTTTTTGAGGACTAAGCTATGTCATGGCGTTGCGACCTGACCGGTAAAGGGCCACTGGTCGGCCACAAAGTGAGCCACTCCAACATCAAGACCAAGCGGCGGTTCCTCCCGAACCTGCGCAATGTCACTTTGATTTCGGACACCCTCGGCCGCAGGATCCGGCTGCGCGTGTCGGCGAATGCGTTGAAGACCGTCGATCATCGTGGCGGCCTTGATGCGTTCCTTCTCAAGGCCAAGGATGACGAGCTGGCGCCCCGGGTGCTTGAGCTCAAGCGCCAAATCGTAAAGAAGCGCGAAGCCACCGCGAGCTAAGGCAATCTCGGCGGGATATTCTTTGTCATGCCCGGCCATAGCCGTCCATGACGAAGGCCTCTCTCACTCCCCCACGATCGCGAACTGCAACAGCAGATTGCGCTGGATAAATGAAAAATTGTCGTCCGAAACCAGCGTGACGATCGTTTCGCCGCTACTGGTCCGATGCACGGCCATGCCTTCCATATTGTCGATCTCATAGGCGAGATCCGCCTCGATCATTGCGTGACCATCGACCAGCGCATCCATTTTCAGGCTTTCCAGCGGCACGCGCCGAATGCGCATCGCAACGCCGCGCAGCAGCGAGTAGCGGCGCTCGAGCAGCAAAAGATCGCCGGGTGGAAGGATCGCACAGTCGCTGACATCGAAGTCATCGGTACGCCTGACGCTGAAGCGTGTAACGCGGTCGCCGTCCAGAAGAAACGAGCGCAGGTTGCCCCGGGCATCGAGGCTGCGCTCGGTGACCACGATCAACATGCCTGAGAGAGGCGAGCCCCGCGGCGGCGCCACCAGGCATTCCAGACTTCGGTTGTATTTGAAGGTTTTGAAATCGGGCGGGACCTTGATCGGCTCCGCGCGCGCCTTGAAGCCGTCACGCCTGTAATCGAGACGCACGATCTGTTCGACCCGTTCGATGCCGACATAGAAGATTCCGTCGCGCTCGGTGAGGGATTCGGTATCGTACCAGCCTCGCGCAGCCAGCGGCCTGCCATCTGATCCGAGGATCGGCGCTATTTCGGCATCGGTAATGCCGACGGGTTTGCCATCGCGATACACGATGCGGCCGCGCAGCCAGGAGCCACGGTCGGTGATCGCGAGAAAGTGCGCGCCGTCAGGCTCGATATGAAGACCGGAAATTCCGCCAAAGGCGGGATTGTTTGACGTCAGTTCGAGCCCGCCCCGGAATTCCAGCGCGCCGAAGCGGATTTGCGACGGATCGCGATTGTCGAATGACGTGATCGGTACCGCGCCGATTTCGATGCGCGTGGACGCCACTGCATAACGCGGCGTCTGGGCGAAGGCAGAAGTGGCGACCAGGATGACCAGTGCGACAAGAAGGGCGCCGCCAGCAAGCGAACGGCAGAAGAGAAACTTCAAGCGACGCGTCTCCGCACGCGCGGGCTCGGCCGCTCGGCGGCGGCGTGTTCTTCGAACAGCTCGGCGAGCTTCTCGGTCATCGCGCCGCCGAGTTCTTCGGCATCGACGATGGTCACGGCACGGCGATAGTAACGCGTGACATCATGGCCGATGCCGATGGCAATCAACTCGACCGGAGAACGGGTTTCGATCTCCTCGATGACCCAGCGCAGATGACGTTCAAGGTAGTTGCCGGGGTTGACCGAAAGCGTGGAATCATCGACCGGCGCACCGTCGGAAATCATCATGAGAATTTTGCGTTGCTCGGTGCGCCCCAACAGGCGCTTGTGCGCCCAGTCGAGCGCCTCGCCATCGATATTTTCCTTGAGCAGACCTTCGCGCATCATCAGGCCGAGATTCTTGCGTGCGCGCCGCCAGGGTGCGTCGGCCGACTTGTAAATAATATGGCGCAGGTCGTTGAGCCGGCCGGGGTTGGCCGGCTTGCCCGCCGTAAGCCAGTGCTCGCGCGATTGCCCGCCCTTCCAGGCGCGCGTGGTAAAGCCGAGAATTTCGACCTTGACGCCGCAACGCTCAAGCGTACGCGCGAGAATATCGGCGCAAGTGGCGGCCACTGTGATCGGACGGCCACGCATTGAGCCGGAATTATCAAGCAACAGCGTGACGACCGTGTCGCGGAACTGGGTGTCCTTCTCGGCCTTGAACGAAAGCGGGTGCAGCGGGTCGATGATGATGCGCGACAGGCGTGCGGGATCGAGTTGACCTTCCTCAAGATCGAATTCCCAGGAGCGGTTCTGCTGAGCCATCAAGCGCCGCTGGAGGCGATTGGCAAGCCGCGCGACCACGCCCTGTAAATTCGAGAGCTGCTTGTCGAGATAACCTCTCAGACGGTCGAGCTCCTCGGCCTCACATAGATCTTCGGCTGCGATCGTTTCATCGAATTTGACCGTGAAAGCGCGATAGTCCGGCCCGCGCGGCTCGTTGGCACCAAAGTGACGGGGGCGTTGCGGCTCGCCGGGCGTCTCGGCATCGCCCATGTCGGTGTCGTCGGCCATGTCGGCTGTGGGCGCTTCCGCCGCTTCGGCGGCAGCATCGGGCATATCCTCGGCGGACACCTGAGTGTCCTCCATGCTCATGCGCTGCATCTCGTCGGAATCGGCGGCGTCGCCATCCTCACCGGATTGCTGCTTGCGGCGCTCCTCCTCGCCCTCGTCTTCCTCTTCCTCCGAGTCGCGGCTGCGGTCCTCGCCCATTTCGAGGGCATCCAGCAGGTCGTGCACCGCGTCGCCAAACTGGCGCTGGTCCTCAACGAGATTCTCGAGCCGGTCGAGATCGCGCCCGGCACGATCCTCGATCAGCGGCCGCCACAGATCGACCAGTTTTTTGGCGGCCGGCGGCGGAGCCATGCCCGTCAGCCGCTCGCGCACCATCAGCGCCAGCGCGTCCTCGATTGGCGCATCGGCCCGCTCGGTGATCTGATCGAACTTGCCGCGATGAAAGCGGTCATCGAGCATAGCGGTGAGATTTTGCGCAACGCCATCCATGCGCCGCGAGCCAATTGCTTCGACGCGCGCCTGCTCAACCGCCTCGAACACGGCTCGAGCCTGCTGGCCGGCCGGCTGCAGCCGGCGATGCACTGCCGCGTCGTGACAGGCAAGACGCAGGGCAATTGAGTCGGCGTGTCCGCGAACGACCGCAGCCTCGGCCTTGCCAAGCTTGCGCGGCGGCTCGGGCAAACGAACCTTGCCACCCATCAACCCCGGCCGCTCCGCGGCGAAAGCAACCTCCAGCTCGGGCTTGCGCGCCAGCGCGCGCAAACAGCCGGTCACCGCCCGCTTGAAAGGTTCGGTCGGCGATTCCTTCGACGACGGCTTGGCTTTGATGTTGGAGGCCATTGTTCCGGTTTGTCGTTTGTCAGTTCGGGGCGCGAGCGCGGAGAGCGCTTCTCGCCGTCCCGGAATGACCAGCCATTAACTTAGCGCAACGTTCACCGAAGATTCCGGCAGCTCGACTCCGAAGCAGCGCTGGTAGAATTCGGCGACGATCGGCCGTTCCAGTTCATCACACTTGTTGAGGAAGGTGAGCCGGAAGGCAAAACCGATATCGTTGAAGATCTCGGAGTTCTCTGCCCAGATGATCACTGTGCGCGGACTCATCACGGTCGAGATGTCGCCGTTCATGAACGCGTTACGCGTCAGATCGGCGACCCGCACCATTTTATTGACGATATCGCGGCCCTGCTCATTGCGATAATGCTTGGCCTTGGCCAGCACGATTTCAACTTCGTTGTCGTGCGGCAGATAGTTCAGCGTGGTCACGATCGACCAGCGGTCCATCTGTCCCTGGTTGATCTGCTGTGTGCCGTGATAAAGACCGGAGGTGTCGCCGAGGCCGACGGTGTTTGCCGTCGCGAACAGGCGAAACGAAGGGTGTGGCTTGATCACCTTGCTCTGGTCGAGCAGCGTCAGCCGCCCGGATGCTTCCAGCACGCGCTGAATGACGAACATCACATCCGGCCTCCCGGCATCATATTCGTCGAAACAGAGCGCGACGTTGTTCTGCAGAGCCCACGGCAGGATGCCTTCACGGAATTCGGTAACTTGCTGGCCCTCCTTGATGACAATGGCGTCTTTGCCGATCAGATCGATGCGGCTGATATGGCTGTCGAGATTGACGCGCACGCAGGGCCAGTTCAGACGTGCCGCAACCTGCTCGATGTGTGTGGACTTGCCGGTGCCATGGTAGCCGGTGACCATCACGCGACGATTCTTCGCGAAGCCCGCGAGAATGGCCATCGTCGTCGGCCGGTCGAAACGATAATCCGCATCGATATCGGGCACGTGCTCGTCAGCCTTGGAATAGGCCGGCACTTCCATGTCGCTATCGATTCCAAAAACCTGCCTGACCGAAACCTTCATGTCTGGCAGGGCGGCAGTGTCTTGCATTGCGGCGGTCATTGATCCTCCGTGGCTTCGGAACGCCGAAGCCCCTGATTTGGTCCGACTCATTACGGTCCGGCTGACGGTGGCGGCAACTTAGCAGACGCTATGGCGGCAAAAAACCCGCCGCGGCCGATTAGCACCATCAATTATTTCAATAAGATAGGTGCGATCAGCCCTGTCCGTAAGGCGGGGCTGGGTTGAGAAGCCGGATATCCGGCCCGTATCAGCCGAATCCGACCGATTTCAGATAGTTGTAGGACTGGATGATCTCAACAAGCCGGTCTTCGGTGGATCGGTCCCCGCCGTTGGCGTCCGGATGGTGGCGCTTTACCAGTTCCTTGAAACGCATCTTCACCTGCTGCGGGGTCGCGCCGACATCGAGGCCGAGCGTGTCGAGAGCCTTGCGCTCCGCATTGCGGATCGGGCGCGCCTCTGCGCGCGCCTGCTGTTCCGCACGCACTCCCTCGCCGAATAACCCGAACGGATCAGCGTGGCTGCCGAATGCGTGGATATCCGGCCGCACGGCTCCCTTGCCGGTTCCCATCTTCCACGTCGGACGATGACCAGTGAGCGCATCTTTCTGATAGGCCATCACCGCAGCGTCACTCATTCCGACGAAGAAGTTGTAGGACTGGTTGTAGGCACGCGCGTGATTTAGGCAGAACCGCCAATATTCATTTTCGCGTCCACGGCCTTTGGGCGCGCGATGTGCCGCTTTTTCCTTGCAGCCATGCCATTCGCAGCCGGGACCGCCGGTCTTCGGACGGCGATCCTTTTCCGGCTTGACGCGGATACGGTCAAAAAGGGGTGAGTCGAATTTCATGACCGGACATTATGCGCTCTTGCGAGTGACTGCTTCAAGACTTGATTGTACTCCCTGCCCATTGACCCACGGGCTGCCCTCTCCTAAGCGGGCAACATGCGGACCGCCGATCTCATCACAAAGAAGTTGACCGAGGCTTTCACGCCGCAAAGCCTCAAGGTGCTGGACGAATCTCACCAGCATGAAGGCCATGCCGGGCATCGGCCGGGCGGGCAAACTCATTTCCGTGTCTATATCGTATCGGAAGCGTTCAAAGGAAAGACCCGGCTTGAACGCCACCGCATGATTAATCAATTGCTTTCGGCCGAGCTGGCGGGCGGAGTACACGCACTTGCCATCCATGCTGCCGCGCCGGGCGAGGGTGGTATTTAGGCTTTGGCCTCCCGTGTCCGCGCCAACGGCTGAATGCGCAAGGCCGTGATGCGGTTGCGTGCGCGACGCAGGACCCTGAATCGGAACCCGTGGAAAGTGAAGCTCTGTCCCACTTCCGGAATCGAGCGGGCCTCGTGGATCACCAATCCGGCGATCGTGGTTGCTTCCTCGTCCGGTAAATTCCAATCCATGACGCGATTCAGGTCGCGGATCGGCACTGCACCGTCGACATTGACCGACCCGTCAGGCTGACGACGGACGCCGGGCATGGCGACATCGTGCTCATCGGTGATATCGCCGACGATCTCCTCGAGGATATCCTCAAGTGTCACAAGGCCTTCCACTTCGCCGTATTCGTCCACGACCAGTGCGAAAGGCGTCTTGCGCCGGCGGAATGCCTTGAGTTGTTCCGAGACTGGCCGTGTGTCCGGTACGAACCACGGTGGCGTCAGCAATGAGGCGATGTCGACCTTCGAGGCTTCGCCATCGACCGCGTGCAGCGCGCGCAGCAGGTCCTTCACGTGAAGGATGCCGATAATATTCTCCGGATTTCCGCGCCACAACGGCAGTCGCGTGACCGGCGAGGCGATGACCGTATTGACGATGTCTTCCGGCGAATCGTCGGCGTCGAGCGTGATCATGTTCGTACGGTGGATCATCACATCGGAGACCGCCAGCTCACGCAGATCGAGCACACCGCCAAACATGTCGCGGTCGAGGGTTTCGACGTTGCCTTCACGATGAAGGAGATCGACGGTGCCGCGCAATTCCTCACGCGCCGACAGCACCTGCTGATCTTCGCCGACGTTCATACCGACGTGCTTGAGCAGCCATCGCACCAGGGCTTCGATCGTCATCAGCACAGGTGCAAAAAATCTGACAAACCAGTACATCGGTCGCGCAACTGCGAGCGCGAGGCGATCGGGCGCATTGAACGCCGCCGTCTTCGGCAATATTTCCGAAAATACGACGACAAGGATGGTCATCGCGACCGTCGCGTAAACCACGCCGGCATTGCCGAACCAGGCCAGCAGCACGCCAGTCGCCAGTGACGAAGCGGCGATATTGGCCGCATTGTTTCCGAACAGCAGCGCGCCGAGCAGCCGTTCGCGCTGTTCGAGCAGGCGATTGACGATGCCGGCGCGACGGTTTCCGTGCTTTTCCAGGCGGGTCATGCTGGCGCGCGACGAAGCAGTCAGCGCGGTTTCACTGCCGGCGAAGAAGGCTGAAAGCAGCAGGCAGATCAGGACGACGACAAGGGAAAGCCAGTCGTTCGTGGTCATCGCTCGGCAAGTTTATCAGAGAGAAACGCCCGCACCTCGGCGGCGTCGACATTATTCTCGACAAAAGCCCGGCCAATGTCGCGCACCAAAATAAATGTGAGCGTGCCGCGCCTTACCTTTTTGTCTTGAGCGATCAGATCCATCAATGCATCGGCGCCCGGCGCCCCGCCGGGAACATCCTTGAGATGGGTAGGCAGGCCAACCGCCGCAAGATGCGCGGCCGCACGCGCGGCTTCCGGGACTCCAATAAGCCCCTTGCGGGCCGAAAATTCGTACGCCAGCGCTATGCCCAGCGCCACCGCCTCGCCGTGCAGTAACCGATCGGAGAACCCGCAGCCCGCTTCGATTGCGTGCCCGAAGGTGTGTCCGAGATTGAGCAGCGCGCGTTCACCGGTTTCGCGTTCATCCCGCGCGACGATGGCAGCCTTGCCGCGGCAACAGACCGCAATCGCATGTTCGCGTGCCGGACCGCCCGCGAACACGTCCGGCCAGTTCTTCTCGAGCCAGGCGAAGAACGCCGCATCGCCAAGAAGACCGAATTTGGCAACTTCGGCATAGCCGGCGCGGAATTCGCGCTTGGGCAATGTGTCGAGCAGGGCGGTATCAGCCATGACCAGCACCGGCTGATGAAAGGCACCGACTAGATTCTTGCCCTGGCGAGAATTAATGCCCGTCTTGCCGCCGACCGAGGAATCCACCTGCGCGAGAAGCGTCGTCGGTACCTGTACGAAGGCGAGCCCGCGCCGCACGGAGGACGCCGCAAACCCGGCGAGATCGCCGATCACGCCGCCGCCGAGCGCAACGATGAGATCATTGCGTTCGACGCGCGCAGCAATGATCGCCTCGCAGACCTTCTCGAATGTCGCGTAGCTCTTTGAACCTTCTCCTGACGGCACAACGATCCGCGCGCTGTCGACGCCTGAGGACTTGAGCGATGCTTCGGCAGCTTGCAGATGCAGCCTGGCGACGGTTTCGTCACTGACGATCGCAACCCGTGCACCCGGTCGCAGCGTCTTGATACGTTCACCCAAATTCGCAAGCAGCCCGCGTCCGATCACAATGTCATACGCGCGCGCATCGAGAGCCACTCTCACCGTAGCCGACTCGATCTGTCGCAACGGCGCGGTCATGGCGATTTCTCCTCGCCAAGGCCAAGGCGTTTCGGCAACTGGGCCATGATCTCGTCGACGATCGTGTCATGCGGTTCGTCGCGCGACTGCACGACGATGTCGGCCTGCGCATAGAGCGGTTCGCGCGCCGGCAGAAGATCCCTGATTTTTTCCACCAGCGGACGGTCGTTGCGGCGCTTGGTGCGCTTGAGCAGCACGTCGATGTCTGCCTTCAGCCAGACCGAGACACCCTTTTCACCGATCAGCGCGCGAGTCTGCGCGTCCATCACGGACCCGCCGCCGGTCGCAAGCACCTGCGGACCGTTGTCGAGAAGGCGTGCAATGACGCGTTTCTCGCCGGCACGAAAATACGGTTCGCCGTGCTTGTCGAAAATCTCGGGTATGGTCATGCCCGCGGCGCTTTCGATTTCGGCGTCGGCATCAATGAAAGGAATTCCGAGTCGGCCGGCAAGCCTTCGTCCGATCGACGATTTGCCAGCGCCCATCATGCCGACGAGCACAATCGAGCGGCTGCCGAGCGCACGGACCACCGCCGATTCCAGGCCATTTTCCGCCGGTTTTTGAATGGCACCGTTAACCATGCTATGGTTCCGAAGCGAATCCACGGTTCCATATACCAGTAATCGCGACAACCGCGAGAGCGCTCTTGTCAGCGGTTCCGGAACGTGGGTCGTAACTCGCCTAAAATCGATAGGCGCTCACGCACGAACGTTCGCCGGATTTGATCATGCCGAGTTTGTTCAGATTTCTCGTTTTCCTCGGCCTGCTCGTCGGGCTGGGGTACGGCGCGGTGTTCTCGCTCGCCACCTTTGTCAAATATCAGCCACGCGAGATCATCGTGACCATTCCGCCCGACAAGTTCCTCAAAAATCATTGACGCCGGAGACAAGGCGAGGCGATGAGCCGCCGGCCAGGAACATCCGACGAGGCATTGGTCGAATTATTTCTCGACATGCTCGCAGCCGAACGCGGCGCCGGCGGGAATACGCTTTCCGCCTATCGGAATGATCTCGATGATCTGTCGGCGTATCTGCGCGCGGCAAAGCGCACGGTCGCCAATGCGACAACCGACAACCTGCGCGGATTCATCGCGAGTCTCTCCCGGCGCGGGCTGAAGGCGTCGTCGCAGGCGCGCCGCCTGTCGGCGGTACGCCAGATCTACAAATTTCTCTACGCTGAGGGAAAACGCGCTGACGATCCGGCCGCGGTGCTGGAAGGGCCGAAGCGCGCACAGGTGCTCCCGAAGGTGCTCTCGATCGCCGAAGTCGACACGCTTCTCAAGCATGCACGGGCCAATAGCGAGAACACCAGGCAGCCGCTGCCGCAGCGGCTGCGCGCCGCGCGCCTGTTGTGTCTGCTGGAAGTCGTCTATGCCACTGGCCTGCGGGTGTCCGAGCTTGTGGCATTGCCTTCGTCCGCGGCGCAACGTGACCAGCGCATGCTGATCGTGCGGGGCAAAGGCAGCAAGGAGCGGCTTGTCCCGCTCAACAAGCAGGCTAAACGCGCCATGTCCGAGTACCTCGAACTGCGTGCCACAGGTGAGCGCGACGCGAAGTCGAAATGGCTGTTCCCCTCGTTTGGCGAGCAGGGTCACCTGACCCGGCAGCATTTCGCCCGCGAGCTCAAGGCGCTCGGCCAGGCCTGCGGCATTGGGCCTGAACGCCTGAGCCCACACGTTCTGCGTCACGCCTTCGCCAGCCATCTTTTGCATAACGGCGCGGATCTGCGGGTGGTGCAGACCCTGCTCGGGCACGCGGATATTTCGACCACGCAAATCTATACGCACGTGCTGGAAGAACGGCTGAAAACGCTGGTGCGCGATCTGCATCCGCTCACGGACAGCTAGCGAAAAACATTCGTAAAAGCGAAATTAACCCGTTTGCTTGACTTAGAGGCTTGGCCCGCGTCAGTTCCGCCCGAAAACACAAAACTAACCTGGACCCAATGCGCAGTTATCTCGATTTCGAAAAACCGGTGGCCGAACTGGAGGCCAAGGTCGAGGAACTGCGCGCGATGGGCGAGGCGGGAAATGCCGTCGCAATCAGCGAGGAAATCAACCGACTGGAGTCGAAAGCAGCGCTGGCTTTGCAGGAGCTCTACTCTGAGCTCACACCCTGGCAGAAGACTCAGGTTGCCCGGCATCCGCAACGGCCACACTGCCTCGACTACATCGCCGGGCTGGTCAGCGATTTCATCGCTCTCGCCGGTGACCGGAAGTTCGGCGACGATCCTGCCATCGTCGGCGGCTTCGGCCGCTTCCGCGGCGAGAGCGTCTGCATCATCGGTCATGAAAAAGGGTCCGACACAGAAAGCCGCCTCAAACACAATTTTGGCATGGCGCGCCCGGAAGGTTATCGAAAGGCGGTTCGGCTGATGGACATGGCAGACCGCTTCAGCATTCCGGTGATCTCGCTGGTGGACACAGCCGGTGCCTATCCCGGCATTGGCGCCGAAGAACGCGGCCAGGCAGAAGCGATTGCCCGATCCACCGAGACATGTTTGTCACTCGGCGTGCCGAACGTCGCGGTGATCCTGGGCGAAGGCGGTTCCGGCGGGGCGATCGCAATTGCTGCCGCCAATCGCGTGCTGATGCTGGAACACGCCATCTACAGCGTGATCTCCCCGGAAGGCGCGGCCTCGATTTTATGGCGCGATACGGCCAAGGCGCAGGAGGCGGCGACCAACATGAAGATCACCGCGCAGGACATGGTGCGCTTCGGCGTGATCGACGGCGTGGTGCCGGAACCGACCGGGGGCGCCCACCGCGACCCGCAGGCGGCCATCGCCGCGACCGGCGAAGCCATCGCCACGGCCCTCACCGAGCTGCGGGGACTCGACCGCGAGACGGTGCGAAAATTGCGGCGTGAGAAGTTCCTCACGATGGGACGGAGCGTCGGTTGACGAACCGGGCCGTTTACGGTTGTTTTACCATAGGGTTAGCGGTAGCCTAGAACGGTGTCGATCGCCTTGCAGATGCCACATCTTAAGGATAACGATTGCACAATCAGGGCCCGCCTCTCCGGGGAGAATCAGGCTTGAATCGACTTTTCGTTCGCGCGCTTCTCGCGTCCGCGGCCGTTGCGGCTGCGATTGCCCTGGCTGGCTGCGATGCCGACAGCATCACACCGACCGGGCGCGCAAAGGCGCCGCTGTCCGAAAAGACGCTCGCCGAAATGGCGTCCAAGAATATGGACAAGGAATCTCCGATCCTCGGCCGCATCTTCAAGGAAGAGGCGGAGATGGAGATCTGGAAGCAGAACCGCGACGGCCAATTCGAACTTCTGAAGACCTATCCGATCTGCCGCTGGTCGGGCGATCTGGGCCCCAAGAAGAAAGAAGGCGACCGTCAGGCGCCGGAAGGCTTCTACACCATCACGCCCGGACAGATGAATCCAAACTCCAGCTACTACCTCGCCTTCAACACCGGCTTCCCGAACGCTTATGACCGCGCGATGGGTTACAGCGGCTCGGAACTGATGGTGCACGGCGACTGCTCCTCGCGCGGCTGTTACGCGATGACGGATGAGCAGATCCAGGAAATCTATGCGCTGGCACGCGAGTCGTTCTTCGGTGGACAAAAGGCCTTCCAGCTGCAGGCTTATCCGTTCCGGATGACCGCACTGAACATGGCCAAGCACCGCAACAACCCGAACTTCGCGTTCTGGAAGATGCTGAAAGAAGGCTACGACCATTTCGACGCGACGCATCAGGAACCGAAGGTCGCGGTTTGCGACAAACGTTACGTCTTCGATGCTGCGGCGCCCAATGATTCCACCAGGCCGCTGTCATTCAACGCAAAGGCCGCTTGTCCGGCCTATCAGCTCGACAAGAACGTCGCCGATGCAGTCAACGATCATCAGCGGCAAGAGCAGCGCAAGATGGCGGAATACATGGCGAGTGGCGTGTCGACGGTCGCGTCCCGCGCCGGCGTCGACGGCGGCATGAACCCGGTATTCCTGGCCAAGCTTTCGTCGCCCAACGGGCTCGACAACAACGGCCGTTATCAGGTGGCCAGCACGACAACTGCGCCGGGTGCGCTGCCGCGCGTCTCGGAGGCACCGGGCGCGCTGCCCCGCACCACCACGGTTACGCCGCCGGCCGCGAGCGCTGAAGCACCGGTCAGGCCGGAGCCTGCAGAGGCTGCAGGCAGAGAGTCAGTCATGGTGGCGAGCGTGCCGATGCCACGGGCTGCTCCGCAGCCGAAGCAGGGCGAAGCCCCCGCTGACAAGCCAACCACGATCGCAGGACTCATTGGCGGCTGGTTCGGTGGTTCGAAGGCGGAAGCTGCCTCGTCAACGCATGAAAAAGAGCAGGTTGCCGTGCGAAGCGGCAATACCGACCTGGCGGCAAAACCGAAGCAAGCCGCTCCTGTTGTTCCAGTCCGCACTGCTTCCGCCGGTGCTTCCGTGCCGGTGCATTCCACCGCGGCTGCACCAACGCCCGCTCAGGTTACGCCGGCACCGAAAGCCCGCGAGACGGCGCCAAAGACCGTGGCCGCGCCTGCTCCGGCACCTGCATGGCCCGCACCGCCACAACCGGCCAGGGCCGACAAGGCCGACAAGCCCGAACCGCCGCGTGTGCAACCGCAACAGCAACAGCCGGAGATTCGTACGGCCTATTCCACCCCGCCGGCGAGCAACAATGGCTTGCTTTCAGGCGCGCAACCGGTTGTCCCGGTTGGCTCGTTCAACAGTTTCCGATAACCGGTTTCGAGTCGACACAACTGGACGAAGCATGGACTGCTACGTCTATGTTCTCGGCACTCTCGCGAGCAATCGCCACCTGACTTATGTCGGCTGGACTGACAATGTCGAGCGGCGATTGGCCCAGCACAATGCCGGCAAGGGTGCACGCTCGACACGCGGCCGCAGCTGGGTGCTGCTTTATTCGGAACGTTGCGCGAGCAAGCGCCACGCCATGAGCCGCGAGTGGCATCTCAAGCGCGACCGCGCCTTGCGCAAACAGCTGGCGCAGGCGCTGAAAAACAACCTCGCGCAATGAGCACTTTCAACGAGCCGAAAATCGATTGTCATGCGCACGTGCTGGATCCGGTTCGTTTTCCGTATGGCGCGGATATTGAATACAAGCCGGCGGGACAGGAAATCGGCACTCCCGCCCAGTTTCGCCGGATCATGAAGACCTATGGCGTCGGCCATGCCCTTCTGGTCCAGCCGAATTCCGGTTACGGCGGCGACAATTCATGCATGCTCGACACGATCGCGCGAAGTGGCGGACGCCTGAAGGGTATTGCAATCATTCCTTTCAATGCCGATCTGGCGGCGCTGAAGAAACTGAAAGACCAGGGAATCCTCGGCGCAGCATTCAATCCGACATTTCACGGCATGGATTATTACGAGCACGCCGGCGACTTGATCGCCAGGCTCGCGGAACTCGACATGTTTCTGCAAATCCAGAGTGAGCACCATCAGCTTCTGAGATTTGTGCCCTGGATCGAAGCGACGTCCGTCCGCGTGCTGATCGATCATTGCGGAAGGCCGACGATCGCGGCCGGACTCAACCAGCCGGGTTTCCAGGCGCTGCTGCGGCTCGCCCGAACACGGCGGGTTAGCGTGAAACTCTCCGGCTATGCGAAATTCTCCCTGATGCCCTACCCCTTCGAAGATACATGGCCGTTCGTTCGCGCCATCGTCGACGCGTTTACACTTGATGGCTGTATGTGGGCTTCGGATTGGCCGTTCCTGCGCGCGCCGCAACGGCAGGATTACGGACCGCTGGTCGAACTGGTCGAAATGCTTTTTCCCGACCTGGCGGATCGCCGTGCTCTCTTTTACGGCACGCCGCGCCGCTTGTTCGGCTTTGCTGATACGCCGGTGGACAAATAGCGCCGGCGAGCCGCCGGCGCGTCATGCCGCAATCAATGCGCCTTCAGGCGAATTTGCCGTGGCAGTGTTTGAATTTCTTGCCGGAACCGCAAGGGCACATTTCATTGCGGCCGACCTTGCCCCAGCTCGACGGGTCGTTCGAATTGCGTTCCGCCTCAGCGCCATTGCCATTCCCGGCCAGCGCCGGCGCCAAGGCCGGCGCCATCTCGTCTTCGCCCGTTGTCGGGTCGACCTTGTGCGCTTCCATGTAAGGCAGTGACGCAGCCTCGTCGGTGGGCGGCGACTGGACGACCTCAACGCGCATGAGCTGCGCGGTCACCGCCTCACGCAAATGCGCCACCATTGCCTCGAACAGCGAGAAAGCCTCCGCCTTGTACTCGTTGAGCGGATCCCGCTGACCATATCCGCGCAACCCGATCACCTGGCGAAGGTGCTCGAGCATGACGAGATGCTCGCGCCACAAATGATCCAGGGTCTGCAGCAAAATGGACTTCTCGACGTAACGCATGACCTCGGGGCCCCATTTGGCCACCTTGCCCGCCATCCATTCGTCGGCGCGCCGCGTGACGCGATCGCGCACGTCATCAACAGTAATGCCTTCCTCTTTCGCCCACTCCTGGACCGGAAGTTCGAGGGTCAGCACTTCGCGCAGGCCACGATCGAGGCCGGCCGTGTCCCACTGTTCCGGATAGGCATTCTCTGGAACGTGCTTGGCAACCAAATCTTCGATCATCGCGTGGCGCATATCGCCGATGGTTTCATCGACCGTCTCATCGCGCATCAGCTCGAGCCGCTGCTCGAAGATCACCTTGCGCTGATCGTTCATGACGTTGTCGAACTTGAGCAGGTTCTTGCGGATGTCGAAGTTGCGCGCCTCGACCTTCTGCTGCGCCTTTTCGAGCGCCTTGTTGATCCAGGGATGAACGATTGCCTCGTTCTCCTTCAACCCAAGCTTTTGCAACATGCCATCGAGCTTGTCGGAGCCGAAGATGCGCATGAGGTCGTCTTCAAGCGACAGGAAGAACTTGGAGTGGCCGGGATCGCCCTGACGGCCGGAACGGCCGCGCAGCTGATTGTCGATGCGCCGGCTTTCGTGCCGCTCGGTGCCGAGCACAAAAAGACCCCCGGCGGTCAGCGCTTTTTCCTTCAGCCGCGCAACCTGCTGGCGGATCTCGTCGGCGCGTGAGCTTTTCTCGCGCTCGCGCGGATCCTCGATATCGGCAATTTCCTGACGGATGCGCATGTCGGCATTGCCGCCGAGCTGAATGTCGGTCCCGCGCCCGGCCATGTTGGTGGCAATCGTGATCGCGCCGGGCACGCCGGCTTGTGAAACAATGTAGGCTTCCTGCTCGTGATACCGGGCATTGAGGATGGCGAACACCTTGGTCTTGGTGGCTCCGTCGTCGCCCGAATAAAGCGCAGCGAACGCATTGGGATCGGAGAAATCGTGTTGCTCCCAGCCCTGCTGCCGCAGCATCTCGGCAAGCTGCTCGGATTTCTCGATTGACGTGGTGCCGACCAGGACCGGCTGGCCACGTTTCTTGCAGTCCTCGATCAGCGTGATGATGGCGCGGTATTTCTCGGTTGCCGTGCGGTAGACTTCGTCGTCGTCGTCGAGGCGCACAAGCGGCATATTGGTCGGCACCTCGAGCACCTCGAGGCCGTAAATGTCCATGAACTCGTCGGCTTCCGTGAGCGCAGTGCCGGTCATGCCGGCGAGCTTTTCGTACATGCGGAAGTAGTTCTGGAACGTGATCGAAGCGAGCGTCTGGTTTTCCGGCTGGATCGGCTGATGCTCTTTCGCTTCCAGTGCCTGGTGCAGGCCTTCCGAGTAGCGCCGGCCCGGCATCATGCGGCCGGTGAACTCGTCGATGATCACAACCTCGCCGTTGCGCACGATGTAGTCCTTGTCGCGCTGGAACAGCTTGTGCGCACGAAGCGCCTGATTGACGTGATGCACGACTGAGACGTTTTCCACGTCATAGAGCGAATCGCCCTTGAGCTGGCCGGCAGCGCGCAGCCTTTGCTCGAGCTTTTCCATGCCGGCTTCAGTCAATGTCACTGTCCGCTGCTTTTCGTCGACCTCATAGTCGGTCTTGTCGAGCTGCGGAATGTAGCCGTCGATCGTGTTGTAGAATTCGGAACGGTCATCCAGCGGACCGGAAATGATCAGCGGCGTGCGCGCCTCGTCGACAAGAATTGAGTCGACTTCGTCGACGATTGCATAAATGTGCCCGCGCTGGACCATATCCTCCAGCCGGTATTTCATATTGTCGCGCAGATAGTCGAACCCGAGCTCGTTGTTGGTGCCGTAGGTGATGTCGCAGTCATAGGCCTTCTTGCGCTGCTCATCGTCGAGCCCGTGCACGATGACTCCGACCGAGAGGCCGAGGAAATTGTAAATCTGTCCCATCCAGTCGGCGTCGCGCTTGGCCAAATAGTCATTGACTGTGACGACATGGACGCCGCGGCCGGAGATTGCATTGAGATAAACGGGAAGGGTCGCAACCAGCGTCTTGCCTTCACCGGTCTTCATCTCGGCGATCTTGCCGTCGTGCAGGATCATCCCGCCGATCAGCTGGACGTCGAAATGACGCTGGCCGAGCGTTCGCTTGGCGGCTTCCCGCACAGTCGCGAAGGCGGGAACCAGAAGGTCATCAAGGGGGGTGCCTTCAGCGGCCTGTTTCTTGAAGTCGACCGTGCGCGCCTTCAGTGCATCGTCGGAGAGGGCCTCCAGTTCCTTTTCAAGGGCATTGATCTCGCCAACCCGGGGCAGATAGCTGCGGATGCGCCGCTCATTGGCGGATCCAAACAGCTTGCGGGCGACGGCGCCGATCATTCGGGGGGCTCCTCAATAGGCCGGGCGCGCTTATATCACGCCGCCTCGGCCGGATTTGCTTCCGGCACTCCGGAATGCGGCACTTTTCGGGCAAATTCGACGTGAATCACGCCGGGCCAATGGCAAACAGCCAAAGCTGAGCGAGAGATATGAGGGGGTCGGATTGTTGTCAATTGGCGGCTTGCCAAGGGCCGCAAACCGGCGGGCTCACGGGGTCGTTAAATCCCGCGGATACAGTCGGCCATTGCAAAGCCACGGTTGTTGGGCGAATAGTCCGCGCGCCGCCTGTCCGAACCGGCGGCCATACATCCAAGGACGTTGTCATGACGATTTGTGTTCCCGCCGGCTTTCCGGTCCGATCCGGACTGGCCAGCTTGTTTGCCGCTCTTGTGGCGGTGCTCTTTCTTATGACCGGGCCGCTCCATGCCCAGGACAAGGATCCGCTGGTCGCCAAGGTCAATGGCGTTGAAATCCATCAGAGCGACCTTGCCGTCGCCGAGGATGAAGCCGGGCAGATCCCGCCGATGTCGCCCGAGGCCAAACAGGATTACCTGGTGCAGTTTGTGGCCGACATGATCCTCGTGTCGAAAGCAGCAGACGACAAGAAGTTTGGCGATTCGGCCGACTTCAAACGCAAACTTGAGTTTGCTCGCAAGAAGCTGCTGATGGAAGGTCTGCTGCAGTCGGTCGGCAAGCAGGGTCTCACCGACGCGGCGATGCACCAGGTTTATGACGAGGCGGTCAAGCAGATCGGCGATGAGAAGGAAGTGCATGCCCGTCACATCCTGTTCCGCGCGCCCACCGGCGACGACAAGGCAGGAAAGGAAGCCGAGGACAAGGTCAAGGCGGTGATTGCCCGTCTGAAGAAAGGCGAGGACTTCGCCAAGGTTGCCGGCGAAGTCACCGAGGACCCGTCAGGAAAGGCCAACGGCGGTGACCTCGGCTATTTCACAAAGGACCAGATGGTACCGGAATTCTCTGACGCCGCCTTCAAACTGGAAGCAGGGCAGATTTCCGAGCCGGTGAAAACGCAGTTCGGCTGGCATGTGATCAAGGTTGAAGAGAAGCGCACAAAGCCGGCTCCCAAGTTCGAAGACGTGAAGCCGCAGATCGAAAACTTCGTGACGCGCAAGGCGCAGGCCGAGCTTGTCACCAAGCTGCGGGCCGATGCCAAGATCGAGCGAATGGACAAGCCGGCAAAGGCCGAAGACAAGCCCGCGCCTGCTGCACCCGCGAAGAAGTAACGTCGATCTTATTCATCAAATGTTTTCGTCATGGCCGGCCTTGTGCCGGCCATTTCGCTTAGGTAGGCACATGGATCCTTGGATCCTTGGATCCTTGGATCCTTGGATCCCTGTTTTCATATGACACGCCCATGAGCACGTCCGTTTCTCCCCTCGCCCCGGTCAACGTACCGGACATGCCTGCAATCCCCGGCGTCAGGCTCGCGACTGCCGCAGCCGGAATTCGGTATGCGGAGCGTACCGATGTTCTGCTCGCGCTGTTTGAACCGGGGACGGCGGTCGCCGGCGTGTTTACGCGTTCGAAATGTCCGTCGGCGCCGGTCGAATGGTGCCGGGCGCGCCTCAAAACGGCGAGGCCCCGCGCGCTGGTGGTCAATTCCGGCAACGCCAATGCCTTCACCGGCAAGAGCGGACGCGATGCCTGCAGGTTCACGGCACAAATTGCGGCACGGGCGGCAGGCTGCAAACCGGACGACGTCTTCCTCGCCTCGACCGGCGTGATCGGTGAACCGCTGAAGGCTGAAGCCTTCGACGGCGTCATGGAGGGCATGGTCGCACGTGCGCAAGCTGACGATTTTCCGGCCGCGGCGCGCGCGATCATGACCACCGACACATTCCCGAAGGTAGCAACGGCGACGGCGAAGATCGGCAAGGCCAAAGTCACGATCAACGGCATCGCCAAAGGGGCGGGCATGATCGCGCCCGATATGGCGACGATGCTCTCCTTTATCTTCACTGACGCAGCGATATCCGCATCCGCGCTGCAGACGCTTTTGAAGGACGGAGTCGCCGATACGTTCAATGCCGTCACGATCGACGGCGATACATCCACGTCCGACACCTTGATGATGTTCGCCACGGGAAAGGCTACGGGAAGCCCGCGTATCGTACGCGCCGCCGACCCGCGTCTGAAAGACTTCAGGAAAGCGCTGCACGCCGTGCTTGCCGATCTCTCCGAGCAAATCGCGCGCGACGGCGAAGGCGCACGCAAACTGGTCGAAATCGTCGTGGAAGGTGCCGTGTCGAAAAGCTCGGCGCGCCGTATCGCCATGTCGATTGCCAATTCGCCGCTGGTGAAAACGGCGATCGCCGGTGAAGATGCGAATTGGGGACGCGTCGTCATGGCCGTCGGCAAGGCGGGCGAGCCTGCCAATCGGGACAAACTTTCGATCTGGTTCGGCGGCATCCGCGTCGCGTACAAAGGCGCGCGCGACCCCGGCTATGACGAAGCGAGCGTAAGCGCAGCAATGAAAAAGCCGGAGATCAGTCTGAAAGTGGCGCTCGGGCTGGGCAAGGGCCGCGATCGCGTGCTCACGTGCGATCTGACCAAGGAATACATCGCCATCAATGGCGATTACCGATCCTAGAATCGTCGAGGCGGATGGGCTGTGGTTACCAGAATCGTTCTCGTTGCCGCATGCGCGCTCATCGACCCCGACGGCCGCGTGCTCATCGCACAGCGGCCCCAGGGCAAGCCGATGGCCGGCCTATGGGAGTTTCCCGGCGGCAAGATCGAGAATGGCGAGCGGCCCGAGGAGACTCTCATACGGGAATTGCAGGAGGAACTGGGAATAGTTGTCAGCGAGGCCTGTCTCGCCCCCCTCACCTTCGCGAGCCACACTTACCCGGACTTTCATCTGTTGATGCCGCTGTATGTCTGTCGGCGCTGGGACGGAACGCTCAACCCGACGGAGGGCCAACGAATTTCCTGGGTGAAACCAAACAAGCTGCGCGACTATGAAATGCCGCCGGCGGATGTGCCGTTGATCGCACACCTCATGGCGCTGCTCTAACGCAAGCGCTCCGGCTTTTCTCCCGTCGATATTTCACTGGTACCGAGGGCATCGGCCAATCGCTGTGTCGCCGAGCCCGGCTTGAGAGGCTTCTGCTGGCTTTCGTGCGGCGCCCAGCCCGACAGCCAGACGATTTCAAAACTTGCACGCAGGCGGCCGTCCGCGTCGGAAAAACGCTCCGCGTAAATCTCCGTCATTCGTCGCAACGTCGCGCGTCTCAGCGGCTTGCGCCGGCGCTCATGCAGCACATTGGTGGCACCCATGCGGCGAAGATCGCGCATCAAGGCAAAAACCGAATCGTAACGCACGACCAGCCGCTCGTTATCGATTACCGGCAATGCGAACCCGGCGCGCTGCAGGAGTGCGCCGAGCTCGCGCACGTCGGCAAACGGGGCAACGCGCGGCGAGATGCCTCCCTCGATCTCGCTTTCTGCCGCGGCGATGGCTTCGCGCAGCTCAGCGAGGCTTTCTCCGCCGACCAACGCCGCCAATAGCAGTCCATCCGGCTTCAAGGCGCGGCGAACCTGGATCAGCGTGCCAGGCAGATCATTGACGAACTGCAGCGTCAGCGCCGACGTCACCAGATCGAGCGAGCCATCGGCAAACGGCAGCGTCTCTTCGTCGGCGCCGACGCGTAAAAATGAACGGTCTGACCCGGCCCTGAATTCAGCGGCGACGATGGTTGTCACCTTCCCGCTCGCGGCAAGTACCCGTCGTACCGTATCCGTTGGAGTACCGAGATCGACGGCGATTTCGAAGCGACGCAGCACCGAGGAAAGCCGCTCACCCAGGTCATCGGCAACGCGGTCAAGCAGGAACGTTTCGGGGCCCAGCGAGCAAGCACGCTGTTGGCGCACCCGAAGCAAGGACCGGTCAAATATCTGGGGACCTGACGACATTGATTTGTCCTGTCGCGCGCCCGCGATTTTGTCACGCCCATCCCTGATTGCTACGGTTGCAGCATGAACGAGCTTGTTTCGGCAAGGCCGGATACAGGGTCATCGCGTGCCGCTCGCTTTCGCGGCGGCATGTTAGCGGCGTTGCGCCTTGCGCTCGACTTTGCACTGCCGCCGCTGTGCCCATCCTGCCGCGAGCCGCTTAACGAGCGCATGGGCCTGTGCGCGTCCTGCTGGTCGAAACTGTCGCTCATCGAGCCCCCCTATTGCGCGCGGCTCGGCATCCCTTTCGGGTACGATCCCGGCCCGGGCCTGTTGTCGATGGAAGCCATCGCCAATCCACCGGCCTACGATCGGGCACGCGCGGCCGTGCGCTACGACGACGTCGCCCGCAAGCTGGTCCAGGGCTTTAAATATAGCGACCGGCTCGATCTCGCTCCCATGATGGGGCAATGGATGGCGCGTGCCGGCCGCGAGCTGTTGGCAGAGGCCGACGTGCTGACCCCGGTCCCGTTGCATTGGCGCAGGCAGTGGGCGCGACGGTTTAATCAATCGGCCGCGCTTGCCGGCGCGATCTCGGCCCTCTGTCACGTACCGGTTGCACACGGTTCGCTCAAACGTGTGCGGGCCACGCCGCAGCAGGTCGGGCTGTCAAAAACCGAGCGGGCCGACAATGTCCAAGGCGCCTTCCGCGTGCCAGCCGAACACCGGGCCGATATCGCCGGACGGCGTGTGGTGCTGATCGACGACGTCCTGACATCGGGCGCAACCGTCGATGCCTGTGCCCGGGCACTATTGCGGGCGGGGGCCGCCCATATCGACGTTCTGGTATTCGCGCGGGTTGTGGCGCCGGCACGCGCTCCCATATAAAAGACGCTTGCAAAGCACAGAAAACATATGCCGCCGCCAGTTGACATCTATACGACCCGCGCCTGTCCCTATTGCAATGCCGCCAAAGCTCTGCTGAAGCGGAAAGGCGTGAAATACAGCGAGATCGATGTCAGCAGTGACTTTAATCGCCGCGAGGAAATGATTCAACGCGCAAACGGACGCATGACTGTGCCGCAGATTTTCATCGGGACGATGCATGTCGGGGGCAGCAATGAGCTGCACGCGCTGGAGCGCGCCGGCACGCTCGACACATTGCTCGCTGGCGATGGGGCATCCGCATGAGCGCCGGTACCTTCAAAGCCGCAATGATCCAGATGCGCTCGGGGCTTACGCCCGCCGCCAACAGCGATGAGGCCGTGCGCATGATCGGCGAGGCGAAATCGGCCGGAGCCGACTATGTGCTCACGCCGGAGATGACCAATATCCTGGCCGCCAAGCGCGAGCAGCTTTTCTCCGTGGTCGTCGAGGAAGAGGCGGACCCCTCACTTGCAACCTTGCGCGAGGTTGCCCGCAAGCTCGGGATCTACGTCCATATCGGTTCGCTCGCGATCAGGATTTCGCCCGACCGCGCTGCCAACCGTTCGTTCCTGGTCGGCCCGAAGGGCGACATCCTCGCGCGCTACGACAAGATCCATATGTTCGACGTCGACCTTGCAGGCGGCGAGAGTTATCGCGAGTCGCGCAACTACCGGCCCGGCGAATTGGCGGTGCTGGCAGATCTCCCGTGGGGCCGCCTGGGGCTTACCGTTTGCTACGACCTGCGCTTTCCCGCGCTCTATCGTGCATTGGCCGAAGCCGGGGCAACCATGCTGGCGATCCCGTCCGCATTCACCAAGCAAACCGGCGAAGCACACTGGCACGTTCTCATGCAGGCGCGGGCCATCGAAAATGGCAGTTTTGTATTTGCCGCAGCACAGGGCGGTAAACATGAAAATGGCAGAGACACCTACGGCCATTCACTGATCGTTGACCCTTGGGGGAGCATCATCGCGGAAGGTGGCACCGAGCCGGGGGTCATCATGGCCGAGATCAATCCTGCGGAAGTGGCCAGCGCACGCGCACGTATTCCGTCGCTGCAGCATGGCCGGCGTTTTGAAATCGTTGAGCCGCTGGCGGAGCCGGCGCACCTTCACGTCGTGCGGAGGGTGGAATGATTCACTACGCGCTCATCTGCAAGCTAGGCCACCAGTTTGAGAGCTGGTTTCAGGATTCGGCCGCCTACGACAAGCAGGCCAAGCGCGGTCTCGTAACCTGTCCGCAATGCGGTTCGGCCAAGGTGGAAAAGGCGATCATGGCGCCGCGGCTGTCCGCCACCGCAAAAAAGGAGCGCACGGCCATCCAGGCGCCTGCGACGACGGCCGAGCCGACGCCTGTACCAGCAGCACCTGCGCCGGTGGCAATGATTTCGCCGCAGGAACAGGAGTTCAGGGCCAAGCTCAAGGAGCTGCGCGACCATCTCACCAAGAGCGCCGACAATGTCGGCGCGAAGTTCCCCGAGGAAGCACGCAAGATGCACTATGGGGAAATCGAGCACCGCTCGATCTACGGTGTGGCCACTCCCGAGGAAGCAACAGAGCTCTCCGAAGAAGGCATCGAATTCCATCCGCTCCCGCCGTTGCCGGACGAGAGGAACTGATTGGTCGTCTGCCGTTTCCGCGAAGGCGGGACGAACTAGTACGCCCACACCAGCAACGCGACACCGATGACCACAAGCACGATGCCGAGGCCCTCGCGCCGGGTGGTCGGCTGCTTGAATATGAATCGTGTGACGCCTTGCGCGAACAGCACTTCGACCAGCGCCAGCGTGCGCACGTTGGCTGCGGTCGTGATGGCAAAGGCGAGGAACCAGAATTCCGACGCGAAAGCGCCCATAAATCCGGCAAAAAGCGATGGCCGCCATGCGCGCGCAATGGCGTGCAGAACCTTGGGGTCGCGCAGCACAAGATAGGCCGAGAGCAGCGCCGCCTGGATGACAAGGCCGACTGTGACCGTAAACGTTGCTGCCAGCACGAAATCCGCAAGCCCGAGGGACAGGATCGCACCGCGATAGCTGATGGCCGACAGCGCGAACATTGTGCCGCCGCCGAGCCCGATAAGCGTCGACCGCGTGGTACCGGCGTCGCTGGTGCGTGGCTTGAGCGAGATCACGATCACCCCGGCGGTCGCGATCAGGATCGCCGCAGCGGACAGCGGCGTGACCTTGTCGCCGAGAAAAATAAGTCCAAACAGCGCAACCTGCACAGGCTCGGTCTTGATATAGGCGTATGCGACGACGAACGATCGTTCGCCCATCGCAGCGAGCATCAACGCGGTGGCCGCGATCTGTCCGAGCGCCCCCGCGAGCACCCAGGGCCAGAAGGCGGGCGGCGGCGTCGGCAAGTGATCGCCGGTGATCACGATGAGCCCGAACAGAAAAAGCAGCGCGAACGGAAATCCGAACAGGAAGCGCACATGAGTCGCGCCGACCGTGCCGAGGGTTGCGGTCAACTCGCGCTGCATGGCGTTACGCGCGGTCTGTGCCGCCGCAGCAATCAACGTGAAGACGGCCCAGAGCATAATGACGTGCGATCTCGTCGGAAGGGAAACGTTTGGTTCGTCGTTCCGGGACGCCGCGTAGCGGAGGGCCCGGAATCCATACTCCGCAGGGCCGGGGATAATGGATTCCGGTTCGCGGCCTGACGGCCGCGCCCGGAATGACAAGTCAGGCGGCTGCTGGCCGGATCTCCGCAGCTTCAGGGAATTCGGTGACCTCGCCTTTTTCGTTGTCGATCAGCAGGAACAGATCGAAATAGCGGATGGTGGGCGCGCCGCCGGTGCGTTTGATCACCGATTGCCGCCATTCTTCGTTGTGTGCCTTCTGCGCGGCTTCGACCGATGGCCAGATATAGACGCCGGCACCGGTTTTGCCGTTGAGCTCGAGCAGGAAGTGCTTGCGCAGCAACTCCTTGTTGGCGCGCCATTTCGGAATCACGTTGCGCGCTTCCTCGGCCACTTGCTGACGGTTCCAGCTTTTCGGCGAATTGAATTCGACCAGTTCGAGAATCATGCGGCCTCTCCTTTTATTTCGGGCGCTGCGCTACCAGCATGTAGTTGACGTCCATATCGGATGACAACTGCCAGCGGTCGGCAAACGGGTTGTAGATCACACCACGCTCTCCGGTCACTTGCAGACCGTTGCGCTCGATTGCTTTTTCAAGCTCCACAGGCGTGACAAATTTGTCCCACTGATGCGTGCCGCGCGGCAGCCAGCGCAAGACATATTCGGCGCCGACAATGGCGAGCGCAAAGCTCTTCAGTGTGCGATTCAAGGTGGCGGCGATCATCAAGCCACCGGGTCTGACCGTCGTAGCGCAGGTCGCCACGAACGCATCAACGTCAGCAACGTGTTCAACCACTTCCATGGCCAGCACCACGTCGAAGCGCTCGTTCGCGGCAGCAAGATCTTCCGCGGTCGTGGCGCGATAGTCGGCAACCACGTCCGCACCTTCGGCATGCGCCCGGGCAGCATTGATATTGTCTTCCGACGGATCGGCGCCGACCATCTCCGCACCCAGCCGCGCCAGCGGCTCCGACAGGATGCCGCCGCCGCAGCCGATATCCAGCATGCGCAGGCCTTTCAGACAGTCCAGCTTTTTTGGATCGCGGTTGAAATGCACTGCGGCCTGGTCGCGGATATAGCCGAGCCGGACAGGATTGAACTTGTGCAGGGCCGCCATGGGCCCGCGCGGATTCCACCAGTCGGCGGCATGGCGTGAGAAACGCTCGACCTCGGCTTGATCGACCGACGATGCGCGACGCTTGCCTGCCATTCCTGTCTCCGGCCGCCCCGGTTTCAGCGGGCGGTCACCTGATTTCGAAATTCGAGGGGCGCGTCGACATCGTGCAACGGCTCGATGCCAACGCCGGTCCCGCGAATGGTGATGTCGCCGAAATTGAGCATCCGTCCCAATATCGACTGATCGACATCCACGCTTTCAACCTTGTCCATGTTCATCTCAACCGTGTGCCGGCGGATGAAGCCCCGCTTGTAGACAATGCGGCGGTCAGTCACATCAATCTCGGTCGTCCAGCGCCGGAACCAGGCCCTGGAAGCCAGTCCAAGACCGGTCAGCGCACAGACAAGCGCGGCCAGAAGCGCAACCGGCCCCGCAACGCCGCCAACGGTGAGCGCGATGAAAGCCAGCAGCCACAGCCCGATCGCCGGCAAATAGACGACCCAGTGCAGGGTCGTCGTATAGGCCACGGTCTCGCCGGGCTGCAGGATGTGCTCGATGTATCGCGTCATCAGACCCTGGATTCTTCGAACTATAACCACGTTGTAGCAGCGATGTTGCGGTTGCCGCACCCCGCCGGTATGTATACGCGCGTTTTCGACCGGCGCTCAGGGCTTTAACGCTTGCGCCGGCCGTTTGTTAGCGCCTTTCGGCGCGTCCGGGAATGTCATGGCTCGTCTGGTGATGAAATTCGGCGGAACGTCGGTCGCCGATCTTGACCGCATCCGCAACGTGGCACGCCACGTCAAGCGCGAAGTCGATGCCGGCCACGACGTGGCCGTCGTCGTCTCCGCCATGGCGGGCGTGACCAATCAGCTGGTCGAGTGGTCTCGACAGGCGGCCATGCTGCACGATGCCCGCGAATACGATGCGGTTGTCGCCACCGGGGAACAAGTCACCGCCGGACTGCTCGCAATCGCGCTCGAAGGCATGGGCGTGAACGCGCGATCGTGGCAGGGCTGGCAATTGCCAATCCTGACCGACAACGCACATGCCTCCGCCCGTATTCTGGACGTGAACGGAGCGGAGCTTACCAAGCGGTTCAAGGAGCACGGGCAGGTCGCGGTCATCGCCGGCTTCCAGGGCATGAACAAGGAAACTGGCCGCGTCACCACGCTCGGACGCGGCGGTTCCGACACCTCGGCGGTGGCGATCGCTGCCGCAATCGGCGCGGAACGCTGCGACATCTACACCGACGTGGATGGCGTCTATACCACCGACCCGCGCGTGGTGCCGCAGGCCCACCGTTTGGCCAAGATTGCGTACGAGGAAATGCTCGAGCTTGCCTCGCTCGGCGCGAAAGTCATGCAGGTGCGT
>DASYSQ010000031.1:0-5163 GCA_036003145.1 Pseudolabrys sp.
CTTCAGATCGCCCTCGAAAGGAGAACGATCCGGCACGACGAAGATGCGATCGTTCCGTTCCTTTTTGCCCTTCGACGATTGGATGACTTCGAGCACGCCGATCGGCGTGCATGTCAGCACCAAGCCGGGATACGTCGCCGCATCGTGAATGATGAGAACATCCAGAGGGTCGCCGTCTTCCGCCTTGGTGGACGGGATGGGCCCCAATCGTAGGGATAGGTCAGCCCGGCAAGCAGCGGCTTCGCAAGTGTGAACGCGCCGAGCTTCGGATCGAACTCCAGCTTTGCCCGGCTGCCGCACGGCGCACTGCATGGACATGGCCGCTGTCCGCCCAGGTGGGAATTGCAAGTGGTTTGTCATTTCGCCTCGGGATACGGGACGAATTACTTGAGTTTTTCCGCCATGCTCAGGTGCTCCTTAAGGTGCGGGAGCGTGGCCGCTGCCCAGCTCTTTAGTTCGGGATTGTCGCCATTCTTTGAGTAAGCCTCGAATAAGGCGACCGCATCTTGATGGGCTTTAAGTTGGATTTGATCGTAGGTCCGATCGAAATCCTTGCCATCCTTCGCTTGCAGGTCGTTCAGCATCTTCTGATGCTCGGAATCCATGGTGGCCGGTAAGGTCAGTTTTACAATGCTGCCTTCCACCAGGGCCTTCAGTTCACTGGATGTCTTCTGGTGGTCCTGAACCATTTTCTGCGCAAATGGCTTCGTGTCCTCGTCTGCC
Organism: Pseudolabrys sp.; assembly: GCA_036003145.1. GTDB lineage: Bacteria > Pseudomonadota > Alphaproteobacteria > Rhizobiales > Xanthobacteraceae > Pseudolabrys. The sequence goes on from DASYSQ010000031.1 coordinate 724, forward strand.
TGCTTCGAGAGCGCAAGCTGACTCGACTGAATTTCGAACATATCGCTGATGGCGACCTTGTTTACGAAGTCCTGCGCCGACTGAGCTAGGGCGGTAGAAGTAGTCGAAAAAAGGGCGGCGGCGAAGAGTGCGTGTCCTGCTGCCTGGATGAGGAACTGTTTCATGGCGCTTGTCTCCGGCTGTGCGGGCCGAGCCCGCTCACATCTGTAATGTGGTTCGCCTGCGGCGGTTCCGGGACCGATCCGAATTAGCCGCCGCAGGCTTAAGCCATCGTCATGTGCCCGAGCTATCTCTGGCACGCCGTTGCCATCGGCCGTGGAGGAACTAGCTTTGAGCGCGTCCGTTGTGCCCTTAGCCTCGCGTGAGGCGCACATCCCTGCGAAAGGACCGAGGGCTAGGTCGTCTTGACCAGCTATTTGCGGCAACACAGAAAACCTCAGGGCAAGACTTGTGCGGCGGAACTTGGATCAGTGTGTCGCGTTTCTTTACCGGGGGGTCAAACGGGAGGATGCACCGGATGAGGGACCTTTCTCTCGTTTTGGCAGCGCTGCTTTTGAGCGTGATGATCGCGGCCGCGCAGAACGCGCCTGCTCCTCGGATCGACGGCGAAGGCATCAATATGGATGCAGCGCCCCCACCGACGAAGGAGCCGTACCACCCAGCAGACCTGCTCGCACCGAACACGGCGAATCCGCCGAACGCTGGAACCACGACCGGCCAGGCGCCGAAGGATGACCGCTTTCCCGCCGATCGCGGCGATACGCGGTCCGTTCCAAACGCACCCAAGTAATGCCGCGGGTGATCGTGGCTGGTATGCGCAATCGCTATCCCGCGCGTTGCCAAGGCTCCCCAGGGGCCAAGGTTGGGAGCCTTAGTTGCGCGCGCGAGACGGTGCCTCGACGTCGCAGGGAATTGCATGGAAAGCCGCGATCGTACCTGAACCCGGCCCGAATTCCCTTTCCCTCCTGAAGGTCCGCTGAATTTTTGCCCTGAACCCCGCCCCTCCCGTCGTGAGGCGCGAGGTGGAGGAGGATTGGGGAACACTGATGCCGCTGCTGGCTTCCGGCGCGTCCGCTACCTGCCTGCAATAATACTCCAGCACGAACACCTGTGCACGACCAGCGCGGAGCCGTGCTATCCTGCTCCCCAGTCAGTTCTGGGGGTCGAGCATGAGACGCCGAGAGTTCATCACGCTGCTGGGCGGCGCGGCGGCAGCGTGGCCGCTGGAGGCGCGGGCGCAGCAGAGTGAGCGGGTGGGCCGAATCGGCTTACTGATGAACACGACGCCGGACGAGCCGGAATCGCAGGCCCGCATCGCCGCCCTCGCCCAGGGCCTTCAGGAGGCAGGCTGGTCAATTGGCCGTAATCTGCGGATCGACACCCGATGGAGTAGCGGCGACTTGGCGCGGTTGCGCAAAAACGCAGACGAATTAGCGGCGCTCGGGCCGGACGTACTTGTGGCTGGCGTCGGCCCAACCACGCTCATGCTCCAGCAGGCGACGCGCTCAATTCCAATCGTGATGGCCCAAGGCGTCGATGCGGTAGGTGCGGGCTTCGTCAAGAGTATGGCGCACCCCGGCGGGAACATCACCGGGTTCACCCAGTTCGAATATGCGCTCGCCGCCAAATGGGTTGAGATGTTTCGGGAAATTGCCCCGCACGTGAATCGCATCGGCGTCGTGCGGGATAGTGTCCAAGGTGGCCAGGTCGGCGTTGCGCAGTGGGCGGTTATTGGAGCTGCGGCATTACCGCTCGGGCTGGAACTCTACCCGGTTGATCTGCGTGTCGACAGCGACACCGCGCGTGCTATTTCGGAATTCGCGCGCGAGCCTAACAGCGGCTTGATTGTCGTGGTAGGTACAGTTGTGACGATCCAGCGTGATCTGATCGTCAAACTCGCATCGCAATACCGACTGCCAACAATCTATCCCTATCGCTTTCACGTCGAATCCGGCGGCCTGATGTCTTACGGTCCCAACTTAGTCGAAGGTTATCGACGGGCAGCTTCCTACGTTGACCGTATTCTCAAGGGCGAGAAACCGGCCGATCTGCCGGTGCAGGCACCCACAAGGTACGAGCTTACGATCAACCTCAAGCATCCTCGCAGTCGATCTGACACTCAAAAGGTTCGAGGTGCTTTCGGAGCTGGTTCCCCAAGCTAGAGTAATCGCTCTGCTTGTGAACCCTAATAATGCAAACCCTTGGATTGGAGACGTACGGGAAGCGGCGCGGGTGAGGGGCATCCAGCTCGAGATCATGAAGGCCAGCACTGAAAGCGAGATTGACGCCGCCTTCGCAGTACTCGTTCAACAGCACGCCAAGGCGCTCCTCATCGGTGACGATGTGTTTTTCACCAGTCGGCACGAGCAGCTCGTGGCACTTGCGTCGCGCTATTCCGTCCCAGTAATAGAACGGTGGCGTGAATTCGCGATTTCCGGCGGCCTTATCAGCTATGGAACCAGCCTTGCGGATGCGTCCCGTCTAGCCGGTGCATACACCGCTCGGGTTCTCAAGGGCGAGAAGGCTGGCGATTTGCCAGTGCAGCAGTCCACGAAAATCGAGCTTGTGATCAACTTAAAGACCGCGAATGCACTCGGCATCGACGTGCCGCCAACGCTGCTCGCCCGCGCCGACGAGGTGATCGAGTGAAGGGGCGCGAGTTCATTGGACTGGTTTTTGGGGCGCATCGGATACGGGCCAACGTCTGGTCCCGCTCGTCGCCGACCCGATTGCCGCAGGGCAAATGGAAGGGGTACACGGTCCAGCAATCCATTGCTGCCCCTTCATACAATGGAGCGAATGCTGTATCCTTTGTGATAGCTGCCTTCAGGACGGGACGTGCCGAGGTCACCGTCCGCCATTTAATTGGCAGCAAGCATGCCGTCGGCTGGCAACAGACCGTCACCAGTCTACATCTGAAACTATTTGCATTCGCCGCTGCGAGCGTCCACTTGGGGCGCGCATTGAGCCAATAAATCAGGAGGAATACATGAATCGGCGTAAGGTCATCAGTCTGTCCGCGCTTACGGCATTTGGTTTTGCTCTGCTGACAGGCAGCGCGGTCAGTCAGCAGAAATCGCTCAAGGATCAGCTCGTCGGGACTTGGACGGTTCAATCGTGGGACCAGACGAACAAGGACGGTACCAAGCTTCAGCGCTTTGGTGCCAATCCGAAGGGCGTCAATGTCTTCACCGCGGACGGCCGATTTTTTGTGATGTTTGCGCGTCCTGATCTTCCGAAGATTGCGTCCAATAATCCAATGACCCCGACGCCAGATGAAGCAAAAGCGCTCGCGCAGGGTACGATCAGTTACTTCGGCACCTACACGGTGGACGAAGCGAAGAAGACCATCACCTTTCAGATTGAGTCCACTTCGTACCCCAATCAACTTGGCATCGCTCAGGAGCGAGTTGTCAGCTCGCTCACAGCGGATGAACTGAAATATAGCAATCCTACGACGACAACTGGTGGGAAAATTGAGGTAGCACTGAAACGGGCCAAGTAGGGTTCGGTTAAGGGCAATCCAGATGGCCTGGAGCAAACTTTATGAGAGAGTTTGCGTCACGACCGCGCGATCATCGAAATCAATCGCTGCGCTTGCGCATTACTTTAAAATAGGCGCGCCAAGGTTTCACAGGAGATCCATAATGAACCGACCTAACATGGCTCAGCATTCCGTCATCGTAGTGCTGGCATTCACATTTTGCTCGGGTCCCACCCTCGCGCAGCAAAAACCGCTCAAGGATCAACTCATTGGGACCTGGGAACTTACCTCTTGGGAGCGAACAAGTCCCGATGGTACCAAAGTGAAAGCTTTTGGCGATAACCCTAAGGGGGTCAGTTACTTCGGTGCGGACGGTCGTTTCTTTGTTTTCTATACTCGTGCCGATCTTCCGAAGCTTGCGTCCAATGATCGGACCAAGGCGACCCCGCAGGAAGCCAAAACACTCTATGAAGGGATAATCGCCTACCAAGGCAAGTACACTGTCGACGACACCAGCAAGATGATCAACATGACCATCGAGAACACGACCTTTCCCAATCAACTTGGTATCCAACAGAAACGCGTGATCGAGTCGATCAGGGCGGATGAGCTGAAATACAGCAACCCGACTGCCACAGCGGGCGGTAAAATCGAACAAGCGTTCAAACGAGCGAAGTAACGGCTCTCCCGCTCGCACGATCAAGACCCTGCTCACCTTCTGGCAGAGCGGGGCCTCATCTCTGAAGCAAGTCAAGCCAGTTACTTTCCTCGCGCCGTGACATGCTTGACACGAGACCCTGAAGCTACGAAGTCACCGCTGGCAAGCCATGACAATTGGGCGCGCGGAGAAAGACCACGTCATGGCAGCGCCGCGGAGGAGCGGTGAAGTACTGCCGCCGCTCGATGAAAGCTGTCCCTGCTGCCTCATGGACGGTTCCTAGCCCACAGTGGGAGCG
>DASYSQ010000032.1:0-4217 GCA_036003145.1 Pseudolabrys sp.
AACGTCATTGCCGGCGTCGACTGCGGTTTCGGCACATTTGCCGGCCGCGTGCAGGTCGACAGCAAGATTGTCTGGATGAAATTGCAGTCGCTCGCCGAGGGCGCACGGCGGGCTTCAAAGCAGCTGTGGACAAAGGCAGCATAAAAGCCCCGCACATTACGGCGTGAACTAGCTCACACTCCCCTGCGCTTTTTAAGTGCAAGATTTTTGCATTGAACTTTGGAGCGAGCGGCCATTTTCTAGGGGAGATGACGCCATGCCAGCAAAGCATCAGGCCAAACTTTCACAGCCCATTTTTCACGAACCGATCTTCAGCGAAGGCCAACCGTTGCCGAGCCCGACCGGCTTCGAGACGAAGCATCCAAGCGACACCAAGACCTACGACGAGGTTGAAAAGCTGCTGAAAAAGGATGTCGTCGGCGTCCCTGGATCCCGCATTGCCGACGACGACCTGTTCCGGCTGCAGGATGCCTACGGCGGCAATCATGGACCGAGGGTCGTCGGAAAAATCCAATCCGCAAAAAAAATAATTTTTCACGCACTCGGCGATTCCGGCGCATCGAATGCGCGGAAATACGGCAACGAGTTACACGTCTCCGACCAGGTGACGGTCGACTGCAACCAGTCCGACGAGAACAACAAGCCCGCGTTTCTGTTTCACCTCGGCGACGTCGTCTACAATTTCGGCGAACAACAATACTACTATGATCAGTTCTATGAGCCATTCCGGAACTATCCGGCACCGATCTTTGCGATTCCAGGAAACCACGACTCTTTCATCGTCCCGGGTACGCCAAAGGGCAAGGAGCCGCTGTCGACATTCCAGCGCAACTTCTGCGCCAAACAACCGGTCATTACGGCGGAAGCGGGTTCGCTCCACCGCACGGCGATGACGCAACCCGGTGTCTACTTCACTCTCGAAGCGCCGTTTGTACGGGTCATCGGATTGTTCAGCAACGCGCTGGAGGATCCTGGGGTGATCTCAAGCCAGACCGGACGATGGCCGGCTGTCAATGACAAGCAGCTCAAATTCCTGAGCGCACAGCTCAAGCGTATCAAAAAAGAAAAATACAAGGGCGCGGTTCTGCTCGTCACGCACCACCCCCCGTACAGCTACTCGCCGCCACCGAAAAAGAGCGGCTCCGGTGGCAATCACGGCTGCAGTCCGGCGATGCTCGCGCAGATCGACGAGATTTGCCTGCAGGAAGGCGTTTACCCGCACGCATTCCTGGCGGCGCATGCGCACAACTATCAACGCTATACGCGCATCATGAAATTCGGCAATGCCGAGATCGACGTCCCGTTCATCGTGTGCGGCGACGGCGGCCACAACGTCAATCCGATCGTGCGATCGAGCAAAGGGCACCCGGCCGAGGAGCCTCATGCCGGAAGCAGTGTCGACTATCTTGAATCGAAGAAGGCTGCGATCAAGGCCAAGCAGTTGCTGCTCGAGAAATACAACGACACCAACTACGGCTACCTGCGAATTCGCGTCGACAAAGAACAGCTGAGGATCGGCTTCCATCAAGTTGGCGCCAGCACCCTGGCGCAATCACGTTACGACATGGTCACCGTCGACCTCGACGACCACATCATGGTGGCGAATTAGGGATGGCAGCGGGCTCCCGCTTGTCCACGGCATGCATTTAGTCGCCGAACAACCGCGCCGGCGTGTCCACCAGGATGCGCCGGCGTACATGTCCATCCGGGGTCCATTCATGGAACAAATCGAGCAAATGCCCGTCGTCCGGCATGACCTCCGCGGGGATGGACGGATGCGGCCAGTCGGTGCCCCACATCAGCCGCTCAGGATTGGCGCGCAACAGCGCTTCATGAAAAGGCCGCACGTCAGGATAGTCCGGATATCGCTCGGACATCCGGTAAGGCGCAGAGACTTTCACATGTATGTGCCCGTCGCCCACAAGTCTGAGCAATGCCTGGAAATTTGCATCGCCGACGCCGCGGACCGTCGGAATGTGCAGCATATGGTCGACGACCACCGGCATCTCCCGCGAAATTTCGTGAAAAACCGTGGCGTGTTCACTCATCAGGCGCCAGTCGCAAAAGACCTGCATGACCCACCCAAGATCGCGCATCGCGGCGCGAAACACCTCAAATACGTCGAGACCGACGCCACGCACATAGCCGGGCTTGCCGGCCTCAGAAAACAGATGGAAACGCAGGCCGCGCATACCGGCTTGATGCCACTCGCCCAGCACCGCCGGCGCTATTCGGGTATCAGTGATCGCGATGCCGCGCAGCCGGCCGGGATAGCGTGCCAATGCGTCAAGCAACACCCTGTTGTCGAATCCGTGCGCATTTCCCTGCACCAAAACGCCGCGCGCAAAGCCAAGATGATCGAGCAGCGCTACGTAACCTTCGGCTGGCGCGTCGGGCGGTGTGTAGCCACGTCCTGGTGTAAAGGGGAATTTGTCGGCGGGCCCAAAGATGTGGGCGTGCGCATCCCATGCGCCCGGAGGCAGGGGTCGATGCGGCTTGCCCGGCTGCCGCACCGGGCCCGCAATGCGCGGCGGTTCGCTGGCACTGTTCATTGACCCCCAAACGCCTCTCGCTCGATTACGTCGTTCCGGCAATCGATGAAGCTAGCGCATGGTTTTCCACGGGTCGGATTTTTCGTTCGATGTGGGTATGCTCTTGAGCGCGTTTTCGTATGCCTCTTCGGCGGCCTTCTTTTTTGCTTGATCCTCTGCCTTTGGCGCATCCTGTTGCTGTCTTTTCCCCTTTGCGTGGAGAGGGGCTGCCACTGCCAGCAAAGCAATTGCAATCGCGGCTGTGACGGTTCTCATTTTACAGCTGGTGACTGCGGCCAGCAGAAGTTCGCAAAGCAGCTTGGAGAGATAGCGGTACAGAAATGGCAATTTCTGCAGCATGGTCGTGCTTCCCGGCGTCTTGCATCGAATCGTACGAATATCCATCACCGGTTCGAGGCCGAATCTGGGCGCAAACCGGAAAACCGATTGGTCGCTGTCGCATGTCCGCTAAGGGCCTATAGCGGACTTTGGCCGCGCAAAAGAAAAGACCGGCTCGCGATCAAGCTAAAAAGCAGACGTTGCCGCCTATCCTCGCGATGTCTTCTTTACTCCCGTTTACTTCCGAAAGCGGACATCGGCAGACTCGCTGGAAATGTCATTAAGTTGCGGCCTTGTCGCATTCCTGTCGCGATGCTTTTCGCGAAGCGCTGCCTGAACAGGGCTGCTTAAAGCGCTATTGCTATGGCCATGCGCTGAATTTTACGCGTCGGTTATCACATCGCCAATTTGCCGCCTCAAAGAACTACAAAATGCGATTAGGCGAATAAAGGGACTGGCCATGCGTCCTCCCTTGGACGAATCCAAAAATCCCTCGTGTCTTATATGCAACTCGCCAATGCGACTTACCTGCGTCGAAGACGAATATCCCGGTTACCAGAGACGAATGTTTGAGTGCCCAGCCTGCGGCGGCACTGTGACTGTATGGACCGGTAAATTTTAAAACTGGCTTTCGCTTCATTCGCCAACACGCGAGTGAGCGAAGCGCTTCTGCGACGTCGTAAACCTGTTCCAACCAAATAAATATCTTTTAACGGGCCGGCACTTTCACAAGGTACTTGCTTGCCATTCGCAAATGCCGAATCAGCAATACGATGGTTTACGGGGCCCGCAAACTATTGGGGCACGATCATGAAATCCTCGATCATCAAGCGCTCAATCGTGATTGACGGACACAAGACCAGTGTCAGCTTGGAAGATGCGTTCTGGAGCGGCCTGAAAGAAATCGCGCGTGGCCAGCAAGCGACGCTGTCGAATGTAGTTGCAGAGATCGACAAGGCGCGACAACGGGGCAACCTATCTTCCGCGATCCGTCTGTTCGTACTCGATCAAGTGCGCGCTTATCCGCAATAGACGCGCAACTGTGACCCAATGTCGCAAATCATGACCAACTATTAATGTCGGTGAGGAACGAAGGCGATGTAGAAATCAAGGAAGCTCTTATCGCCCAAGAAGAGCGCGGCCCCGATCTTTCCCGTCCCCAACGGTCCCCCGAAGGTCGGGGCCGATATTTCATTCGATCAATAAACCTCGACCACGTTCAATGAAGAATGTCTGAACTTCTCGCCACACGTAGGAAACTGCAGCTGGCCCGTGGTGTCCGCCTTACCCCCCGAAAAGTGGACATGTGCAGTGCACTAGCCTACGTCCGCTAAGTGCTAATAGCGG
>DASYSQ010000033.1:0-1912 GCA_036003145.1 Pseudolabrys sp.
TCGTGTAGAACGCCTGCAGCAGCAACGCCCGCAGCAACCGTTCGGGTGGAACCGACGGTCGCCCGCTGTCAGCGTAGATCTCGGCGAACTCGCCATCGAGCGTAGCCAGCACATCGTTGACGATGCGCCGGATCACGCGCAGCGGATGCTTCGCCGGAAGACGGTCCTCGAGATCAACATAAGAGAACAGGCTACCCGTCCGCTCGTCCAAACCCCGCATCCCAGCCTCCTTCGTGGCCAGGAACAGCGGAATCATATTCGCTCGCCCTTGTCAGCTGACTTTTTCAGCGGCCTGCTAGTCTTACTGAGTCAGAAAGTCGCGGCTAACGGAGAGCAGAATCATCTATTTGGCAAGATTCACACTTCAGCGATGGGAGGCTGGAATGGATCTGCCAAGATCGAATGACGGTGAAGCGCGATTTTCCGCTTACGTGGAGGGGCTCACGAGCGTGATCGGGCATGCGGACCGGACCAAGCCGCTTCGCGATTACTGCTTGGGTTTGATGATGCCTTGCGAGCGCAAGAGCGTGGAGCCGATGGCAGCGATTACAGCACCAGAACGGACCGCAGCGCAGCATCAGTCGCTGCTGCATTTTATTGGCGAGGGAGGATGGTCGGACGAGAAGGTTCTCGCGAAGGTGCGGAAACTGGTACTGCCGGTGCTGGAACGCCACGGGCCGATCGAAGCGTGGATTATCGACGACACCAGCTTTCCCAAGAAAGGGCATCATTCGGTCGGGGTGGCTCGACAATATTGCGGGGAGCTTGGCAAGCAGGACAATTGTCAGGTCGCGGTGACGTTGTCGATCGCCAATCACGATGCGAGCTTGCCGGTGGCCTATCGGCTGTATTTGCCGAAGGAGTGGGCGAACGATCGCAAACGTCGGCGGAAGGTAGGAGTTCCTGACGAGATCGGTTTCAAGACCAAGCCCGAGATCGCGCTGGCACAGATCCGTTGGGCGTGCGAGGCCGGGCTACCGCGCGGGGCGGTGCTGATGGACGCCGGCTACGGGGTCGATACTGATCTGCGCACGAGCATCACGGGATTGGGCTTGAGCTATGTCGCCGGCATCCAGTCACACACGACCGTATGGGCGCCTGGCACAGGGCCGCGTCGGCCAAAGAAGTGGTCGGGTCATGGGCGACCACCGAAGCTGCTGCGCCGCGATAACAAGCACAAACCGGTCTCGGTCAAGGAGCTTGCGTTGGCCCTGCCAAAGCGTGCCTGGCGCACGATCACGTGGCGGGAAGCCACGGGGGAGAAGTTGTCCTCGCGATTTGCCCGTGTGCGCGTTCGTGTCGCGCATCGGGATTACTGGCTTGCTAACAGTCGGCCGGAGGAGTGGTTATTGATTGAATGGCCGGATGGCGAGAAGGAGCCGATCAAATATTGGTTGTCGACACTTCCGGAGGACGTCGCGTTCCATCAGCTCGTCGACGTTGCCAAGCTGCGATGGCGAATCGAACGCGACTATCAGGAACTCAAGCAGGAGGTCGGCCTGGGACATTTTGAAGGACGGGGATGGCGCGGCTTCCACCATCACGCCACCCTTTGCATTGCGGCCTACGGATTCCTGATCTCTGAGCGCGAAACGATTCCCCCCTCAGCAGATCGTACCACCACGCTCTTCCCGCAATTTGCCTTACGCGAAGGTTACCAGTCCAGAGGATCCGCCGTTGCGGCCTGAACGCCACGTTCCGAACTCGATTGCAACAATGCGCCGGAGATTGGTGGCCGCTCTCGCCACGACGCTCTCGCGTTGCCCATGCTGCGCCGCTCGCAACAGACACCGAAATTTGTGACACAGTAAGATTAGGCCACCGCTCGCTAAGATAGGCCGGCCAGACAGGTGCCTCCAGCTTTCGTCCAGTCAGTGTTCGTGCTCCAGCCAGTTCAGGCGCATCTCTTCGG
>DASYSQ010000034.1:0-1580 GCA_036003145.1 Pseudolabrys sp.
TGGAGCAAGCTCTTCATTCCCACGCTGCGGCCCACGTTGCACAACGACCACCCGCTCCTGGAGCGTGCCGGCTATATTCGCTCGCTCCCTGGCGGGATTCACAGTCACTTGTTCCTCGCGCAGCGGTCGCTGCTGAAGATCACGAGGATCGTGCGCGAAGAGATGGATTCGATCGGCGCGCAGGAGTTTCATTTGCCTGCGGCGACGATCCGGCCGGAGCAGGCGATGGTCTCCATCGCGCGAGGATTGCTGCAGAGTTACAAGCAGCTTCCGCAAATCTGGTTCACGACAGTAGCTTCCTGCTCCTTCGATAAGGACGCCGCTGGCCTGGACTCATCGTACGAGAAGCATCGCGCGGCATACAGCCAAATACTCGACCGATGCGGCCTCGAATACATTGTTGCCGGTGGAGATTTTGTGGTGCGCGGCGGCCACCACGTCGAAATTCATGACCCGGAGGGCGATCTGACGCCAGTAGAGTTTCACACACCCAATGTGAAGACCATCGGCGATTTGGCCCGTTTCACCGGCTTGCCGGAAACGTCGCAAATCAAGAGCCTGGTGATGGTCGCCGACGATGAACCTGTACTGGTGCTCCTGCGCGGCGATCATCAACTCAACGAAGCAAAACTCGGGGCGACCGTTCGAGCAGCGCGTCCGGAAGAAATCCGGCAGTGGTTCGGCGCTGACGCGGGATCGTTGGGACCGGTCGGCGCCGCAAACCAGGTGCGCATCCTTGCCGATGACGCGTTGCGCGGGCGTCGCAACATGATCGCGGGGGCGAACAAAAACGATTACCATCTGCGCCACGTCACACCCGACGAAGATTTCGACGTCGAGTTCCAGGATTTGCGACAGACGGCCGAAGGCGAGACCTCCGCGCTCGGGCATATTTTCAAGCTGGGCAACCGGTATGCGAAGGCAAAAGATCTGCACGTGACCAATGAATCCGGTGAAGAGATCGACCCGTTCATGGGCACTTACGCGATCGGCATCGAGCGGATACTGAGCGCCGCGGCGGACCTGTATCACGATGCCGACGGCCTTGCGCTGCCTCCTGCGATTGCGCCGTTTACCGTGGTCGTCACTCCGGTGAATATTAAAGATGAAGCTCTGCGCCAGGCTGCCGGCGACATCTACGCGGAATTTAAGAAAGCCGGGATGGACGCGCTTCTGGACGATCGCGACGAGCGCCCAGGCGTGAAATTCAAGGACGCCGATTTGATAGGTGTCCCTTACCGGATCACGGTAGGGAAGAAGCTGCACGAAGGGATCGTGGAACTGGTGGAGCGCCGGCCCAAGCGCTCGACCGACGTGCCCATCGGGAAAGTTGTCGACGCCGTGCGGGAATTATGGACTGGATAGAAATTCGCAAAGAGTTTCCGGCCCTCGAACGCTGGACCTATCTCAACACCGCCACCTATGGCCAGATGCCACGGCGGGCCGTGGACGCAATGACGGGCCATTCCCACCGTCGCGACGAGTTCGGGACCACAGACTTTCTCGACTGGTACACCGACGCCGACCGCATGCGCGCCAGCATCGCCAAACTGATTCACGCCGAACCCGAGGATATCGCG
>DASYSQ010000035.1:0-16150 GCA_036003145.1 Pseudolabrys sp.
CGGATCAGGGCGAAGGCGCGGTAACGCTCGTCGTCTGTGGTTGGCAAACTGTGTTCGTTCATCCGCCCTCTGTGGGCTGTGAGTAGGGCACTTTGGGGCAGGAATGACCGTCTCCTTGCCTGTGGGCAAAGGATTTTTCAAGCCAAAAACTGCGACAACGGAATGCGGCGGAAAGCGTCGATTTTGCGCCTCAAGCCACGCCGCTCTTGCGCCGGGCCGCCAATTGCTTCTCCCACGCAAGGGCGTGAGCGACGATGGTATCAAGATTCTGAAATCGCGGGCGCCACGGCAACGTCGCACGAATCCGGTCGACATTCGCCACCAGTGCCGGAGGGTCGCCTGGACGACGACCGGAAACCTCGACTGAGAAATCACGTCCGCTTACACGCCGCACTGCGTCGATCACCTCGAACACGGAAGCGCCCCGCCCATACCCGCAGTTGAAAGTCGAGCTGGCTCCGCCGCTGCGCAAATAGCCAAGGGCCGCAGAATGGGCCTGCACCAGATCGCTGACATGAATGTAGTCGCGAATGCAGGTGCCGTCCGGCGTCGGATAGTCGGTTCCAAAGACGTTCATCTTTGGACGCTTCCCGATCGCAGTTTCGCAAGCGACCTTGATCAGGTGAGTCGCGGCCGGTGTTGCCTGCCCGGCGCGCATCTTGGGATCGGCGCCAGCGACGTTGAAATAGCGCAGAATTACGAAGCGCAGGTCATGCGCCTTGCCGGCGTCGTGCAGCATGATTTCGGACATCAGTTTTGATGTCCCGTAAGGTGAAATCGGCACCGTCGGCGCGTTCTCGTGCACAGACGTCGCGTCGGTCATCCCGTAGACAGCGGCGGTCGAGGAAAAAAGGAACTGCCGGACGCCCGCCTTGATCGCGGTGTCAAGCAAGGCGCATGTGTTCATGGTGTTGTTGCTGTAATATCCGAGCGGGTCGGCGATGGAATCGGGCACCACGATCGATGCGGCGAAATGGACTATGGCAGTCACGTTCTGCCGCGCGATGATTTCGCCGACCAGGGGCCGGTCGCCTGTGCTGCCAGCGACAAAGTGCACCGGGGCCGGTATCAAGAAGCGAAATCCGGTGGAAAGATTGTCGAGCACGGTCACCGACTCGCCCGCATCGACGAGGTCGTGCACCATGTGGCTCCCGATGTAGCCGGCGCCGCCCGTGACCAGAACCGTCATGTCAGATGCCCTTCTTGGCCCAGCCAATGTGCTCATTCATCGTAAAAGTCGCATTCTGATCGCGCGGAGCGATGACATGGTTACGGCGGGCATGCTTAATGACCGGTATATGAGCGCCGCAATCATGCCATGACCAACGTCCTTTTTATCAAGACTTCTTCCCTCGGCGACGTGATTCATCACATGCCGGCCTTGACCGATGCCCACAGGGAGCGGGGCAATGCGACATTCACTTGGCTGGTGGAAGAAGCGTTTGCCCCACTGGTAGGGCTGCATCCGGCCGTTGCCGAGGTCATCCCTGTCGCCTCGCGACGCTGGCGAAAGTCGCTATACAAGCCGGCGACGCTGGGTGAGATTGCCGCGAGCCTTCGCGATATTCGGACACGACGCTATGACGATATCGTGGATAGCCAAGGACTCTTGCGCACTGCCCTCATTGCGCGCGCAGCACGCGGGCGCCGGAACGGTTACGACCATTCCAGTATTCGAGAGCCCCTCGCTTCGCATTTTTACGATGTTCGCCATCATGTCGATCGCAATTTGCATGCCGTCGAACGCAATCGAATCCTGACGGGGCTGGCGCTCGGTTACAAGCCGCGGGGCGAGCCTGACTTCGGGCTCGACCGCCAGCGATTTGCCAAGGCGGCATCAGGCTACGTCATATTTTTGCATGGGACTGCACGGCCAGACAAGCAATGGCCGGAGTCGAGCTGGATCGCGCTCGGTAAGGCGCTGGGCGGCGAACTGGTATTGCCCTGGGGTAACGAAATCGAGCGTGCGCGCAGCGAACGCATTGCAGCTCAATTGCCAGGCGCGCGCGTTGCTCAGCGCGCGCCGTTAGATCAGGTCGCGCAACTGATCGCGGGGGCACAATACGTCGTTGGCGTTGACACAGGGCTGTTGCATCTTGCCGCCGCACTCGCTGTGCCGTTGGTTGCGATCTTCGCTGGCAGCAAGCCAAATCTGACTGGACCGGTTGGAAAGGGACCAATGCATATTCTTGGCGACGATCGTATGCCGCCATCGGTCGACGACGTCGCCGATTCGATCGCTAAAGTCGTTTCGAGCAAGTCGAACTAGGCTGTGCCGGCCCGCAGCAAGTCGTGCACGTGGATGACGCCGACCGGTTTGCCGGCTTCGACCGCAAATAGCGCAGTCACCTTCATCACATTGAGGATATCAAGGGTCTCGCTCAACAGTTGGTCCGGTCGCACGGTTTTCGGCGCCCGCGTCATCACATCCTCGACTCGGGCGTCGAGCAAATTGTCGCGCATATGCCGGCGCAAATCGCCGTCGGTGATAATTCCAACCAGAAGCCCGCGTGCATCGGTGACGCCGACGCAGCCGAAACCCTTGGCGGTCATCTCAAGGATCGCCTCCGACATGCGTGTACCGAGCGGCGAAAGTGGCATTGCCGCGCTGGTATGCATGAGATCGCGAACAGCCTTCAGCAGGGTTCCAAGTTTTCCGCCGGGGTGAAGCAGACCGAAATCGACCGCCGTGAACCCGTGGCTTTCGAGCAGTGCGATCGCCAACGCATCACCAAGCGCAAGCTGCATCAGCGAGGATGTTGTGGGGGCTAGATTGTGAGGGCATGCCTCGCGCGCCTGTGGCAGCGAAAGGACCACATCCGCAACCTTGGCCAAGGTACTTTCGGAAATCGCGGTCATCGCGATCAGCTTGATTGCATGGCGGCGCGAATAATCGGCTATATTTTTCAGCTCGGCCGTTTCGCCCGACCATGAGAGAGCCAGAATCACATCATTGTTTGCAATCATCCCCAGATCGCCGTGACTGGCCTCGCTCGGGTGAACGAAAAAGGCAGGGGTTCCGGTCGATGCAAGTGTCGAGGCGATTTTGCGCGCGACGTGACCGGATTTGCCCATGCCCGTCACGATTACACGGCCTTGTGCGGCGCGAATAAGGTCGACGGCAGCCGCAAAGGCGGTGCCGAGTCCGTCGCGCAATGCGGCGGCCAGCGCGTCAACGCCGCTGCCTTCCGCATCCAGAGTTCGCAAGGCGGATGCGATTGCAGCCTGCACACGGTCGCTGGTAATTTGAGCGGGCTTCGGTTTGGCCATGATGGTTTGATACCACGAAAAGGTTGTCACGTCAGGATTGGGTCGTCGATTCGTTAATACGAGGCCGGTCGGAGGCTCTCCGCCGCTCATTTCATACGATATTTTGCGTCTGCGAGGATCCGCCGCGCGGTCGCGAGTACGGTTTCGACCGAAACGTCGTTGGTGCGCCGGTGCCGGACGGCATCATTGCCGTCGGTACGTGCTTTAGTCCGCGCATCATCATGCCCTTCCGGTTCGAGGATCGCGGCGACTGGATTGAGCGGCCTCCAATGCCAGGGGCTGGTCGGGCCAAAGATCGCGACCGTCGGTGTGCCGATCGCCGCCGATATGTGCATCAACCCGGAATCGTTGGTGACTGCAAGGTCGGCTGCCGCCAGCGCGAGTATCGCGTTGCGTACATTGTTGCTCGTCAGATCGCGCACACGGCTGTCAGAACCCTGTACGATTTGTTTCGCCAAGGGTGTTTCGTTCGGCCCACCAAGCACCCATACGGCGGCACCATCTTTCGTAAGAGCCGCCGCCAATGCAGCATAGTGGCCCACAGGCCATGCTTTGCCGGCGCCAACCGCGCCTGGCGACAGCGTGATAATGGGACGAGCCTCAATCGCGAGCCCTCGTTGTCCACGCCACGAATCCAATTCCTGGGCTGTCACTTTTAATTCGGGCAGCGGCCACTCGGCCGGAGGCACGGCTCCTTGCGGAAGCGCCAGTACACCCATCTGGTCGATCATACGCGGCAGTTTGCGTTCGCCGAAACGCATGTCGTTGAGCAAGCCAAAACGAAATTCACCAGCAAAGCCCGTTCGTATCGGTATGCCAGCGAGCCATGGTGCGAGAGCCGCCTTCCACTTGCGTGACATCACGAGTGCCTGTCCGTAGTGGCCCTCGCGCAGCCGGTCGGCAAGTTCTCGCTGCAAAGCCACGCCAAGTCGCCGGCGCGGCAAATCGGTGATGATCGCCTGCCGGACCCCAGGCATGTAGTCGGCGAGGGGTGCGCACAGCGTATTGCTGACGATGTCGACCGGCCGTTCGGGAACATGCGCGCGCAGCAGTTTGACGACTGAATGGCATCGGACGAAGTCGCCGATCCACACAAAAGGGACGATCAGCACCGGCGCGGCATGATTGAAGTCGTTCCTCATGGATCTCGTGCCGCGTTCCCCGTTTCGCCCCGTAAGAGGCCATAGGGCAGGCGTTAGCGTGCACCGCCACTGCCTGTCCAGTCGCGATTTTTACCCTGTTCCCGGCCATTTGCGTGGCTAAAGGACGTAAGATTGCGCTGAGCGCCTGACTGGGGCAAAGGTTTGTCGCAGCGTTGCGTGGCGGCGAGGGGTCAAGGTGTTTTTGGTTACCGGTGGAGCCGGCTTTATCGGATCGAACGTGGTCGCCAGCCTCAATGAGGCCGGCGCGTCCGATGTCGCGGTCAGTGACAAGCTGGACCACGATGACAAATGGCGCAATCTGGCCAAGCATCATATCGTGGACATGATACCCCCGGCCGAGCTGACCCGTTGGCTCGACGCCCGCAAGCTCGACGCCGTAATTCACATGGGCGCGATCTCCGACACCACGGCCACTGATGGCGACCTGGTGATGGAGAACAACTTTCGTGCGTCCTTGCGTCTGCTCGACTGGTGTACGGCAACCCGCACGCCCTTTATTTACGCTTCATCGGCAGCAACCTATGGCGATGGCAGCCATGGTTTCGACGACGACTGGTCACTTGACGCATTGCGCAAGCTCAAGCCGATGAATCTTTACGGCTGGAGCAAGCACTTGTTCGATCTTGCGGTGGTGGACCGCTACGTGAAGAAGGAAAAAATGCCGCCGCATTGGGTCGGCCTCAAGTTTTTCAATGTCTATGGACCGAACGAATATCACAAAGGCCACATGGCCAGTGTTTTGGCTAAGGTTTTCGATCTCGCCAGGTCAGGCCAAGCTGTGCGTCTGTTCAAATCGCATCGTGGGGGTATTGCCGATGGCGACCAGCGCCGTGATTTCGTCTATATTGATGACGCCATTTCCGTTCTGCGCTGGCTGTTGGACGCAACGGGGGTAAACGGCATTTTCAATGTTGGGGCCGGCAAGGCCGAAAGCTTCCGCGACATGATTAGCGCTATGTTCGACGCGCTTCGGCGGCCTGTGAGTATCGAGTATATTGACATGCCTGAGGCGATCCGTGGGCAATATCAATACTTCACCGAAGCGCGCATCGAACGATTGCGTCGCGCAGGCTATAACGCCGACTTCATGCCGCTCGAGGCCGCCGTGAATCGATACGTCACCGGCTATCTCAATCTCGACGACCGCTACCGGTAACGCGATGTACGATTTTGACAAACATCTTGCCGCGCTTTCGGAGCAGACGATCCTTTGCATTGGCGATCTGATGCTGGATGAGTTCGTCTACGGCGAGGTCTCCCGCATTTCGCCCGAAGCGCCTACGCCGGTAATTGCGGTCAAACGTGCCGAACTGATGATCGGCGGCGCGGGTAACGTCGCCCGCAATCTGGTCGCGTTGGGCGCGCGCTGCATTTTTGTGGGTGCTGTTGGGGACGACGAGGCGGGTGCCGCCCTGACCAAGGCGTTGGGTGCCCACCCTTTGATCGAATTTCATCTGGTCGTCGATGGGGCTCGCCAAACCACGCGCAAGGTCCGCTTTGTCTCGGAACACCATTCGGCACATTTGCTGCGGGCCGATTGGGAGACCCCTTCAGCTGTCGACGCTGGCAGCGAGGACGCGCTGATCGGGCACGTGATAAGGGCGATGTCGCGGGTCGGCGCGGTGGTTCTGTCCGACTATGCCAAGGGCGCACTCACTCCGCGCGTGATCCGCGCCGTGATCGACGCCGCGAACGAACGGGGCAAACCCGTGCTGGTCGATCCAAAAGGGCGCGACTACAGCATCTACCGTGGCGCCACTCTCATTACGCCCAACAGGCAGGAGCTTGCCGACGCCACACACAGCCCGGCAAGGACCGACGAAGAAATCGCGGCGGCTGCGGCGAAGCTTCGCGATTCGGCAGGCGCAAATGCTGTTTTGGTGACGCGCAGCGAGGCCGGGATGACCCTTGTGAGCGATGGCGCGTCCGTCCACATCCCTGCCTACGCGGTCCGCGTTCGCGACGTTTCGGGTGCTGGCGACACGGTCGTGGCAGTCCTTTCTGCGATGTTGGCAATGAAGGCGGATTTTGAATCGGCCATGCGTGCCGCGAACGCCGCCGCTGCCATTGTGGTCGGCAAGCGCGGCACAGCAACCGCTTCCGTCGCCGAGCTTCGTACGCGGATATTGCCGGCGGCGACACTGGCGCCTCAGGAAAAGATTATTTTCGATTGGGCTGTACTCGACGACCATCTTGCCGAATGGCGGAGACAGGGTTTGCGGGTCGGGTTCACAAATGGGTGCTTCGATCTCCTGCATCCCGGGCACGTCAAGCTGTTGGCCGGCGCGCGGGCGGCTTGCGATCGACTGGTTGTAGGCCTCAACGGCGATGATTCGGTTACGCGACTGAAAGGAGCCGGCCGTCCCGTGCAGGCGGTACAGGCGCGCGCGGAAGTGCTGGCGGCGCTTGAAGCGGTCGACCTTGTTGCCGTGTTCGACGAGGACACACCGGAAAAGCTGATCAGCCGCGTAAAGCCGACTGTATTAGTCAAAGGTAGCGACTACACCCGCGAGGAGGTCGTCGGTCACGAGATCGTGGAGGCGCTTGGAGGCGAGATTGTCTTGATCGAGGTCGTGCCAGGCCATTCGACCACGTCGATGGTCGAACGCACACGTGCATCGAAGACACGTTCGTCCCGGTGAAAGAATCGCTCTTGGCTCGCGAGGTCTCCGAACATGAGATGCGGCTGGTCGCTGCATTCTTTGGCAGTGTCAAAGGCTATTTTGTCGAAGTCGGCGCCAATGATCCGCGCGAACGCTCGCAAACGTGGCTGTTGGAGCAATCCGGATGGACCGGCGTCCTGATCGAACCGCAGCCCGATCTTGCGGCCGAATTGCGTGCGAGGCGTAGTTCTAAAGTCTTCGCTTTCGCCTGTTCTTCGCCCGAAAATGCCGGACGCGAACTGCCACTTCATGTCGCTGGCCCGCTGTCGTCACTTGATCGCAGGCGCATGGCGCCGGGGGCCACGCCTGAACGCATCATCAATGTGCCGATCCGGACGCTGGACAGCATTTTGGCCGAAGCAGGTACCCCGACCAATTTCGATTTTCTTTCGATCGATGTGGAGGGTCACGAAATCGAGGTGCTGCGAGGTTTCGATATTGCCCGTTGGCGACCACAGCTAGTCCTGCTCGAGGATCACGTGGCCGACCTGTCGAAGCATCGGTACCTTATAGCTGCCGGCTACCGCATTATCCGGCGTTATGAAAACAACGGCTGGTATGTGCCACGCGAGTCAGCGGCCATTCGCCAATGGTCGGATCACTGGGAGGTTTTGCGCAAATACTATTTGGCGCTGCCATTCCGGGTGCTGCGCAATCTTTCCAGGCGCGTTCGCAAACCCATCAGGTCTTGACGTCGCGCCGGATCGCCTTGCCGGCCGGCGGCTGCCAGCCTTGCGTTTCTTCGTAGCGCTTGGCGTAGCGATAGAAGGTTCCCTCGAAGTTTCCGAAAGCGATGACAAAGCCGGCCCAGCCGTCGATGAAGCCAAGCTTGAAAATGTAATGCTTGATGAACGACCATGCGCCATGGCCGAAAGCGCTGGCCATCGATACGCGCTTGTTTGCGAGCTTCGGCACGCCAAGCGTGGAATAGCGGTTAATCTTGTTGATGACCTCTTCCAGATTGCGGAAGGGAAATTGCCAGATCGCGTTCTGCAAGGTGCCCACTGACCGCCCGCCAAGCACTTCGAACCCCTCGTGCACCGGTTCAAGAGTGTAGCGAATGCTGCCTTTGCGAAAGAGCTGCGGTTGACGGAAATTCGGATACCAGCCCGAGCCCCGGATCCAGCGGCCCATCATGTAGCTGCGCCGCGGCACCATGTAGATTTCATGCGGAGGTGAACCGGCCAGCAGCGCCAGAATTTCATCGCGGACATCGCCGGTGCAGCGTTCGTCGGCATCGAGGCTGAAAATCCAGTCGAAATCGCAGGCCTCTATCGCACGATTGCGCAGATCGCCAAAACCCTTGAACGGCACGTCGACGACTCGTGCGCCAAGCGAACGAGCAATCTGGGCAGTACGGTCGGTGCTGAATGAATCAACCACGACGACTTCGTCCGCCCACAGCACGCTGGATATGGCTGCTTCAATTTTTTCCGCCTCGTTATAAGAGAGAATATAAGCTGATATTTTTTGCATAATCTGATGGAGCCCGTTGAGACGTGGGAGTCGGCGCCAAGTTAACATTGACGGGCGCACAGGCCCTAGGGGTTTGTCGGCGCAGCCGACATCGGCTAAAGGCTGGGAAAGAGGGCATCCGTGGCCGAACTGATTTCCGTCGTCGTCACCACCTATAACCGCGAAGATGCGCTCGACGCGGTCTTGCGATCGCTCGCGCGACAGGATGATAGCGGTTTCGAAGTCATTGTTGCCGACGATGGTTCAGGTGAGGCCACGGCAAAGCTGGTCGACGCCTGGAAAGCGAAATTCAGTCGCCGTCTCGATCACGTCTGGCATGCTGACCACGGTTTCCGGGCGGCCGAAATCCGAAATCGTGCGATTCTGGCCGCCCACGGCGCCTATTGTGTTTTTCTGGACGGTGATTGCATCGTGCGGCCAGACTTTATCGCCACCCATCGTCGGTTGGCGGAGCCCGGATGGTTTGTCACCGGCAATCGCGTTTTACTCTCGGCGGAACTTACAACGGAAGTGCTGCGGGAAAAGCTCAACCCGGAGAGTTGGAGCTTTGGACGTTGGTTCGCCGAACGCTGGCGTGGCGGTGTCAATCGCTTGTCGGCGTTATTGCATCTGCCGCTCGGACCCCTGCGCCGTGTTCGTCAACGGGTCTGGCAAGGTGCAAGATCATGCAATCTCGCCATTTGGCGTACAGATCTTGATTGCATTGATGGCTTCGATGCGGACTACCGTGGGTGGGGTAAGGAAGATTCCGATATCATCGTACGCCTGCTACATGCCGGCGTCCGCCGCAAGGATGGCACGTTTGCAACGGGCGTGATCCATCTTTGGCATAGAGACGCCGATCGTTCGCAGCTATCCGAGAATGAGGGAAAACTTGCCGGGGTTGCCGCCGGTGATCGCATCCGCGCACGGCAGGGTCTATCGGCGCTTCAGCGCGCGTCTTCAGTTACCACGACCGTGAGCTGAGCCGTGGCGGGATTTTCAAAAGGCTTCACTCAAGAGAAGCTCGCATCCATCGCGGATGGTCTTGTCGTGGCATTGGCTGCGGCCTTGTCGGGGTCGCCGTACTATGGGCGATGTGGATAGCGCATCTGCTGCTGTTTCGCGGCAATAGCTTCGCCGAATGGATTGGCCTGCATTGTGGTGCAAAATATCGTGGGTTCGCTTTTCAATTCGCATTTGCAGGAAAGTCGAAATCTTTGGCCGCCCCCTGAGCGCGCGCACTGCAAACGTACGATCGTGGCCCACATTTGCTGGCCGCTCGAGCGCATACCTGGTCGAGCATCAATGCATTAGTTTGCACGAAGCCGATTCCAACGTCTCTGCATGAATGCAAGGGACCATGCCCGGGGCACCAACTTGGCCAGCAGGATTAAGAGAAGGTTGGGCTTCCCGGGGACGATCACACTCTGCTTTCCCATCAAACCTTGGTATCCGTCTTGGGCTACCCGTGATGCGGAGCGAGCAAGAAACCTCGGGAAATAATCGCGCGGGATTCCGGCGCGGTTAAAGAATTCGGTTGGGACAGGACCGGGACAGAGCGCGCAAACCTTTACACCTTCACCGGCCAGCTCGTGGTGCAACGCCTCAGTAAAGGACAGCACGTACGATTTTGTAGCGTGATAGACGGCCATACCGGGCCCAGGAATGAACGCAGCGATGGACGCGACGTTGAGAATACCCCCTCTATGTCTCTTGACGCTCGCTATAAAGCGTAACGAGAGGTCTGTCACCGCCCGAACGTTGAGATCAATCATGGCCAGCTGACGTTCGCGGTCGAGTGTGGCCGCATCACCAAGCAACCCGAAACCCGCGTTGTTGATCACATATGCGGGCTCGAGGCCTCGAGAAGCCAATATTTCCGCCAATTGCCGCGTACCATCGGCCATACCTAGATCGACGGCAATCACGTGGGGATGGATATGTCCCATCGCGGCGATCGCAGCCGCCAGTTCGTCAAGTTGCGGTTTCCTCCTGGCAGCCAAGACCACGATATGGCCCTGGCGCGCAAAAATGTGGGCAAGCGCCGCGCCGATACCCGCCGACGCCCCGGTGATCAGGCAAACTGGTTGGGTGGATGACATCGTGCCCCGAATACCCGATATTACGCAGGCATGGTTGATCTTAGCGGGAAAATCGTCCTGGTCACGGGGGCTGCGGGCGCGATTGGCGGCGCCGTCGTGCAAGCAATCAAGCGAGCCTCTGGCACCGCAATCGGCAGCGATCTCCCGGGAAAACCTGGCATCGATACGATACTTGATGTCGCTTTGGAATCCGACTGGCAGCGCACCAATGCTGATATCGAACAGAAGTATGGCCGGCTTGACGGACTTGTGAACGCCGCTGGCATCGTCGCCGTGGGCAGCATTGAAATGACCGAATTTTCCGCTTGGCGTCGCGTTATCGACGTCAATCTAAATGGTACTTTTCTCGGCTGCAAATATGCCTTTCCACTTCTTCGCAAGAAGGGTGGTGCAATCGTCAATCTGTCTTCAGTGCTGGGAATGGTTGGCGGACCCAACCTTGTTGCCTATTCCGCATCGAAGGGCGGCGTGTCCTTGCTCACCAAATCGGTGGCCCTGCACGGAGCGCGTTACCAGCCGCCGGTGAGGTGCAATGCCGTCTGCCCGGCATTCATACAGGGGCAGATGGTCGACGAGGTCGCGCGGGGCAGCCGGGACGCGAAGCTGGTGATGCAAAAACTTACCGCCGAGATTCCGCTCGCTCGTATGGGACATCCTGAGGAAGTTGCTGCCCTGTGCGTTTATCTTTTGTCGGACGAAGCAGCTTTCATGACCGGTACGCTTGTTCCAATTGATGGTGGGCTAACCGCACGTTAAGTTTGGTACGGCGAGGTGAAGATTGAAAGGACGCCGCGGATGTCTACGACCATACGCGGAATCGCCGTAAGCGTTGTGCTGGCGACAACAACAATTTCTGCGACAGCGCAACTTTCATCGCATTGGCAAGCCTGCACAGGAAATCCGGGCATTGATTGGGATACGCAGATCAAGAGTTGCACCGCGCTCATTCAGTCAAATATGGAACTAAAAGAAAATGTTGCTATAGCGTTTTATAACCGCGCGTTGGCCTATGAGAGCAAGGAAAAATATGACCTTGCCATCGCCGATTACAGCGAAGCCATTCGCCTGAATCCAAATGATGCTGATGCCTATTTATATCGTGGTCTCGACAAGCAGCGGATCGGAGACAAGGCTGGCGCGGAAGCCGACATCGCGGCGGCAAAACAATTAAACCCGAACATAGGAAAATAGGTCCGGTCTTGGCTCCGCGCGATCTATGCCTCCGACTAACGCGCCGCGCCGGAAACCGCCCCGCTCGTCTGCGAGTGTGTGAAATGCGTCACTGGCGGCTTGTCCGTTGACGCCGACGTAGGCGCCGCAAACCTCAGGGGTTTTTGTGGCTTGCCACCATTCAAATCACGAAGGCTTTCGACATAATCCTTCGGCTCCATCCAAATAAAAGTGGGCGTCTTCAACCCCATGGATCCCGCAATATCATTTCCGAATGACACGCAATTGTGCAGGAGGGCATGCCATACCCGCTGGTCCGCCTTCAGTTTGCTGATATGAGCAGAAACCTTTTTGAACGTCGCAGCGTCCACCATGACGCGATAGCGAGCGGTCACATATTTTTCCTCGAGGTCGCCGTCGCTGGCTCCAGTTTCAGACGGCACGAACAATAAATGCCCTAGTGTCCAGGTAATGACGCTGCAGTTATCGCAATCATTCGCGTCACCTGCTGGATGCAAGCCCGCAATATCACTTTTTACGATTTCTCCTCGCCCATTTAGCTGGCCGTAAATTACGTACATGTGGCCGTAGCTTGCGGCGGCTCGGGAGCGGAATTCGACAAAGTACGGTTTGTAGGAGCTTTGCGCTGTCTTGGGGGGGCTTGCGGTTTCGGGCTTGGGCTCATTTGCCAAAGTCGACGAGGCTGTCAACCCCGCCAATGCCACCGCCACGCAGAGCGCCATCACGCTGCCGCGCCAAGTACGCAAACCCCGCATGCTCAGCTCCTAATCTTGAGGTCAACTGCCCCACTTAGGCGTCGAGCGGTTCTCGGGATAACAGCCCGACATAACACCAGCCAAATCAGTCAGAGAGATCAGCAAGTTCTGACCTCTACTGACCGTTTGTGTGCTGGAGTTTACCCCCTCGTTTGAACGACCGGGGCTTTGCCCTTGCCAACTGGGGCTTTGCCTTTTCCGATACAGCCGGAAAGGCCCAGAGCAAGCATTAGGGAGCAGATCACCACAACGAGTTTCTTCATAAGGCACCCCACCAGTTAAACCTGAATAACGATTATCGCGGTTCAGGATCGCCAACTAGTGCGGAAAAGCCACAGCGCCGAATATTCGATTACATTTCCAAAGTAAATGAACTTGCCAGCGCAAATGCCTGCGCACGCCGTCCTTAAGCCGGCCGGCGAGTCAGCAACCAACGTGCCTTATGGAGCAGATACCCGTAACAGCTGTCCGCGCTAGCGATACTCTTCGCAGCTTCCCACCAAGGGATAACGATTAGGGTACGTTTTTTTCAGCGACGCTTCGGCTTGCTTGATCGCCGTTTCGCATGCCTTTTTGCTGGCATACCGCGGCGACGGTTTAACCTCGACACCTGGCGGCCGCTCCATGAATTGCCAGTATGCGAACACTGGTGCGGCCGGGAAAGCGATGGCGGCCACAAGGGCCCCTATCCTTGCAGAGGTAATTACGTATTCCTTCATGGTTCCCCGCCTTCGCGCTTATCGTAAAACCACAACCGTTGTCCCCAGACTGACCCGCGCATACAGATCCATAATATCTGCGTTGTGCATACGGATGCAGCCGTGTGACACGAATCCGCCGACTGAACCCGGATTATTGGTGCCGTGGATGGCATATTCGCCCCCGCCGCTGAGCGTCATGGCAGCCGCACCCATAGGATTCGCCGGACTGCCGCCGGGAATGACGGGGGGCAGCCGGGAGTAGTCTTTTCTGATCGAGGCGGGGGCCTGCCAGGCCGGTTTGATGTATTTGCCGTCGATGGACGCTGTTCCTGACCACGCCATTCCCGCCTTGCCGACCCCGACAGGATAGCGGATCGCACTTCCGGAATCGGTAACATAGTAGAGGCGACGTTCGCCCGTCTTTATGACAATCGTGCCAGCGGGATAACCGCTTAAATGGACAATATCGCGGGCACTGGACGATGCCGGTGCGAGAAAAGCGAGACCAAAAAAAGCAGCGATACCAAGGGAAAGGATACGCATACTCTACCGCCTTGTTGCACCCTCAATGCCTCCGATTCTCTACGAGAGAACAACTGTCGTCAATATTGCGCCTTGTGTGGAATACCGACATCGTAAACGTACGGTCGGAAAGCCCGCTGGCAGCACTTTTGAGATGACGACATGATGACGCAGACGGCCGCCGCAATCGTTTGGTTCGCCGGGCTGGCCGGTTGGTACATCATCCGACACCCCTTTGCGCGTAAGGCGAAAAAAATTGAGGTCAGGGAATCGTTTTACGATCGCCGGGAATCTTTTCTTCTCGCCGTTGCGACGCTCGGATTGTTTGTGATCCCGGCTGTATACGTCTTGACCGGATTTCCAGCACGCCTCGATCGGCCTTTTATCGCCGCGATTGCGTGGCTCGGGCCGGTGGCTCAGTGTGCGGCGTTGTGGCTCTTCCGTCGCAGCCATGTGGATCTTGGACGAAATTGGTCAATCTCGCTGGAAGTTCGCGACCACCACGCGCTGGTAAAAAATGGCGTATACCGGCTTATACGGCATCCGATGTATTCTTCCTTTTTCCTGCTGGGCGTAGCCCAGGTTTTACTCCTGCCCAATTGGTTCGCAGGTGGTTCCGGGCTTGTTGGAGCAGGCATCCTTTATGCCTTCCGTGTGCGGCGGGAAGAACAGATGATGCTTGAATCGTTCGGCGAGGAATATCGAACGTACATGACGGACACCAAACGCCTGATTCCCTGGATGCTGTAGCTCGCGGAGCCAAGATTGCGCGGAAAATTCATTCCTTTGTCCTTGCCGCGGCGTACGGTAATTGATCTGCTGCATTTTGCCTCGGCGATCCCCACTGTTCCTGTGCAGCGGCTGATGTCGCTGCAACCTGTTGTCAGTGCAAGGGCCGCCTGTAGCGATCGGCCTCGGTGGACTGCCATTTTTGTAAAGGCTTACGCGCTCGCAGCGCACGAATTTCCGGAACTCCGGCGCGCCTACATCAAGCTGCCATGGCCGACCCTGTACGAATATCCGCTCAGTAACGCGAGCATTATCATCGAACGGGATTACCGGGGCGAACTCGGCCTCTTCTCGATATTGATCAAAGACCCGGCGGCACGGCCACTGCGTGACATTGGAGAAATTCTCCGCCATGCCGCGACCGCTCCGATTGATGCGATCAAGGATTTCCAGAGATCGATGCGCTTTGCCGCGCTTCCGCGTCCGCTACGTCGACTGTTGTGGTGGGTTGGATTGAATTTCGGAAGGCAGAGATCGAACTTCTTCGGTACGTTCGCAGTGTCCGTTTATTCCGGGCTGAATGCTGAATCGTTGCATCCCTTGACGCCTTTGACGACAACCTTGAATTACGGCGTGATAGACGGCGAAGGCAAAGTGACCGTACGCGTTATCTATGACCACCGCGTCGTCAACGGTGCAACTGTGGCCCGGGCCCTCGCGCGGCTTGAGGAAATCCTCAATACATCCCTCGTAGAAGAAATAAGATCGCAATCCGTCCGTGCTCAAGCGTCCTGACTGACTCGCCGAACGGTGGCGCGGCGGCCTCAAGTCAGCGCTGCTGCATCTGCCGCTTGGCCCTTTGCGGCGCGTTCGCCAGCGGGCTTGGCAAGGCGCGGTCGTGCACCTTGGTATCTGGCAGGCGGATCTCGATTGCGTTGATGGCTTCGATGCGAACGACAGCGGATAAAGCAAGGCACGATTCCTATATCATCGTGCGCCTTGTTCGCCGCAAGGAAGGGACATTCGCGACCGGCGTGCTCCTTTTGGCAGAGAAGACGGCGATGTGTTCGTATCCAAAAAACATATCCAAAAACGTGTGCTACACAATCATAGATTGTAATTTTGCGCTTGCGTTTTCCGCAGCAACGTGTAGTATTCGCTTGTGGCCGACTAGTATTATATATTAATCATTTAATATTATCTGGGCACAAGACAAGCAACATTAAATTATATATTAAATTAAAAGGAATAAATACTGTGACCGATAGCAAAAAAGACCCAAATGCGCGTGTTTACACCAATGCCGACCTTAACCTCGACCTGGAACGCGCGGCCAAGCGCAAGTTGGAATCGAAGCAACCGACGGATGCTTCACCGAGTGGTCCGACCATTTCACCCAAGTCAGGAAACAAAAACGCTCTTCGCCATGGAGGGTATATCCGCGGGCTCTTGCCTTGGGAATCGCGGGAAGAGTTCGAAGCCTTGCACAAGAGCTTCCAGGAAGACTTCAAACCTGACGGGGCTCTTCAAGAACAAGGGGTTTTGAGCCTAAGCCAGTGGACGTGGAAGCGACGCCGCGTGCTAGAAGGCAGTGAA
>DASYSQ010000036.1:0-7735 GCA_036003145.1 Pseudolabrys sp.
CACAAACATTTTTTCGTATTCGCGCAACAAATTTTTCGTCTGCCGTCTCGTGACGTCGCGGGATCGTTGAACGCGCAATTCGAATCTGTCACATAACTTCCAAAGCTGTCACATAACTTTGTTTCGTAATGCGTCTCACTAACATCTCGCGTTCGCGGGATGAACCAGCGCCTGCAACAACGGTATAACTACGTGACATATGTCAGTAGAGCAGCGCGCCGGATGCAATCGGCCCGCAGTGCGTCGATCATCGTGATTTTTGCGGTGGGGTGCGTATCGCTCGCAGCCTGCAACCTGATCACCGTCGATGACGCTGAACGCCATCCGACTGACGTTTTCACCCGGATCCGCTCCATCGACTTGTTGCCGCGGTCCGTAAACCCGCAAGAGCCGAACGCAAACGCGCCCGACCGGCGGCAGGCGGCGATTTACACGGACGAAAACGTCATAACTCTCGCCTCAGACGACACGCGCGGGCAAACGAAATCTGTTCGCGGCGGCTCTGACGGCTACGAACTCAATTTCGAGAATACGCCGGTTGCCACGGTCGCGAAGGTCGTGCTCGGGGATATTCTCGGTGTCGGGTACACGATCGATCCACGCGTCCAGGGCACGATCACTCTCGCGTCCGGACGGTCCGTTCCGAAGGCCGACGTCTTGTTCGTGCTCGAAAACGCGTTGCGCATGAGCAATGTCGTTTTGGTCCGGGAAACAGCAGGGTTTCGCCTCGTACCGCTCAGCGAAGCGATCGGCGCTGGCAACGTCGACAACGATCCGGCCCGCGCGGAGCCGGGCTATGGGATTTCTGTCGTTCCGCTGCAATACGTCTCCGCCCAAACATTGATCAAGCTGCTCGACAGCTTCGCGACCAGGCCGGGCACAGTTCGCGCGGATGCCGCGCGAAATATGCTTCTCATCCAAGGCAGCGGAGCCGAGCGCCGCGCTGCCATCGAGACTGTGCTGAGTTTCGATGCTGAGTGGATGCAGGGGCAATCCGTCGGTATATTTCCAGTGCACAACACCACCCCTGATCCGGTCATTACCGAGCTGGAGAAAATCGTCGATTCCGGCGATGGAGGGCTGGGGCAGAGCCTGATCAAATTCCAGTCGATCGCCCGGATGAATTCAATTTTGGTAGTCGCACGAAAACCGGAGCTTTTGAAAACCGCGGCAACATGGATCAAGCGCCTGGACAACGGAGACAATGCCAATACGAGCGTGCGGGTCTATCGCGTGCGTTATGGCGAAGCTCGCCAGATGGCAAGAGTGCTCAATGACATGTTCAACAGCGGCGGGAGTAACGGCCTGGACTCGCCGCTCAACCAGATCGCGCCAGGTTCCGGTGCGGTTGCGGCGTCGAGCGGCGATCAAATGGCGTCGAACGGACAATTCGGAACGGGCTTCGGTACTCAGTCGAGCGCGAACACGCGCGTAAGACAGCAACTCGGTATCACACCACCCACACAACGTGCGGGCGGAACTGACCCGGCAGCCGCGCTCGTATCCGGCGGAACTCCCGGCGGATTGTCAGGCGGCACACCTTTGCTCGCAGGCGTGCGGATAACACCCGACGTTGTCAACAATAGTTTGCTTGTTTACGCGAGCCAGGCGAACTATCGAATTATCGAGCGGGCAATCCAGCAAATCGACCGGCCGCAAATGCAGGTTGCTATCGATGCGACGATTGCGGAAGTCACGCTCAACAACGACCTGAACTATGGCGTTCAATTTTTTCTGACCAGTCATGATTTGGGGCTGCGGCCCGATAAAGGCTCGGCGCTCAATACGGCGGCAACGCAACCACCGACAGTTGATGCATCTGGCATCGCCAACGCATTCCTGAACCGCGCATTTCCTGGATTCAATTTCCTGGTTGGGCCGCAAGCGCAGCCGCGCGTTATTCTCGACGCGCTGCACGCCGTTACGAGCGTCAAGGTGCTGTCCAACCCGTCGCTGGTTGTCATCGATAACCAACCCGCGATTCTCCAGGTCGGCGATCAGGTCCCCATTTCGACGGGCAGCGCAACAGTCCTGACCACCAACAATACGATCGTCAACACCATCGACTATCGCGACACTGGCATCATTCTGCGTGTTGTTCCCCGCGTTAACGTCAACGGCACCGTGCGGCTCGATATCGAGCAGGAAATCAGCAATGTCGCTCTGACGTCGGGAGCCACGGCAACCCTTACGCCCACGGTCTCACAACGCAGGGTCAAGAGCTCAGTTTCCATCGCGAGCGGTCAGACCGTGCTGTTGGCGGGACTCATCAGTGAACGCCAGGAGCGCGGCAACAACAGTATTCCCCTGCTCGATCAGCTTCCGCAGCCCCTGGGCGATGTCTTTTCAACGAACCGGACGAACGGCGTGGCCCGGACCGAGCTGATCATTTTCATCCGGCCACAGATCATTCGCGACGGCGTGGATGCACATTTTGTGGCGGAAGAAATGCGCTCGAAACTGCGAGGGGCCGCCGGTGCCTACGCGCCGAGTGGCCCGCTGACGACCAAGCTTCGGTAAGCGGGGGTCACGCAATGTGGGTCAGGTTGCCGGCCGTGCGACGATGGACCTCCATCGAGGTTACAACTACCATTGCGGCAGTGGTTGGCGTCACGGCAAGTCCTGTTGCCGCACCCAATGCGCAGGGCATGGCCGGCGCTGGACTGGCGCTGATCATGATAGCCATCGCCGTTGTCGACGCCCGCCGTTTCATTATTTCCTATGATCTAAACATCGCCGCTCTGGCATTGGCGTTTGTCAACGCCACTCTTGTTGCCAATGAAAGTGTGTTCGAAGCGATCGCTTCGGCTGTCGTGCGCGGAGGCGCTCTTGCTCTCGCCTTTCTGGGACTGTGGGTGATTTACCGCCAGCTACGAAAGCGCGATGGCCTTGGGCTGGGCGACGTCAAGCTCGCGGGCGCACAATGAATCGGTTTGTGGCGATTGTTTCTGTGGGGATCGCATTCATGCTTGCGAGCGGGCCTCTGCATGCGAAGCAGCTAACCGGCGGAACACGAGCCTTAGCCAGGGGCGACTATGTCGCGGCGACACAGTCGCTGATACCGCGCGCCGAACGCGGCGATGCGAATGCGCAGGCCAGGCTCGGCTTCATGTACGAGCACGGCCGTGGAGTTCCACAGGACTATAGCCTCGCCGTCTATTGGTATACGTGCGCTGCCGCACAGGGGTACTCTACCGCGCAATACTTGCTTGGCCTGATGTACGACAAAGGTCTTGGCGTCGTGCGGAGCGACGTGCTGGCCTACATGTGGTTCAATCTGGCCGCCGCGCACGCACAGCCGCGCACAAGGGAGTACTATTCGAGAATACGCGATGCCGTCGCCGCCAAGTTAAGCCCCGCGCAAATTGCCGAAGCGCAATGGCACGCCTCGACCTTTTTGCCGGATACTTTCAAATAACGAATAGAAGGTCACTCCGCCGTAGGTTCGCCACGCGAATCCTTGCGTCGCTGCACGGCGACAATTTCTGCCAGGATCGAGATTGCAATTTCTTCCGGTGTGATTGCGCCAAGATCGAGACCAGCGGGCGCCTTGAGTTTGGCGAGCCGCTCGTCCGAAATACCGCGCTTGACGAGCGAGGCCTTCAGGGAGTCGGCTTTCTTTCTGCTGCCAACGAACGCAATGTATTCGGCGTCGACCGCGAGCGCCGCCAAAAGGGCAGCTTCATCGCCGCGGCCTTGCGTCGAGACGACGATGTAGCGGGTGCCAGGTTCGTCGACCGAAAGTGCATATCCTTCAATACGGCGATCGATATCGCCAAAGGCGGCTTGTTCTTCTGCTGGGGCGCAGGCTGTGACGGCAAAACCGGCACGTCTGGCGAAATCGGCAACGGCAACAGCAACGGGGCTCGATCCACAAATGATGACTTGCGATCGCGGCAAAACCGGCTCCACGAATATATCCATCGTGCCCTGGCTCGGGCACATGTTCTTGGCGAAGCGAACGCCGCCCTGTTCTTCGCCGGGAGCGTGGCCCTGCTGGTCGAGCAAGTCAGAAGGCTGCACCGAAACGAGACGCGATTTCCCGTCCGCGAGAGCGTCTTTGGCTGCCTTGAGCACGGCTGCACGGGCGCAGCCGCCGCCAATCCACCCTTCCGAAATGGTGCCATCCGGCAAGATCACGGCCTTTGCGCCTGCCTTGGCCGCGGTCGCCGCCACCGTGCGCACGACGGTCGCCAGCGCGAACGGCTCTCCCGCCGCTTTGCGGGCCGAGATGATGCCAAGAATATCGGACGCTCGATCCATAAACTCATATCCTCGCGAGATATGGCTCGAGGGCTGCAAGGCTTTCGAGATTGTGGGCGGGGGCAAACAGATCGATATAAGGCAGCGCCGCCTGCATGCCGCGCGCTTGCGGGCTGTAGTCGCGCCAGCCGATCAACGGATTGAGCCAGATAATGCGCCGGCAACGGCGCCGCAGGCGCCGCATTTCCTCGCCCAACTGCTCGGGCGTACCAGTGTCGTAACCGTCGGAAACAATCATCACCGCAGTGCGCGAATTGATCACGCGGCGCGCGTGCCAACGATTGAACGTGGCTAGGCTCTCCCCGATCTTGGTGCCGCCGCCGATGCCCTGCGCCATCAACGACAGTTTGTCCACCGCGCGCGTGACGTCGCGATCGCGCAGCGACGCGGACACATGGGCGAGCCGGGTATGAAAGACGAACGCTTCCGATTCGCGGAAAGCATCGACCACGCCATGCAGGAAGCGAACGAAAAAAGCTGTGTAAAGACTCATGGAGCCGGACGCGTCGAGCAAGAAAACGAGCCGCAACGGCTTGATCTTGCGGCGGCGCCAGGCGAGCTCCACCAGCGTTCCACCGTGTGAGACATTTCGATGAATGGTCCGGCGCAGATCGAGACGTCGTCCGCGCCGTCGGACGCGGTCACGCCGCACCAGCCGGGCTCGCATCGCGTGCGAAAGGCGCGCTGCGAGCGCATGCGCCTGCGCGATATCTGCGGGGTCCACGATGTCACGCAGATCGGCACTTGTGAGATTCTCGAAGCGCGAAGCGCCCTCGCGCCTGCCGCGACCATCACCAGCACTGTCTCCATCATCATCGTCGTGGTTGCGCTCGACGTGATCGGGAAGACCCGGCGTTCCCGCCCGCGATCCTACATCTTTGAGATGTCGGGCCGGCGCGCGACTTTCCAGCGCAGACCCGGCAAGCGTACGGGCCTGATGGATGCCCCGGCCTTGCCAGTAAGCTTCGAATATCTCGTCGAAGCGCTCCCAATCCGAATGCGTTGCACAGAACAGTGAGCGAAGCGCCGGTTTAAGCGTAGAGGGCCGCACCGCAAGCGGCGCAGCGAGCATCTCGAGCGCATCCCCTGTTTCAGCGAGACCAATCTTAAAGCCGTTGTCGCGCAGCGTACGCACAAAACCTGCCAGCCGCCGGCGCGCCGGTTCACCAATGCCGTCACCGGAAGTGCTGACCGTCGCAACTGACATCGGTCACCCCACCACTCAGGCAACTTTGCCCAGCAGCCGCTCCGTCACTTCGCGCGTGAGGCGACTGCGATCTTCTCGCGTCTTGAGCAGGCACAACATGGTCTCGTGCACCGCTTCCGGCTCCTGCCGCAGATCGTGCAGGTCGAGACCGGCGAGCGTCGCTGCCCAATCAAGGGTTTCCGCAACGCCAGGCACCTTGCGCAGATCTTCCTTGCGTACGCTCGCGACCATGCGCGCGATCTGCACCGCAAGCGCGGTGTCGATACCCGGTGTGCGAGTGATGATGATCCTTGCTTCGCGGTCGACGTCAGGGAAATCGACGTAATGATAAAGACACCGGCGTCGCAACGCGTCAGACAACTCGCGCGTCCCATTTGACGTCAAAACCACCCGTGGAATCGACGTCGCCTTGACCGTGCCGAGCTCGGGGATACTCACCTGGAAATCCGACAACAGCTCGAGCAGGAAGGCTTCAAATTCTTCGTCCGCGCGATCGACTTCATCGACAAGAAGCACCGGTGGCTTTTCGCGGCGGATCGCTGCCAGCAGAGGCCGCTCCAACAAATATCGCTCGGAAAATATATGCTCTTCAATCACGTCGGCATTTTCGCCAACGCCTTCGCGCGTCTTGATGGCGAGGAGTTGACGCTGGTAGTTCCACTCGTAGAGCGCCGCGTTCTGATCGAGGCCCTCGTAGCATTGCAGCCTGATCAATTCAGCCTCGTGCACTGCCGCAAGGGCCTTTGCCACCTCGGTTTTGCCAACGCCAGCCTCTCCCTCAAGCAGCAGCGGTCGCTTGAGGAAATCCATCAGCCACAATGCGGTTGCGACGTCGCGATCAGCGATGTAGCCGACGGCGGCTAGACGGTCCGAAATATTGTCGCGGTTCAGGATCATGCGCGCCCATTATATAGGGACCCGGCGTCGGAATCGCTCCAGCGCCGCAAGTGCCCGTCCAGCCGGCATTCTCACTTGTGCAGGCCGAGGTTTTCCGCTGCCGTCCAGGTACGCCAATTGTCGTGCGGCATCGGAATGTTGGTCGACCCCAGGAAACCAAAGGCATCATTCACTGCATTGGAGAAACACGGCACGCCGCCGACATTCGGGCTTTCCCCCACGCCTTTGGCACCGATCGGATGGTGCGGTGACGGTGTGGTGGTCCAGTCGGTTTCCCATTTCGGGGTCTCGACTGCCGTCGGCAGAAAGTAATCCATTAGCGACGCCGTGGTCACGTTGCCATCCTCGTCGTAGTGGATCTCCTGGCCCATCGCGATGCCGAAGGCTTCCGTCAGGCCGCCGTGGATCTGACCCTCGATGATCATGGGATTGATGCGCGTGCCGCAGTCGTCGAGGGCATAGAACCGCCGCACCTTTGTCGAGCCGGTATCCACGTCGACGTCCAAGACGCAGATGTAGGCGCCGAACGGGAAGGTGAAATTCGGCGGGTCGTAATAATTGATTGCTTCCAGTCCGGGCTCCATACCGGGCGGCACTTCGTGGTAGGCCGCCCAAGCGAGCTCGGTCATGGTTTTGAAGCGTTCCGGATTTCCCTTCACCCGGAAGCGGTCGACATCCCATTCAAGATCGTCGTCATGCACTTCGAGCATGTAGGCGGCGATCATTTGCGCCTTCGCCTTGATCTTGCGACAAGCCATCGCGGTTGCGGCACCCGAGACCGGTATCGAACGCGAGCCGTAAGTGCCGAGACCATAGGGGGCGGTGTCGGTATTGCCCTCCTCGACCATGATGTTGTCGGCGGGCAATCCGAGTTCGGTCGCGATGATCTGCGCGTAGGTCGTCTCGTGGCCTTGACCCTGCGACTTGGTACCAAGGCGGCAGATACCGGTGCCGGTCGGATGGATCCGGATCTCCGCAGAGTCGAACATCGCGATGCCGAGGATGTCGCAATTGCGCGACGGACCGGCACCCACGATCTCGGTAAAAAACGCGACGCCGATGCCCATCAGCTCGCGCGTCTCCCCGCGTTTGAATGCCTCCTGCTGCTTCTTCTGTTCCGCGCGCAGCTTCTTATAGCCGACTGTCTCCACCGCCTTGTTAAGGGCGGTCTGGTAGTCACCGGAATCGTAAACCCAGCCAAACGCCGAGGTGTACGGGAACTGCTCGCGCCGGATCAGGTTTTTCATCCGGAACTCGACCGGATCCATGCGGAGCTTCTGCGCCATGATGTCCATGGCGCGCTCAATGGCATAAGCAGCTTCGGTGACTCGGAACGAGCAGCGATAGGCGACGCCGCCCGGCGCCTTG
>DASYSQ010000037.1:0-2799 GCA_036003145.1 Pseudolabrys sp.
TCGTACTGGCCCGTCAGTGGCATTCAGTCGGTCTCATCGCGTTGAGGCCAGAAGCGGCCCCCTTTTTAAACCTGTCGCTGGCGAATCCGCAGTATGACCGAATCCTCTTCTGTCGTACAGTCTTGCACGCAATGGAGATGCGCAAGCTACACCATCGACCGCGGCATCGGCTAACATCAACCTATCAGTCGAAACGCGTGATGACCAGAGACGTGTCAGTGTTGAACATTGTGATCGAACGACCAAGGGTTTTGTTATTGGCACTGGCGATCTCAGCCTGGCAATCTCCAATGGCGTCGGCACAGAGTTACCCCGCCAAACCCGTCCGCTACCTCGTGCCTTTTCCCGCCGCGGGCTCGCCCGACATCGTCGCACGCCTGATCA
This sequence comes from Pseudolabrys sp., assembly GCA_036003145.1. Lineage (GTDB taxonomy): Bacteria > Pseudomonadota > Alphaproteobacteria > Rhizobiales > Xanthobacteraceae > Pseudolabrys. The sequence continues at coordinate 385 of DASYSQ010000037.1, forward strand.
CCGAACGACTCAGCCGGATATGGAGCCAGCAGGTGGTGGTAGATAACCGGTCGGGCGCGGGCGGGACGTTGGGTGCTGCAATCGCCGCCAAGGCTCCGGCCGATGGATACACGTTGTTCCAATGCAACATCGCATCGAGCGCGATCGCCGAGTCTTTGTACGCGAAGATGCCATACAACCACCAGCGCGACTTCGCGCCGATTTCGCTCATCGGCAAGACGCCGAACGTCCTGGTTGTGCACCCGGCAATGCCCGCACGCACAGTACAGGAGTTCATCGCCTATGCCAAAGCCAACCCGGGCAAGCTGAGCTACGGCACATCAGCTGCCGGCTCGTCGCAGCATCTCACCATGGAGTTCTTGAAGTTGACGGCGAAGATTGATGTGGTGCACGTCGCGTACAAAGGCGCGCCGCAGGCACTTTCCGATGTGATCGGGGGACAGATTCCTGCGAGCGTACAGTCGGCTCCGGGGGTGCTGGCGGCAATTCAGGGCGGGCGAGTGCGCGCGCTCGCAGTGACGAGCCTGAAACGCATACCGCAGTTGCCTTCGGTACCGACCGTACAAGAGACCGCACTACCCGGTTTCGAAGTGAGCTCCTGGTACGGATTATGTGCGCCGGCAGGGACACCCACGCCCATCCTCGATAAAATTCATACCGATCTCACTGCAGTGTTGCGCATTCCCGAGATCCAGCACCGATTTAACGACTTGGTGGTCGAAGTTAACCCGACCAGCCGGGAAGAATTCGCACAGTTCATGCGTGCAGAGACCGCACGCTGGGCGCAAGTAATCAAGGACGCCGGCATCGCGCAACAGTAGCGAACAGCGGACGGATTCCGGAATTTATTGAAGGATATAGAAAAGGGAAATCATGGCCGACATCACGCTCTACAAAAATCACACAGCGCTGCTCATCGCCGACTTCTACGCCGATCAGATGAGCAAACTGCCGCACGCCGTCAACCGCAAATGCGTAGAGAGGACCCTGGCATTGCGGCAGGCTGCGCGTACGGCGGGTATGCTGGTCTGCTATTCCGCAACCGTGTTCCGGCCCGGCTATATCGAGGTGAGCGAGCGCAACAAAACCTTCAGCGAACGCAAGCGCACGGGCGGGCCCGCCATCGCTGATCCGCTGAAGGTTATACATCCGCAGATGCAGCCGGCCGAGGGAGAACCCGTTGTCGGCAAGCACCGGGTGAATGCGATGTTCGGCACCGACCTTGCGATGATACTGGGAGCGCGCAACGTCGACACGCTGGTCCTGCTGGGCTTTGCGACCAGCGGTGTGGTGCTTTCAACCACGCGCTATGCCGCCGACGCCGACTACCGGCTTTTCATCGTCGAGGATTGCTGCGCCGACGCGGATCCGGCCGTGCATGACTTCCTGTGCACGAAGATCTTCCCGCGCCAGGCGGACGTGGTGCAGTCCGCCGACGTGATCAAGGTCTTGACGGCGTAGCGAATTGCAATGGTGTAGAACTCACCGGACTGCGCTCCGCAGTTGCACCACAACCATAGTCGCGCTTTCGCTGTTTGCTACTTCGGGGTGATTCTGGTGATCTTGTTGCCCTGAAGGTCGATGCCGGCCATCAGTCCTTTCTGGCCGAAGATGAACGAATAGACATCGCCTTGCGTTGTGGTCGTGGTGGCCTGTTTCGCCACGCCCTCATCCACCGCAACCACGGTGGGGCCGACGCCGATCTCGAATCCATCGGCCTTGTCGATTTGCTTGAGCGCGTCTTCCTTCATGAAGAACAGCGCAAAGCTGTATTTCTGCGCTCCGGCCTGCAGCCCGGCAGATGCGCCTCCAATACTGTAGTAGGCGACTGTCTTACCACCTTTGATCAAGGCGCCCCGGCCGTACTGGCCGCCGACGATCAATCCCGCCTTGGTGATGCTTGGAAATACGAGGATCGCTACCGCTTTCGGTGCCAGCGTCTTAGCCAGAGGGGTTTTCGCAATCAGCGCATTGAGGTCCGCGCGCGCTTCGCTATCGACTTTGGCCGCGGTACTATGGGTAAACTCCGCGGCCGGCACAGATAGACTCGTCACTATTGCGGTAATGCCCAACAGAACGCTCAGCAATGCTTTCATCATTTTCTCCTTTAAAGAATCTGATTATAAAACGAATGCGCAGTCGTCGAATCCCGATTGTATGCTTGCGGCACGAGCCCATGGCGCGCAGGGATTTGCGCCGCGCTTGGGCCTTGCGGCTGATCCAAAGACTCTAGAGCGCGGCACTCACGCCTGTCGTCCGTCTCAGTTATTGCCTATCCATTCTGAAAGGGTCGGCCAGAGGTCGATCCTACTCGCCTTTGAGCACCCCTCGCTCTGAACGGCGTACTAGCCGGCAGCATGTACTTGTACGCTGTGGCGGTCGGGCCAGCACCCAGTCACACCATTGGTATGGAAA
>DASYSQ010000038.1:0-2863 GCA_036003145.1 Pseudolabrys sp.
TAGCAACTTCGGGCAAAACGGAGTGCATCGTCGTTTGCTGACCGCGGCTGACGGCGGGGTGGCACCTCTATGGCGGCGACGACCTTGATGCTCTCCAGCATTGTCGCCACCAGCGGGGACGCGATCCGATAATAGCTGAAGCGGCGCTTGTGAGTGACGGTCAAAAGTCGCGCGGCGACCAGCTTGCTCAGGTGTTCGCTCGCCGTCGAGCGAGAAACATTGGCGCAGTAAGCAAGCTCGGTGGCGGTCAGCGACTGGCCGCCCATGAGCGCGTTGAGCATCGTCGCTCGCGCGGTATCACCCACGAGAGCAGCCACTTCCACCAGATTTGCCGCCGCGACCATCCTTAACCCTATCGCTGATACCGGAAGCATATCAATCGAAAACAGTTCGGCATGGGCCGAACTGTTCGCGCGAGACAATTGGCTGGCGAAACCGTTTATGTATCACGATTGCCTCCGATCGATCCGGAGACCGGCGCGAAAGCCTGAGCAGGGAATATGATTCCCAGGAATTAAACGTCATGTTGATCCGCACCCTTTATTTCGAGCAAGCAACTATCATTGCTGCCGTGGTTTGCAGCCTGATTGTCGCCGGCCTCCTGAAGGGGACAATCGGGGTCGGCATGCCAGTCGTCGCGCTGCCGCTGCTGTCGCTGTTCATCGATATCAAATCTGCGGCCATGCTACTGAGCATGCCTTTGATCTTCAGCAACGTGCCGCAGGCGCTGGAGGGCGGAAAGACTGGACGATGCCTCATGCAATTGATGCCGGTGATTCTCGGCATGATTCCCGGCCTCGTCCTTGGAGTTCGAGTCCTTTTGGTGGTCGATGCGAACGATGCAAAGATTATCGCAGGCCTAGTGCTTATGGGTGTCGGTGCCGTCACGCTGCTCGCGCCGAAGCTGCAGCTTCAGTCTCGCTTTGTTTTACCAACCGGCATCACATTCGGATTTTTCGGCGGGATTCTGGGAGGCATCGCAGCGATGGCGGGACCGCTTGTTTTCATATTTCTGCTTGCAAAGGGACTGAGCGGAAAAACGTTCACAAAGGAAGCATCGCTGTATCTCATCGTTTCCGCCGGCTTGCTGGCAATTCTTCTGACGGCCAGCCACCAGTTCAGTTGGCTTGACGTTTTAGTCTCAACGGCTGCGACGTTGCCAGTCGTGCTCGGCATGTACGTCGGACAACATATGCGCGATAAAATTGCAGCTCAGACATTCAAGAAGCTGGTGTTGCTCGCGGTCATTGCCGCAGGCGCCGATTTGCTGCGACATGGTTTCTTCAGTTGACGGGCTTGCCGGTGCCGCTGCAGTTGGTCGTCAGGTGCCGCCGCAGCGTCGCGAAGTTGCGTCGGAGACGCCGGACGAGCAGGGAAGCCAGCCGCCGGACAGCGCGCTCGCTTATCGTGCAAAAAAGCCGCTTGAACAAGGGAGGATGCAAATGCCCAAAGGCTACTGGGTGACCACCTATCGCTCCATCAAAGATCCGGACAAGCTCGCAGCTTATGCCAAGCTTGCACCGATCGCGCTTGCGCCTTTCGGCGTAAAATATATCGTGCGTGGCGCCGCCGTCGCTGCGTCCGAAGCCGGGATTAAGCAGCGTGTGGTGATCAGCGTGTTCGACAGCGTGGCAAAGGCCATCGCCGCGCATGACAGCCCGGCCTATCAGGCCGCGGTCAAAGTCCTGGGCGACGGCGCCGAACGCGACGTGCGGATTGTCGAAGGGCTGGAATAGAGTGTCAGTTGACGACACTCGGCATCTGCAGCACTGCACCGAAGTCTCGTAGCAAAGCGACGATAAGGGTCATTTTCGACCGAGACGAAGCCCTCAGCAGGTGCCGCCATGTCGGCTATTCCCCGAAAGCGGAAGTGAAATCAGGTTATTGGCATCTGCTGCAATGGGGCTTTGCGGGTTGATGGTGTCGCCCGGCGCGTGATTCAAGCTCCCAAACCGGAGCCTCGAATCATGCGCTACGAACTCACCGATTATGAATGGCACACCATCAAACCGTTTCTGCCGAACAAGCCGCGCGGTGTGCCCCGTGTTAATGACCGGCGCGTGCTCAACGGCATCTTTTGGGTCCTGCGCTCGGGCGGGCCGTGGCGCGATCTGCCGAGCAACTTTGGCCCTTACACCACCTGCTACAATCGCTTCGTTCGCTGGCGACGAGCGGGCGTCTGGACCCGCATCATGAATGCGCTGGCCGCCACCCATGACGCAGCCGTACAAATGATCGATACGTCGATTATCCGCGTACATCAACACGCCGCCTGCATCGCGCGGAATAAGAGACAATCCATGGGCCGGTCACGAGGCGGACTGACCAGCAAGATTCATGCGGTGGTCGATACCAACGGCCTGCCGACCCGGCTCGCGCTTACAATGGGTGAGGCGCACGACAACCGGCTCGCAGGCAAACTCCTGTCTCGCATGAAGTCGGGAACAATGCTGCTAGCCGACCGTGGCTATGTCGCCGACTGGATCAGAGCCCTTGCCGCCGAGAGGGGGTGGGCCAACATCCCGCCAAGGTGCAATCGCAACGCGCCGATCTGCTTCGGCCCATATCTTTACCGTGCCCGGAATTTGGTCGAGCGGTTCTTCAATAAGATCAAGCAGTGTCGTCGGGTCGCAACTCGTTATGACAAGCTCGCGGCCAACGACCTCGCCTTCATCCAGCTTGCATCAATCCGTCTCTGGCTGCGCGTTAATGAGTCCACGGCCTAGCACTACTTTGGCAGATTTTGAGCGGAATGGGATTCCCAAATCAGTTTTTCAATGATTCATGGGTGGTCGGCTTTTTGGAGGGGCCGACCATGGTTGGCAGGACGTTGGATTGGAAAGAAGAGCTTGGACGTTGGCTT
>DASYSQ010000039.1:0-4451 GCA_036003145.1 Pseudolabrys sp.
TCAACAAGTTCTCGGACCAAGCAGATGTAAGTCGCATTGACGAGAAAGAAGATCGCCGCATAAAAGGCAACTGGCTCCGGCGCCAATTTGCTCACCGCCATCCATGCGGTGGAGAGCGGAAGCAGCGACATCGAAAAAAGATGCGCGAAATTGAACCACAACAGACGTGAGGTCGCCTCCGTCGCATAGCGCATGAGATAATGGTGATTGGTCCAAACAATGGCGATGAAGAGGTAGCTCACTGCGTAGCTTAGCCATGTGGGCCAGAGCGCCAGGAGCGCATTGAATGTTGGGATCTCCGGTGGACGTAGTTCCAAAACCAGAACTGTTATAAGGACGGCGAACACGCCATCGGAGAAGGCACTTAATCGCTCCGGGGTCGCCCTATGGAGCACGGTCAAATCCTTTCTTGTGCGCCAATGCTCTGCAAATTCGGCGCGGCAGAAATGACGTATTTCTAATGCGTTTGTAACGTTTTCGTTCGATGCCGAGCTGATCGACGGGCTCGAAGAGCGCATGACGGCTGTGCCCCCCGAAAGCGGGCGTCCAAGGAAGTGACTTATCCACACTATTGTACAGCGCAGTAATATGCCGAATCAGGATATTCGATTGACGTCGACTTGCTGGCCGCTCGACACGGCCGAATCGGCAGGGAGCGTTGATGTCTCCTTCGGTATCACGCCGTCGTCGATCAGGTCGTCCACGACGCCCGCCCCGGCGGCGCGATCGGCGGCCGCAGCGTCCCGCCATCTCTGCCGTAATGAGCGCTATAAGCCCGCGGATGCCGGCCATCCGATTCGCGCTGGTCGTCGCTGTGGCGTGGTCGATCGCAACCGGTACTTATTTCGCATTTCGCGATGACGTCCTCACGCTCCCAGCGACCGAGATGCAAATCACCTATGAAGACCATATTGCTGACTTACGCGCGCAGGTGGACCGCATCATCAGCCGGCAGTTTCTCGACCAGGAAGAGGTCGAACAGCAGCTCAACGGGCTGCTGCAGCGGCAGGCGACATTGGAACAACGCGCATCGGCACTCACCGGCGATCTATCAGCCACCAGACCGATGAACCCCACGCCGATCGTGCCGCCAGTGGCGGCCGAAAAGGCGCTGCCATCGCCCATCAATGACACGGTCGCAGCGCCGCCGGACCAAGAGGCTGCCGGCATGCTCGCCCGCGTCTCGCTGTCGCTCGACAAGATCGAGCGCAAGCAAGTGGCCGCGCTCAGCGATATCGAAGAGCGGATCGACACCAGAGCACGCAATATCCGCAGCGTGCTCGCCGACCTCGGTGTCGCTATTGCCAAGACGCCTGGAAATTCCGCGACGGGCGGCCCGTGGGTGCCAATCAAACCGCCGCAACCCGGTGCCGACGCGTTCGAGCGCCAACTCGGCCGCATAAACATGGCGCGCCTGCAAATCGATGACTACGCGCATGCGCTGTTGGCCGTGCCGGTGCGCAAACCCGTGATCGGTGATGTCGAAACGAGTTCGCCTTTCGGCGTGCGCAGGGATCCCTTTTTAGGACGTCCGGCGATCCATACCGGCATCGACCTGCGCGGCGATGCCGGCGAACCGGTGCGCGCCACTGCGACGGGCAGCGTGACAATCGCCGGCCGTCGGGGCGGCTACGGCAACGTGGTGGAAATCGGCCACGGCAACGGCCTGGCCACCCGCTATGGCCATTTATCCGAGATCGATGTGAAGGTCGGCCAGACCGTGCGTATTGGCGAAGTCGTCGGCAAGATCGGCTCGACCGGCCGTTCTACCGGCCCGCATCTCCACTATGAAACGCGGATTAATGGCGCGGCGGTCGATCCGCAGAAATTCCTGCGAGCGGGATTGCGGCTCGGCGACGATTGAAGTTGCGGACGCGCCCGAGGTTACCGCGCGGAAACCTCTGCGGCGCCCCGGTGTATACCCGAGGCACGATGTTGACGATTTCCTTCCCGGAGCTGGCGCACGCTCAGGGCCTTTCGCTTTCGCAGCGGAATTTTGACGCCGTTAGGTAATTCTACGAACCGCCGAACGAACTGTCCGTTGCTCTCGACAACATACTTCGTTCCCACCGGCAAACGCCGTGGAAGCTGAAACGCGCTATTCACTTGACTTCCCCCAGTCCCAGATTAGCCCGGGGGAATTACCGAGCACACGTGTGTCCGGAATTTGTCCGAATTAAAGTTATCCTCGCAATCAAGACGGTAAAATCCAACCGGCACCCTGATGTGTCGCACCGCTATGCCGCCTCACGCCGCATCGTATTCGGACTTCATGTCCGCGTTACCCCCCGAAAGCGACATTGAAATGCACAAGTTGTCATGTCTGCTTTGTGCCAATAGCGGACATCATAAGCGGGCAAGTTATCCCGGCCAAAAATCTGACTTTGTCCGCGTTGGTCCAAAAGGGGACAATGCATCGCGGAACATCGACCGATTGGACACCGTTACTCGTCGGATTGATTTACGACGAGAACAAGTCAACGGTCAGCGTTTAGGCGGAAGTTCATCTCGACCTTCGGGGCGGAGGTGCTGCTCGAAAATCGCCAGGGCGAATAGCCGGGCGTGGGATCCGGATCGCTAGGCAAATCCAACTGCCAAGTCTGCTCCGGAACACCGGGGAGCTCCAGGTTTATGACTCTTCGCCTCGTCTTCCTGCTGAGCGTCGCACTGGCGAGGATCACTCGGTGGTCGTTATCGGTACCGTGCCACAATGCGCCGAGCATGACGTCGGTATTTTGCTGCCCTTCTTCCACCGCGATATGCACATCCGTTGCGGCCGGTGGCAAAGCCATTCCTACCGGCAGCCTGAATTGCAGTTCGAGTGTCATGAAGCCGTGCGTGAGGTAAGGCGAACGGATCAATTCGTACCAGGCCCACCAACCAAGACCTCCCGCGAGGACCAGAACCGCGACGGCAAAGGCAGGTGACAACCGCGTCTGCACAGAAACAGGCGCGGCGTCGGACCGCTCCGCATCGGGCGACGGTGTGCCTTGAGAGGCTATGCCTATCCTGGTGAACAGCAGCACGCCGGCAACGAAGCCGACAAGGCCGCCGATTGGCCCGATGTTAAAGAATGCTCCCATGGCGACGCCTCCATCGCGGTCTGGCCCCGAGAGGCCAATCACGAGAGCGGCGAGCCCGAACCAGCCGCCGAGCAGACCAATAACGCCGGATAGAAAACCGATGATGAAACGCATAAAGGAAATCCCATCAGAAGCAGCATTCAAACCCTTGAATGGTCACGAGACTGGCAAACTGACTGCCGCGAACAATTGTTCAACCATGACTACCTCATGATGACTGGAGCTGAGGCTGACTTTTTCGTCGATATTGGACAAGGCCGCACGAGGTAAATATTCTTGGCCGGTAGGTTCAAAACAAGCGAGTAGTCCCTCCACCAAAAAGCAGACAAGGCGTTGCCTGAATGCGATGTCTACTTTGCCCCCGAAAGCCGACATTGAGCGCGCCGGATGTCCGCTAAGTGCCAAGCCTCCCCGGCCACGATGCCTCTGTTTCGGCGCGCGGGTGTGATCTACAGTAACGCATGGGGAGAAGGAGCGGTTACTGGTTCACCGTGATTCTGTTGGCAGCGCTTTGCGTTGTCGCCCTCTATTTCAATTTTTCGAATTCGGCATCGGACGACGACAAGCCGCCCCTGTCCTTGCGATTTTCCTGGGCCGGCATTCCAGCATGCGCGACGATATCGCCTGCGTTCGAGCTGGGCGGAGTGCCTGCCGACACAAGGCTTTTGAGTTTCATGATGACCGATCTCAATATGCCGGCGTTCCACCACGGCGGCTCAACGGTCGCGTATACCGGAAATGTCGTGAACCGCGGCGCCGTCACCTATACAGGCCCGTGCCCGCCGCAGGGCGAGCGCCACAACTATCGCTGGACGGTGCAGGCACTCGATCCCGGTGGCAAAGTTCTCGGCAAGGGCAGCGCAGAGGCAATGTTTCCACCCTGACAGCGCGCCCGCGAAGCTGACCCCAAGCTAAATAGATCGGGCGTTCCATCTCTTCAGCGAGCCCGATCGCGCCGGAGTGACTCAAGGCTGGAACGCGAGTGACCAAAGGTTGGAAAAAGGGTTAGTAGCAAAATCCAAAAGCCGCGATGGTTTGAATGAAAAACCCGGACCGATGCGTCCGGCGGCCGCCAATTGATCACGCCGGCATCCAGGCTCCAAACCCCTCAACCGGCACCGGAATCAGCCCTAGCTGTCCGCAAAAATATCCCAAAAGTGGTGTCCGACCGGCCTTGTTCGCGGCTTGAGGACTGTGGCACACTGTAGCGTTGGTAATACTTCGGAGATCTAGCATGCCTCAGGGCACCGTAAAGTGGTTCAATCCGACGAAGGGCTATGGCTTCATCCAGCCCCAAGAAGGCGGGAAGGATGTGTTTGTGCACATCTCGGCGGTCGAACGCGCCGGACTTAGCACGCTGAACGAGGG
>DASYSQ010000040.1:0-6493 GCA_036003145.1 Pseudolabrys sp.
TCGAATCCGTATATTGCGAGCCCACCGTGCCGTTGAACGTCACCCGCGGCCGGTAACCCGACAGCGCCTGCGGTACACCCTCATCCGTCGCGCGCACCGAAGCGCGCTGCGCATTGAGCGTCGGATTGTTCTGATAGGCCAATACCAACGCCCCATCGAGCGTGTCGGCATGGGCCGGCAGGAGCGTAGGCGGCACGCCCGCGCATGCGATCGTGCCGACCGCAAGTCCACGCGCCCATCGTCCCAGAGTCCAACCCGCCATCCCCACGTCCCGTCAATCACGCAACCGGTATTGCGTCCGATTCGCCCTAAGGAACCGCCAACAATAGGCGGCCTCACCACTGGTTAAAACCCCCTGTGGCCTTTCCGCTACAAAATGGCGGCGAACTGGCGTATTTCCGCAACGCTTTTCGAACAGGCCGAAATCAGAAGGCGAAAGTCGCGGCTCTGGCAAAACCGGGCAATACCGCCGCACCGGCATCGAAAACCGGACGGCCACCAAGCTCCTGGCCGCTTCGGCAATAAAGCATTGCCCTGGTCCCCGGACCGCTGCCGAGAATGCAGACCAGCCGGCCCCCGTCCTTGAGTTGGCTTAAAAAGGCCTGCGGCGCGACCTCGGTCGCCCCCTCAAACAGGACGACATCGTACGGTGCGCCCTGCGGCCAGCCGGCGGCAAGCGGACCGCTCACAACTGTCACATTCGACTGGCTGGCGAGCGCCGACCGGGCCGCCTGAACAAGGCCGGAATCCTGATCCAGCGCGACGACCTGGCTGGCCATGCGGGCGAGCACCGCAGCCCCATAGCCGGTCCCGCAGCCCACGTCCAAAACCCGATCGCTCGACTTGATATCCGCGGCGTGGATCAGCTTCGCAAAAACCATCGGCTTGAGGAGCCGGCGCGACCCTGCCTCCCCCACGGCCAGATCGAGATCGAGGTAAGCAAGACCCGCAGCAGCAGCTGGCACGAAATTCTCGCGGGGGATTTCGAGCATTGCGGACAAGATCCGCAGATCCGTGACATCGGCAGTGCGGACCTGACCCTCCACCATGTTGCGGCGCGCGGTGGCGAATTCGGTCATCAAGATCCTCGACTGGAAGCTGGCGAAAGGCGGGTTCTTGTGCGGCAAGGACCGCCAAAACGCAAGGTTTCGCCTGCGATTGTCGTAAGGCTTTCACTCCTATATAGGCTTGGCCACCCGACGCCCTTTTTTCAATCAATTGGCCACGTGGCGGAGTGGTGACGCAGCGGACTGCAAATCCGTGCACGCCGGTTCGATTCCGGCCGTGGCCTCCAGTCTTCGCGCATGCGGCGCTTCGGTGGCAAGCCAGCCTCGATCGCGAAAATTGCGGCCGTGCCTTGGCGAAGGCGGACGCACTACGGACCCGCGTCCTTTGCAAAGCCGTTGGGCTTTGTTATAGCCGCGTCGCCGTAGCACCGGCTTGTTCCCCGGTAGCTCAGTGGTAGAGCAACCGGCTGTTAACCGGTTGGTCGCTGGTTCGAATCCGGCCCGGGGAGCCAAACTAAATCAAGCACTTATCAACTTTAGCGCCAGGCAAATCACTCGAAATCTCAATTTGGCAACACCTTTGGCAACAATTTACAAAATTCATATCGTCCAATTTGACGCTGCGGTAGTCCTCGGTTCGTTCCACTCATTATAAGAAGTGAAACATAGAAAGGGCCGCCACTGCCGAGAGGCGGCCCCTCCACGTCAGCCGAACCGGGACACCCGGGGTGAGAATTCGGCATGCCGCAAAAGACAAGACACGCGCCGCGCGAAATTTATTCCCGCGATCGAGGACCAAGTCGGCGCGGCGGCTTCGCAGTCTTCAACGCTCGCTTCATTACTGTCGGCAAGCACCATAAATCGCTGACAAGCAAAAAGCAGCATCCACCGACGACACATAGTCGCGGCTATTCAGCGACACGAGAACAAGAAAGGCGGCGTCGTCAAAACGTTATAAAGAGATAATCCTTAGGATGACACTTGGACACAAACTCCTATCTGGTCTCCCCCTAAGCCACCCTCGATGGCGGCTTCTTTTTTTCGATTGCGCATATGGAGGCTGTAAATCCAACAACGTAATACCTCTATGCGCGCGAGTGAGTGTATGCGCTGCGCAACACATGGAAAGGAATTTTACTATTGCGCTCGATTGCGCCCACTCAAGGCCACAATTTATTTAGGTAATGCAACCCCGACCTCCGGGACTCGTTGGGGACGGGACGGGAGATCGGGGCCGCGCTCTCTAGGGGACCGAGAGCCGCCCCGATCTTACAACGCCGTTGGGCGTCATCCACATTGATTTGAATCAACTATCTGCGAGGTCGCAGCTTGTGCGCGGATTCGCCGCACAAATATCCAACTGCCACCGAAAGTCCGCCAAATTGAATAGCCACTTACCACTGTCACTCATTTCGCACCGCAATCAAAACGCTCCATCTATCGCGCGATCCGCCGCAGGTGCTTTCGGATTCTTGACCTTGATCCAGGTTTTCGACAGCCCCGATCGATAAGGCGCATTCAGTTTTTCGAAACAATTCCTTCAAGGCCAAGCTTGCACACAGCCGAAAAAAGGTCGTCGCCATGCTCCTCGCAGAAGTTTTTTGTGGAGCATGCACGCGACGGTCGCAAGACACCGGCGAAACCCTGCCAAACTGGCCGGATAAATGGGCTCGCGCGGCCGCAGGTTGACAGAGTTTGCCGCGATCAATTTGAGGAATTGCCCGATGGATAAAGAAACAGCCCCTGTCACTGTGGTTGCTTTCAGAGCGGAGAGCCACTCACCGGATGGCAAAAACCTGATCATCTCATTGCGGACCAAATACTCATCTGCTGAACGGAAATATAGCGTGCCTGTTGAATGTTTGAAGGATTTTCTTATCGACTTACAACGTCTGCAGGCTTCCAAGCTTGAACACCCAGTCGAAAATCTCGATCAGGGTGTAGGCGCACACCAAGATATTGATAGCAATAAAAGCGGCGAGTGATGGAGTGGACGCATATTCTTCCCGCCTCACCGCCTGATCGCAATTGGATGTGGACAATCACTGCGCGCGACTACCCGCGACGATCCACAGTCGCGGATATTCAGAGACACGCGAGCAAGCGATGACGGATTTCAAAGTGCAATGGTTACGCTAGGCGCCACTGTCACAATTCATTCATATATTGTCACAAACCATGCACAGCTTTGGCTGGAATATAACCAACACGGCTGGTGTATGCATCCAAAGGCTAAGGCTCCTTCTCCATTTTTTGTGACGAGCAACACAGCTCTCCTGGAGCGTGTGCCTAACCTGCGAATCGACCGGGTCACGCAACCTTTGGACTGTGTAAATGAACAAGAAACCGCTAAAAGCAATTGGGCACCCGCATAGCGCCAAATCTCCGACTCCGGGCGCACGTCTAAAAATTATTCGCGACTTGAGCGCGGCATGTTCGCTAGCTCAGGGACGTGGGAAATACCCAACCAAAATTCAAGACATTGCGGGCGCGCTTATTGCGGAGGGGTATCGCTCTTTGGATGAACAAGCGAAAGCACTCGGCGTCCATCGAAGCACCGCATGGACAATCATGAAGACGAAACACAAGCTCGATCGCTTGTCACAGAAGACAACCAACAACATGCTCGCTAATCCGGCGTTGCCGCCGTCCGTTCGGATCGTTGTACTTCAGTACCTGACCGAAAGGTCTGATGGTTTGCGCAGCTCATCAAGCGAGGACTGAGGTGGCGAGCCCGCTGGAACAAAGAGTGTATCAAGTTTGTGCCATCCAAAATTAGACTCCGTTCTACGTATGTCTCCCGCTAATTGATTTGCTAACAATTGAAGTCGTTCTCACTATCCACTCCACTGGCTGAGACATCGTAGAAGCCGCCGTGTAGCTCGGCCCGGTTTCTTTTTTTTGGGCAATGGCGGATATCAAAGCGCAGCGGCTAGAAAACTCCGAGCAAGATCCGAGCCCCGAAGCAGACTTTCGCGCCGAATTTCTTTCGGGCGAAAAATGCCGAAATAGAAATCAGGACGTTCAGGGAGTGAGAGAAGATCAGGGAGAAGGCTTTCTCGGCCGACGGTTTCGCGGCCGCCTTCACTTCTCGCCCCGTCGCGAGCGCTGAATACGCTCAGCGAAGCCGGCTCGAGGGCCTTCGGTCCCACCCTTTTCAGCCGGGACTGCCCTCACTGAGACGACGTTAGATAGCTGGGACTCTACGAAGCTCCGTAATTGCGTAGCCCAAAGCTCAAGGGCGTGGCGCTTTTCATCAAGGAATTCGTACCGGTCATAAACGCCACGAATTCCTGGTTTTGCGTGCGCCAAAATCGCCTCGGCAACGTCGCTATCGATGCGCAATTCAGACAGCCGAGATCGCAATGTGCGGCGCAGATCGTGATTGACCCACGGCGGCAGCTTTACATTGCGGGGCGCTTCGCCGTCCTTTTCGGCTTGCTCCCGCAGCTTCTCAAGCATCGCCGCATCAAGTCGGCGCTTGACCTTGTCGCTGACCCAGACAGCGCTTTCACCGCTTGTTGTTGAGAACAGATACTCGCCGCGATTGAAACGCGGCAGGCCAACGAGAATTGAAAGAATCCTGGCGGTCAGCGGGACTGTGTGCGGACGCGCCTTGCCGTTCGTGCCCTTCATTCTGGCGGCAGGAACCGTCCAGATCCCCTTAGCCAGATCAAATTCGCTCCACACCGCATCTGCGACTTCGTTGAGGCGCAGCCCGCTCAGAAGCAACAGCCGATAGATCGGGCCGTATGGATATCCCAGCTCGCCCGTCGCCCCCCAGAACGCGAGCAACTCATCATCAGCCAGCGTGCGATCATCAGCTTGCCGTTCGCCTATGATCCTGGCGGCCTTTAGATGCTCACAAGGTGAACTGTTGAGGCCATAGGTGCCTCGCTCAATCACCCAGCCGAAAAACGTTTTCAGAAGGCCCAGCAGGTTGCGGGCCTGTCCCGGGGCCGGTGCCTTCTCGGCTTTGCCCTTCTTGCCCTTCCCGTGAGCCGCCAGCGTTGCCGCTGTCCCAGTATCGCGGATGCTCTCGATCAGCCCCAGCACATCACGGCGGGAAATCGAGGTAATCGGCCGCTCCCCCCAAAGGGCGATGAACACCCCGCGAAAGTCCCGGGCTACTTCCGCCGCCTTTCGCTGCCGGGGCTTGTCTGGATCGGACCCGATTACCTGAAGCGCCAGATAATCCTCGGCCACGGAGGCAAAAGTGTTTGCCTGAAGCCTTAGCGCGGCCTGTCGGGTCTCCTCCTCCGCAACTACGGGGTCAGTGCCCTTACGGATCAATTCTAGCCAGCCACGGGCTTTTTCCCGGGCTTGCTCCAGGTTCAGTTCGCCATACACGCCCAGCTTCCGGCGTGCGGGGTTCTGATCGCCAGGATAGCGGGTCATCAGAACAAAGGTTCGGCGCCCCGTCTTGGAGACGCGGACGCCTAAGCCAGGCACCACCGTGTCCCATGTGTCGTAGTGGCCAAGCTTGTCCTCAAGACTGCGATCACGCTTGAGACTCTTGAGCTTTCGATCGGTGAGATTCCGTCGAACCATCATCGCCCGCCCCTTTGGCAACCGCTTGGCAACAGAACCGGTGTGTTTCAGTGTTGCCAAATGTCGCCAAAGGATTAGTGGATGTTCGCACGCTGGCAAGTAATTTCGGCGATTGATGTGGATAGATGAGCCGGTATGTTACCGGTTGGTCGCTGGTTCGAATCCGGCCCGGGAGCCACTACAGATTTCGGGGGCTGATATTCCTCCAGAATTTGCCGCCGATTGTCTAACTCAGTGAAAGTTAGACAGTGGCTGTTCTCTCGCTTTCACCTTGTCCATTGCCGGTCGGGCAAGCCGCTTGCGGTCTGCCGGTCGAATATTCCATGCACCGCAGGCGCCATCAGCCCGTGCTTTTGGACAATCACGGCGAACACGGATTCTTTGATTCAATTTTGGCCTCTTCTTCATCCTTACGGAAATACTTATCGTTCATCGGTTCAAGTTCGCAAATTTGAGAGATTGCTCGACCACGAAGACAACTCATCCTGCCGCTGTCCGACGTAGAAGTCCGAACAAGCAACGGCGGATTTCAAAACGCAGTGGTTGAACGGTGTCACCTGAGAATTTCTTGGATTGGTAATTTCAAACCAGCTACAGGTACTGATGCACCAAATTCGGCATCAGCTTTTTTTCACAAGGTACTTGCTTGCCCCTCGCAAATACCGAATCGCAATACGGTGGTTTACGAAGACCACAAACCTTGGGGACACGCTCATGAAATCCTCGATCATCAAACGCTCAGTTGTGATTGCCGGACACAAGACCAGTGTCAGCCTGGAAGATGCGTTCTGGAGCGACCTGAAGGAAATCGCGCGTGGCCAGCAAGCGACGCTGTCGAATGTGGTCGCAGAGATCGACAAGGCGCGCCAACGGGGCAACCTATCTTCAGCGATCCGTCTGTTTGTACTCGACCGGGTACGCGCGCCGGCGACAGC
>DASYSQ010000041.1:0-2486 GCA_036003145.1 Pseudolabrys sp.
GGACTCAACACATATTTGAGTCGTGCCTGTGTGGCGGACAGATGCTGATGCGGGCCATGCTCGACCGCGCACCATACGCGCAGGCTGTATTCGATCGTGAAAACCACCAGCGAGAAAAGCTCAATAGCCGCAAAGGCGGCCCCGTAACGCGCTTCGTATTCCGGAATGGATTCCAGCGCGACTGCGATCAAATTGATGAGGATCAGAACGACGAGAAACCGATCGACAACCTTGCTGACCCGGTCGCCAACCGGACCCTGTTCAAGGACGTGATAAACGCGCCGGCGCAAATCCTTGAGGCGGTTGCGTGCCATGCAGCGGTGAACCTCTAACCGAACGTTTTCAGCCGCCGAGCGCAGCCTCAATCGCTTTCAACGCATCTTCGGCCTTGGAGCCGTCAGGCCCGCCGGCTTGTGCCATGTCAGGACGGCCGCCGCCGCCTTTCCCGCCAAGCACTTCGGCTCCCTTTTTAACAAGATCCACGGCGTTAAAGCGTTTGATGAGGTCGTCTGTGACGCCAACCACAATGCCCGCCTTGCCGTCCTCGGCTGTGGCAACGATGACAACCACGCCCGACCCGACCTGACGCTTGCCCTCGTCGGCGAGACTTCGCAAATCCTTGAGCTCGACGCCCGAGACGGCGCGCGCAAGCAATTTCACGCCGTTCACTTGCCGCACATCGCCTGCTTCGCCGGCGTCCCTGCTGCCGCCACCCATGGCCAGTTTCTTTCTGGCGTCGGACAGGTCGCGTTCGAACTTTTTTCGTTCATCCAGGAGGACGCCGATACGTCCGGGCATCTCTTCAAGCGGAACTTTAAGCTCCGCAGCTGCAGCTTTAACCACTTGAAGTTGTTTATTTGCGGCCTTGCGGGCGGCTTTGCCGGTCAAAGCTTCGATGCGGCGGACGCCGGCCGCCACCCCGGCCTCGCCGACCAACGAGATCAGCCCGATGTCGCCCGTCCGGCGAACATGCGTGCCGCCACACAACTCCACCGACCAACCCATCGCATTGCCGGCACCTTCCCCCATCGCCACCACGCGCACCTCGTCCCCGTATTTCTCGCCGAACAGGGCGCGCGCCCCGGATGCGATCGCATCATCCACCGCCATCAGGCGCGTCGTGACCGGCGCGTTCTGAAGGACAAAGTCGTTGGCAATGTCCTCGACCCGCTCGATCTCCTCGGTCGTCATCGGCTTTGGGTGCGAGAAATCGAAACGGAGCCGCTCAGGTGCAACCAACGATCCTTTTTGCGCAACGTGATCGCCCAGCACCTGGCGCAGCGCCTCGTGCAAGAGATGTGTGGCCGAGTGGTTTTGCCGGATGGCACCGCGGCGGGCGTGGTCGACTTCGAGCAGCAGCGGGTCGCCCACCTTGACCGTGCCCTGCTCCACTTTGACGAAATGAGCGACCAGATCGCCGGCTTTTTTCTGCGTGCCGCTGACCGTGAGCTGCAAACCCTCGCGCCGCATCTCGCCGGTATCGCCGGCCTGCCCGCCGCTCTCCCCGTAAAACGGGGTCTGGTTCATCACCACCGCGCCGCCTTCGCCTTTTTTCAGTTCGGACACTTCCTTGCCGTCTTTCACCAGAGCTGCAACGACGCCCTCGGCGCTTTCTGTCTCGTAACCGAGAAATTCGGTCGCGCCGATCTTTTCGCGAAGGGTAAACCACACGGTTTCCTGCGCTGCCTCACCCGAACCCGCCCAGGATGCGCGTGCCTTCTCGCGCTGGCGTTCCATCGCGTCCTCAAACGAGGCGAGATCGACCGAGATGCCCCGCGCGCGCAATGCATCCTGCGTGAGGTCCAATGGAAATCCGTAGGTGTCGTAAAGCGTAAAGGCCGTGTCGCCGTCGAACATGGCACCTTTCTTCAGGCCTTTGCTTTTTTCATCGAGGATGGCGAGGCCGCGCTCAAGCGTACGGCGGAAGCGCGTTTCTTCAAGCTTGAGCGTTTCCGTGATGAGCGCCTCGGCACGCAGCAATTCGGGATAGGCCTGACCCATTTCGCGTGTGAGTGCCGGCACCAGCCGCCACATCAGCGGGTCTTTCGCGCCGAGCAATTCGGCGTGGCGCATGGCGCGCCGCATAATGCGGCGAAGCACGTAGCCGCGGCCCTCGTTCGACGGCAGAACGCCGTCGGCGATCAGGAATGCAGATGCACGTAAATGATCGGCAATGACCCGGTGCGATGCCTTCTGCGGGCCTTCGGGGTCGACGCCGGTCAGATCGGCAATTGCGCGGATGAGCGTCGCAAACAGATCGATCGCGTAATTGTCGTGGGTCCCCTGCAGCACGGCGGCAATGCGCTCGAGGCCCATGCCGGTATCGATCGACGGGCGCGGCAGGTCGACGCGCTTTCCCCCCTCGAGCTGCTCGTATTGCATGAACACGAGGTTCCAGATCTCGATGAAGCGGTCGCCCTCGGCGTCGAGGGAGCCGGGCGGGCCGCCCGGGATATGCGACCCGTGGTCGTAGAAGATTTCCGAGC
>DASYSQ010000042.1:0-73277 GCA_036003145.1 Pseudolabrys sp.
TGGTGGTCGATCATCTCTTTCCCGAGGATGAGCCGGAGTTGCCGGCATAGCGTACTGGCGCGCCAGACGCGGTAGGGTTAGACACAAAGGGTCGTTTCGATCCGATCCCTCCGATGGACCTTCAGGCAACCGTCCAACAGACAGTCGACTTCGTCCACAACAACCAGGTTTGGGCGGCGCCGATTGTATTTGCATTGGCGTTTGGGGAATCGCTTGCCTTCCTCTCCCTGTTGATCCCGGCCTGGGGCGCGCTGGTCGCAATCGGCGCCTTGATTAGCTCGAGCGACATCAGCTTCTGGCCGATCTGGATTGCGGCCTCGCTCGGTGCCGCTGCCGGTGACTGGCTGTCCTACTGGGTCGGCCTCAAGCTTGAATATACGGTCGCGCACGTGTGGCCACTGTCGCGCCATCCCGATTTCATTCCGCGCGGCGAAGCCTTCATGAAGAAGTGGGGCGTTCCCGGAATTTTCATCGGCCGTTTCTTTGGACCGTTGCGGGCCTCGGTGCCTCTGATCGCCGGGATATTCGAAATGCCATTCTGGCGGTTTCAAATCGCCAATTTTAGTTCGGCATTCGTGTGGGCGGCAGTCCTGCTCACAATCGGAGACGTCATATCGAAAGCGGTGAAATGGGTGTGGTGATCTCAAACTGAAAATCCGCCGGGATTTGCACCCCGGCGGAATTTCGTTTCAAGCGCGACTACTTTAGCGCTGCGACCCCAGCTTGCGAAATTACGTCGTCCTGCGAACCGGCGCCGCCGCTCGCTCCAATCGCGCCGATGACCTTGCCGCCGACCACAATTGGATTGCCGCCGCGTGAGGCAATGACGTCGTCAAGCGTCGGAAGATAGGAGAAGAACGCGCCCTTGCCGAGCAACCGTTCGAACACGACCGTCGGGCGCCGATAGCGCGCGGCGGTGCGGGCCTTGTGCTGCGAAATCGCGATGGATGCAAATTGGCAAGTGTCGTCCTTCTCGAAATAAACCAGATCGCCGGACGGGCCGACGACTGCGATACACATTCCTTGCCAATTGCGCTTCTTCATTTCAGCAACTGCGGCAGCAGCAGCTTTCTTCGCGTTCTCGAGCGTGATCGGCTCACCATATGGCGTCGGGGCCATCGCATCCGGAACGGCTTCGTTCGGATTGTTCGGATCAGCAGGCACCTGCGCGAAGGCACCCGAACTCATCAGCAGCGCGGCGCCCAAGGCGCCCGCCAGCATAGTCAAACGACGCATTGTACTCCCTCCCAAGTGATTGATTTCCCGGTGGACCCGGGTGGGCTCTTGTCCTGCAGTTGGTATCGCAGGATCATTCCCGTTGGCAGCTTATCCAACCGTCCCGCTTTCGCCTATACGATTTGGCCGGGTTGGGCCGCGCTGCCGGAAGCGGAATAACGCGCGACATGTGGGGTTACTGCGGAAAAGAAGATCACTCACCACAAACGTAAAACCGGGCCGTCGCTGGCTGCGGCCACTCACGAGGCCCTCAAAAGCAGGGAGGAAAGACGCATGATTCACCTGACACGACGCAATCTATTGGCCAGCGCGGCTGCTGCCGGAGCCGCCCTTGCCGGGCCAAAGACAATCGTGGCACCGGCGAATGCCGCGGCGCCCGCGGCGGGCAAGCAGAATGCGGGATGGTACCGCTACAAAGTTGGCAGCTTTGAAGTAACGGTCGTCACCGACGGGATGAATTAAAATCCGCTGTCGGACGCCTATGTCGCTAACGCACCAGAGGCCGACGTGACCGCCGCGCTGGCGGCCGATTTTCTGCCCCAGGACAAGGTCAGCCACTCCTATACGCCGGTCGTAGTCAACACCGGGTCAAAGCTCGTGGCGATCGACACCGGCCTCGGGCTCGGCATGTTCGACCAGAGCAAGGGTGCGGTCGGCCAGTATCACGGCAATCTCCAGGCCGCCGGTATCGACCGTAACGCTGTCGATGTTGTGATCATTTCGCACTTCCATGGTGATCATATCAACGGCCTGATCGGACCCGAGAACAAGCCGGCATTTCCCAATGCCGAAATCATGGTGCCGGAAACAGAATGGGCGTTCTGGGCCGATGAAAGCAACGTCAGCAAACTGCCTGAGGTCGCACGCCCGCAGATGGGCAACGTCAAGCGCGTGTTCGGCATCGTCAACAAGGTGACGAAATATCAAGCGGGCAAGGAAATCGTTCCAGGTATTACAGCGATCGCCAGCCCCGGCCACACACCGGGCCACACCTCTCATGTCCTTGCGTCAGGGGACAGCAAGGTCCTTATCCAGGCTGACATCACTGCCGGTGCTGTAACGCTGTTCGCGCGCCATCCGGATTGGCAATTCGTGTTTGACACTGACAAGGCGCAGGCGGTCGAGACGCGCAAGAAACTCTACGACATGGCTGCGACCGAGAAGATGATGGTGCAGGGCTATCACATCCCGTTCCCCTCGCTGGTCAACGTGGAGAGGAACGGATCCGGTTTTCGGCTGGTGCCCGCGCCGTGGAGCCCGTCGATTTAGCGCAGACTGGCAACAAATTGAAAAGGCCGCCGCGTGGCGGCCTTTTTTCTACCGTGCTGGCCGATGCGGTCGCGCGGCGCTATCATGCTGGCGACCGGACCAGATTCAATGACCGAAACCGTTTTTGAAGCTGCTCTCGCAGCACGTACTGCCGAGATGCTCGCAGCCTGCACCCGCTGCGGCAAATGCGTTGAAGTCTGCCCGATGGCGAAACCGGCGGGCGTCGGCGATGCGACACCGGAAAGCGTTATCTCCGGTGTGCTCGATATCGTTCGAACAGGCGAAGGGCCGATGGCGTCGCGGGCCTGGGCCAAGGGCTGTGCGCTTACTGGCGACTGCATTGCGGCATGCGGCGATGGTGTCAATCCGCGCTTCCTGCTGGCAATGGCACGCGTTGCGATGGCCAAACAGGCATCCGACCCGCGCGATCGCCGCAAGCAGGGGATCGAGAATTTTCGGCTGGTTGCAGACGGGGTGAATGTTCTCGCGCGTATGCAGCTCGATGAAACCGATCTCTCACGCCTCGGCCAATACGTGAACGAGCGCTTGCAGAATGGCTCAACCGCAAAGCCAGGCGAACGACCGGACTTCGTGTTCTACACTGGCTGCAACGTCCTCAAGACCCCGCATATGGCGCTCACCGCGCTCGACATCATGGATACACTCGGTGTCACCTATCGGGTCATGGGCGGGCCGACTCATTGCTGCGGCGTCATCCAGTTGCGCACCGGCGATACTGAAGTGTCGGGCCGGGTTGCGACGAATTCACTCGACAAGCTGGCGGAGGGCAAGACCGGCGTCATCGCCTGGTGCGCGAGCTGCCACGTCCAATTCACCGAGAACACGATCCCGACCATCGAGAAGGTGAGGGGCTCGCGGCCGTTCGAAATGACGCCGTTCATGTTGTTTCTGAAGACCCGCTTCGAAGATCTGAGGCCGATGCTGAAAAACCCAGTCAACCTGCGGATCGCGCTGCACAAGCATCCGGGTGTGAAAGGGGTCGTCGAAGCCGGCACGGAGCTTCTTCGCATGGTGCCCGGCATCGAGATCGTCGATTTGCATCAGCCCGCGGTCGGTCTGATGAGCAACGCGCTCAACGCCTTGCCGGATTACAAGCGCGGCCTGCAGCTAGCCGAACTGGAAGCGGCCGAAGCGGCCGGGATTGATGCATTGGTTGCGATCTATCACGTCGATCATCGCGAATTGTGCGCGCATGAGCGCGACTGGCCATTCCGGATCATCAACATTCTCGACATCGTCGGCGCCAGCATGGGCCTGCACCATGACGACCATTTCAAGCGGCTGAAGATCATGCAGGACGCCGATGTCATCGTGGCCGACTGCAAGGACATGATCGCGGCTTACCGGATCGATCCGGCGTTCGCGCGCGAAGTTGTCGTCAGAGCAATGCTGAACGAGCAGCCGTTGCCGCTCCGCACGTCGTCCTGAAAAGCATCCCTCGACCCCGGTCGGGGGGTGGGGCTTCGAGCCTGGGACGAGAGTTGACGGGCCAGAACCTGCGGCCTATATGGCCGCGCATGACGATACTTGCCGCATTTCAAAAGCTTCGCCGCCGCCGTGTCACCCCGGCACGGGCGTAGCGTCATCGTCACCCGTGCCGCCGGATTTAGGGCCGCGGCACCTCTTCCAGGTAAAATCCGCGCTGTTGGCCTTCTTCCGGTAGTTCTTTAAGACTTCTGGATAAGGATCGATTTATGCCCACGAAAGCGAAGATCGGTGTTTTGGGCGCCTCGGGCTACACCGGGGGCGAGCTTGTGCGCGTGTTGCTGCGCCACCCGCGTGCCGAGATCGTTCTGCTCACGGCCGAGCGCAGTGCGGGCAAGGCGATGCGGGATGTGTTTCCACATTTCTCGCCCTTTGCTTTGCCGCAACTTGTGGCGATTGATGGCCTCGACTGGAGCAGCATGGCTCTCGATGTTGCGTTCTGCGCATTGCCGCACGCGACCACGCAAAAAGTGATCAAAGAGCTCCTGGCGAAGTCGCCCTCGACCAAGGTGGTCGATCTCTCGGCCGATTTTCGCCTGGCCGACGCGGCAGCTTACGCGAAATGGTACGGCCACGAGCATCACGCTCCGGAACTTCAGAGGGAAGCAGTCTACGGCCTCACTGAAATCCATCGGCGCGAGATTAAACACGCGCGGCTCATTGCAAATCCCGGATGCTACACCACGTGCGCACAACTTCCGTTGATCCCGCTGATCAAGAACAAGGCGATCGAACTCGACGAAATTGTCGTCGACGCCAAGTCGGGCATGACGGGAGCAGGGCGGGCTGCAAGGGAGAGCATGCTGTTCTCGGAAGTCTCAGAGGGCTTTCATGCCTATGGCGTAGGCCATCACCGGCACATGGCAGAACTCGACCAGGAGTTCTCGTTTGCGGCCGAGCGGGAGGTGGTCGTCACGTTCACTCCACACCTTGTGCCGATGAACCGGGGAATTCTCTCGACGATCTACGTGCGGGGCCGGCGCGGCCGCACAGCTGAAGATCTTCATGCGATGCTTTTAAAGTTCTACATAAAGGAGCCCTTCGTGCATGTCTTGCCGTTCGGCGAAACGCCACAGACACGGCATGTACGGGGGTCCAACATGACTTTCATTGGCGTGGTCAAGGATCGCATTCCGGGGCGCGCCATTGTTGTCTCGGCGCTCGACAATCTCGTGAAAGGCGCCTCAGGGCAGGCGATCCAGAACATGAATCTGATCATGGGCTGGCCGGAAACGATGGGCCTGGAGCAGGTCGCGCTATTTCCCTGATCCGGCTGATACAGTGACCATGCCGTTGCGGGAGATCGCGACCCATGTTCGAGGTCCAAAACCAGCCGCCGCCGCTTGAGCCGTACAATCTGTTTTCGACCGACGCCGTGCTGCGCGAAGCGGTGCGGCGCGAGGGCGCCCGTTGGGCGGAGCCCAGGTTGACCGCGCTGGGCGCAACGCTGGGCAAGCCGGAAACCATCCAGCTTGGCTTCGACGCCAACAGATATCCGCCTCAGCTGCGGACGCTAGATCGTTACGGCCATCGCCTCGATGAGGTCGAATTTCAT
The DNA here is from genome assembly GCA_036003145.1 of Pseudolabrys sp. GTDB lineage: Bacteria > Pseudomonadota > Alphaproteobacteria > Rhizobiales > Xanthobacteraceae > Pseudolabrys. The sequence goes on from DASYSQ010000042.1 coordinate 5,567, forward strand.
CCAGCCTGGCATGAGTTGCTCGCAATTGCGCTCAAGGCCGGCCTCCATTCGAGTCCGTGGGCTGAGCCGAAGTCCGGCGCGCACGTGGCGCGGGCGGCTGGCACCTTCATGCTTGGGCAGATCGAGAGCGGCGTCTATTGCCCGATCGCGATGACTTACGGCTCGGTACCAACACTGCGTCATGCGCCGGCGATCGCCAAGGAATGGCTCCCGCGAATATTTTCCCGTGAATATGACCGCAGCTTTGGGCCGGCACACCTGAAAGCTTCAGCCCTCATTGGCATGGGCATGACAGAAAACCAGGGCGGTTCGGATCTTCGCACCAACACCACAAAGGCGGAGCTTTCCGGCGATGGGACCTTCCGCCTTCATGGCCACAAATGGTTCATGTCGGCGCCAATGTGCGACGCCTTTCTCGTTCTTGCGCAATCACCGAAAGGGCTGAGTTGTTTTCTGATGCCACGCTGGACGCCCGATGGCGAGCGCAACGCCGTTCAGATTCTTCGCCTGAAGGACAAGCTCGGCAACCGCTCCAATGCATCGAGCGAAGTGGAGTTTCACGGTGCTTATGCGCAGCTCGTAGGCGAGGAAGGGCGTGGTATCCCGACCATCATCGAGATGGGCAACTACACCCGGTTGGACTGCTGCATCGGCTCTTCCGCGTTGATGCGCCAGGCGGTCGCCCAGGCGGGTCACCACGCGCGGTATCGGACCGCATTTCAAAAGAAGCTTGTCGACCAGCCCTTGATGACAAATGTATTGGCCGATCTCGCGGTCGAGTCGGAAGCCGCCACTGTTCTCACGATGCGTCTCGCACGCGCTTATGACGACAATGACGAGACCGCGCAGGTCATCCGACGGGTGGTGACACCGGCCGCAAAATTCTGGATTTGCAAACGGACTCCGTTCGTAACCTACGAGGCGATGGAGGTCCTGGGCGGCTCCGGATACATCGAGGAAAGCATCATGCCGCGTCTTTATCGGGAGGCGCCGGTCAATTCGATCTGGGAGGGCTCTGGCAACATCATGTGCCTCGATGTGCTGCGTGCGATAGAGCGTACGCCGAATGCGGTTGACGTTATTCGGCGCGAACTCGGCGACGGCAAGGACGCCCGTCTTAAGGTTTTTGTCGATCGGTTGAACAAACATTTTGCTGCGCACGATCGCAATGACGAGTCGCAGGCGCGCGTGCTTGTGCGCGAACTTGTGCTGGCGCTTCAGGCTGCATTGCTGATAGGGCACGCGCCGCCGGCCGTGGCCGACGCGTTTTGTGCGTCACGGCTCGACGGCGGGTCGGCGTTCGGCCTGTTGCCGCGCGGGGTCGACTTGCGCGCTATCGCCGATCGCGCCGCGCCAGCGAATTAGAGTTTGCCGAATACCGCCAGCACCAGGGCCGCCTGGGCCAGGAACCCTGCGGTAAATGCAAGCGTGCGCAAAACCGGCACGCCCATCGTATAGACGACGGCATGCACCAGACGTGACCAGAAATAGACCGCGCAGGCGATGACAGTACCTTGGGTCGAATGGCCCTGCGCATCGAGGATGAGCACGAGTGGGGCGAAGATTATGAGGTTTTCGACTGCATTGGTATGAGCGAAGTAGAGCCGCTGCGCCCAGGCCGACTGCGGTTTGTCATTACGTGAGGGGTTGGCCATGGTGCCCATCAATCCGCGCACCATGGCGCGATCGATGATGTAAGGCACCCACATCAGACCGGTCAGGACGATCGTCAGCGTCAGCCACAATAGTTCCTTGGTCATTGCCAACCCTCCTCGATTTCCAATGCGCGACTTTAGGCGATGCCGTGCCCTTTGTCGCTAAGCGCGGTCCAGGAACGATATTGGATTCGGGGCAACTGAGCGGATAGTCAGTCCCAGCTTTTCACTTTGACATAGGAGCCGGGCGCGTCCTCGGTCGGTTTGAGCTTGCTGCCGCCAAGCTTGCGCGCCGGCACCATTTGGGAGCCCTGCGCCTTAAGCCATTCAAGCCAATCCGGCCACCACGAGCCGGGATGCTCTGTCGCGTTCTTCAGCCAGTTTTCGACATTTGAGCCACCCGGCTTTTCGCCGGTCCAGTATTGGTACTTTGGTTTGCCGGGAGGATTGATAACGCCCGCAATGTGACCCGAGCCGGCGAGGACATATTTCACCGCCCCCCCGAAATATTGCGAGCCCCACAGAACCGATTTTGCCGGCGCGATGTGGTCCTCGCGTGTGGCGAGATTGTAAATGGGCAACGTCACTTTTTGCAGATCCAGAGGGGCCCCGGCGATTTCCATCTCGCCTTTGGCAAGTTTGTTATCGAGATAGCAGCTCCGCAAATAAAACGAATGATTTGCCGCCGGCATCCGAGTGGCATCGGAATTCCAGTAGAGAATGTCAAACGGCAATGGCTTCTTGCCGCGCATGTAGTTGTTGACGATGTACGGCCAGATCAGATCGTTCGAGCGCAGCATGTTGAAGGTGTTGGCCATGCGCGAGGCTTCGAGATAGCCTTGCTCCTTCATGTGCGACTCAAGTTGCTTGACGCGCTCTTCGTCAACGAACACCATCAGATCGCCGGCAAAGGTGAAATCGACCTGCGCCGCGAACAGCGTTGCTGATTTGACTCGGTTTTGCTTTTTTGCCGCGAGATAGGCGAGGGTGACCGAAAGCAGTGTGCCGCCGACACAGTAGCCCACGGCATTGACCCGTTTTTCGCCCGTCACAATTTCGACAGCATCGAGGGCCGCGATGACACCTTCACGCATGTATTCTTCGAAGCTTTTTTGTGAGAGTCTGGCGTCCGGATTGACCCAGGAAACTACAAAGACGGTGATCCCCTGGTCGACGCACCATTTGATGAAGGATTTCTCAGGCGTGAGATCGAGAATGTAGAACTTGTTGATCCACGGCGGCACGATCAGCAGTGGAATCTTCAGCACCTCTTTCGTCGTTGCCTCATATTGAATGAGCTGCATCAACTCATTCTGAAACACGACCTTGCCGGCAGTAAGCGCCAGGTTGCGGCCCACGCCAAACGTGGAAAGATCTGATTGACGGATCTTGAGAGTGCCGTGTCCGGCTCTGATGTCTTCCGACAACATGTGCATGCCGCGAACGAGATTTTCGCCATTCGATGAAAGAGTCTCGCGCAGCAATTCAGGATTGGTGAATACGAAATTCGACGGCGAGATCGCATTGGCGATCTGTCTGACGTAAAATTCCGCCTTCTTGCGGGTGTGTTCGTCAACGTCCGCGGCGCCTTTGACCAGCCGCTCGGACCATTGGGTGGTCAGCAAATAAGCTTGCTTGAGGAAATCGAAAAACTGGTTCTGCGACCATTCCGGGTCGGCGAAGCGCTTGTCTCTTGGATCGGGAGCGATCACCGGTTCAGTCTGCTCGCCGGCCATTCGTTTGACGGCACTCGCCCACAGATCGAGGTAAGCGCGGCCAAGCATGGTCTGTAGTTCGAGGGCGCGACGGGGATCGGACATCCAATATTCCGCCACTCGGCCGATGGCTTTGACCGCATCAGTGATGTCTTCGGCAGTTTCGTCTTTGATTTTGCCTTCCTCGCGCGGCTTCATGTACGCGGCAAGGGCCTTGCCGCCTTCTTCAATCAGGCGCGCGACATTCCGCGAGAATGTTTCGATATCGATATCGCCGGCTTTGGCAGGCCCTGTGGTCGGCTTGTCCATCCGCATGTTGCTCGCGTCCTGCCAACAGAAGTGACCCGAACGGCGTCCCCTCGCAAGCTGCGTTTCACCGTATGGTTTCGCCCGCCGCGGCGTAAGCGAAAGCATAACCTTGCTGTGGCCATATTAGCCCGATAGCAGGGTTATGTTATAATCCATTGAGTCCACATCGGTTTCCGGTTTATCGGCAGCCTCGCGGGGTATGGCGCGCGTGTTCGAGCGAATTCTATGGGGCATTAGCCTGGGCCTTGCCGTCGTTCTCGCCGGCTGCTCGCCTGGGCCAATTATCGACAAACTCCCGTCAGGAATGGGCTTGCCGGCGGGAGCGCCGGAGCGCCCGGCGACGCCTTACCAGTACCCGGCAGTTCACGACATGCCGCCGGACCGCACGTCAGTGCCCATGACAGAAGAAGAACAGGTCAAGCTCGAGAAGGATCTGGCCAACGTGAGGGATCGCCAGGAAGGCCGTCCCCCGTCAGCCAGAAAACCCGCCAACACGGCCAAAAAGCCGCCAAGCGACGCTGAAAACGGGCAGACGGCTGGCGCCAAGCCGAACCCGTGATAAAAGCCAGCCGGGGTAGCCTCTGCGGGCTGGATAGGGCAGCCGGCACATGATCCCGAAAAATGGAAACCGGTTTTCGGGTAAGATCATGCGCAAGCAGAAAGAAGCCTTCAGGGTTTAAGCCGATGGAAGAGTTCTACCGCATTCGCCGTTTGCCGCCGTATGTGTTTGAAGAGGTAAATAAGGCCAAGGCGAAGGCCCGTAACGCGGGGGCGGACATCATCGATCTCGGCATGGGCAATCCGGATTTGCCTGCGCCTCCGCATGTCATCGAAAAGCTCAAGGAGACTTTGGGCAAGGCGCGTACCGATCGTTATTCGGCATCGCGTGGTATCCCCGGATTGCGTCGCGCGCAGGCGGCCTATTATGAGCGCCGCTTCGGCGTGAAGCTTAATCCCGAAACGCAGATCGTCACCACACTCGGTTCCAAGGAAGGCTTTGCAAACGTGGCGCAAGCCATCACTGCGCCTGGCGATATCGTGCTGGTGCCGAACCCAAGCTACCCGATTCACGCCTTCGGCTTTCTGATGGCAGGCGGCGCCATCCGTTCGGTGCCGTCTGAGCCGACGCCAAATTTTTTCCATACGCTCGAACGCGCGATCGTGCATTCGATACCGAAGCCGACAGCGGTCGTGGTCTGTTATCCAGCCAATCCGACCGCCTATGTGGCGACGTTGGACTTCTACAAGGATTTAATCGCTTTCGCGAAGAAGCACGAAATTCTGGTACTGTCCGATCTTGCCTATGCGGAAGTCTATTTCGACGACCATCCGCCGCCATCACTCCTGCAGGTGCCAGGTGCGAACGACATCGCTGTGGAATTCACCTCGATGTCAAAAACCTTCTCCATGCCCGGCTGGCGAATTGGGTTTGCCGTCGGCAATGAGCGCATCATAGCCGCGCTTGGGCGGGTGAAATCGTATCTCGACTACGGGGCCTTCACGCCGGTGCAAGTGGCAGCGACTGCCGCGCTCAATGGGCCTGAGGACTGCATTAAGGAGATGCGTGCCTGTTATAGGCGCCGGCGTGACGTGCTGGTGGAAAGTTTTGGCCGTGCCGGCTGGCATGTGCCGTCGCCGCGCGCGTCGATGTTCGCATGGGCGCCAATCCCCGAACCGTTCAAGACGCTCGGTAGCGTGGATTTTTCCAAACTGCTCGTGGAAAAGGCCGATATTGCCGTCTCGCCGGGTATCGGTTTCGGCGAATACGGCGAGGGCTTCGTCCGTATCGCGCTGGTGGAAAACGAGCAGCGGATTCGTCAGGCTGCACGCAATGTGCGCCGCTTTCTCGAACACGCGCCGGAGCAACTCCACAACGTCGTCCCGCTCGCCACGCGGCGCTAAGCACGGGCAAGCACGCGTGATGGCTGCAGCCCGAGCGCATGACCCCGAAAAGCATGTCCTCGACTCTGATCGGGGACGAAAACCGGTACTCGGATAAAGGTCATGCGCCCTCAACCGCTGAAAGTTGGTGTCGCCGGATTGGGCACCGTCGGTGCCGCCCTGGTTGCCCAGATTGCCCGCCAGCGTGAGGCATTGGCCGCGCGCTGCGGCCGCGTCATCGAGGTCGTTGCGGTTTGTGCCCGCTCGCGTACGAGAGATCGCGGCGTCGATCTCAAGAAGATGAATTGGTTCGCCGATCCCGTGGCGCTCGCTCGCGAACCCGGCATTGATGTCTTCGTTGAACTGATTGGCGGGGCCGGCGAGCCAGCCAAGAGCGCGGCCGAGGCGGCGCTGGCGTCCGGCAAATCGGTGGTGACTGCCAACAAAGCATTGCTCGCCAGCCACGGCGTCAAGCTTGCGGCGATTGCCGAAAGCAAACACGTTGCGCTCAATTTCGAAGCCGCAGTGGGCGGCGCCATTCCGATCGTCAAGACTCTGCGCGAAGGTATGGCCGGTAATTCGTTCGAGCGCATTTATGGCATTCTCAACGGCACCTGCAATTACATCCTTACCCGGATGGAGCAGGACAAGATGCCCTTCGCCGAATGCCTGAAAGAGGCTCAGCGACTTGGTTATGCGGAGGCTGATCCCGGTTTCGACATTGAAGGTCATGATACCGCGCAGAAACTCGCCATCCTGGCGAGCCTTGCATTTGGTACCAAGGTCGATCAGAGCGCGATCTATGTGGAAGGCATTTCGTCGATCACACCGGCCGATCTGCATGCGGCGGACGAACTCGGCTATCGCGTGAAGCTCCTGGGTGTCGCAGTGAAGACCCCGAAGGGCATCGAACAGCGTGTGCATCCGACGATGGTTCGCAAGGACTCTGCAATCGCTCAGGTCATGGGTGTGACCAACGCCGTGACGGTCGATGCCGCGGATATCAATCCACTGACCCTGGTCGGGCCCGGCGCGGGCGGAGCGGCGACTGCGTCCGCGGTCCTTTCCGATATTGGCGATATCGCGCGCGGTGTGCGCACCGCCCCCTTTGGTAGGCCTACGGCGCGGCTCACCAGCGTGCGAAAGGCACCGATGCAACGGCACGAAGGTGGCTACTACATTCGGCTGGTCGCGCGCGACAAGCCGGGAACCGCGGCAACCATTGCCAAAAGGCTTGCCGAGCAGGAAATTTCACTGGAATCGATTGTGCAACGTCACGATTCGGCACATCTGGGGAGAGATACCAAGGCCGGTTCCGTCCCCGTTATTCTCATTACCTATGCGACAAGCGAGGATGCGGTGCGCAAGGCTCTTGCAGCGGTGGGGCGCGATAGGGTGATCTCTGGCCGGCCACAAGTCATCCGGATCGAAAAGAACTGATCGGCCGGCATAGCAAGGCCTGCGTTTGTGAGGGGAGCGTCAAATGCCGAGTATCACCGTCCAGCCGGAATTGTTGCTGGAGCGCATTCTCACGCTCGAGATCGTGCGCGTCACCGAGCGCGCAGCGGTGTCATCGGCACGCTTGCGCGGGCACGGCAAGGACAAGGCCTCCGATCAGGCGGCGGTCGACGCTATGCGACGAGAGCTCAACAAGCTGCCCATCGACGGAACGGTCGTTATCGGAGAGGGCGAGATCGACGAAGCGCCGATGCTCTTCATCGGCGAAAAAGTCGGCACCAGAAACGGGCCGAAGGTCGACATCGCGGTTGACCCCCTGGAAGGCACAACGCTCTGCGCCAAGAACATGCCGGGCGCGATTGCCACCATTGCTATGGCTGACGCCGGCACCTTGTTGCATGCGCCCGATTGCTACATGCAGAAAATCGCCATTGGCCCCGGCTATCCGAAGGGCACCATCGATCTCGATTCCCCAGCGGACGAAAATATCATCCGGCTTGCCAAGGCAAAGGGGGTCAAGCCTTCGGAAATAACCGCGATACTCCTGGACCGTCCGCGCCATGCCGACATGGTCGCAGCGATACGCAAGACCGGCGCTGCGGTGAGCCTGATCAGCGATGGCGACGTCGCGGGTGTGATCCATTGCGCCGAATTGAAGACCGGCATCGACATCTATCTCGGGATCGGCGGCGCACCCGAGGGCGTACTGGCGGCGGCGGCCCTGCGCTGTATCGGCGGGCAGATGCAGACGCGGCTCATCATCGATACCGAACAACTGCGCGAGCGCACACTGAAGATGGGGATCAAGGATCCGAAGCGAAAATACGAGATCGAGGACATGGTGAAAGGCGATTGCCTCTTCGCCGCCACCGGTGTCACAAGCGGCGCCATGTTGAGCGGGGTGAAATTCGGCAAGGACGTAATAGAGACCGAAACGGTCGTGATGCGCTCGGTGACCGGAACAGTGCGCAGGGTGGTGGCCGAGCACCGGCAATTCGATAAATTTCACCTCGACTGAATCTGCAATGCGTCATGTTCATCTCGTGGGCAGCGTGCCGCTTCGCGACGCGCGCGAGGTCTTTACCTCGGTGAGCGGCGTGCTCGGGCAACGACTCAAGCGTATGCCCGATGGAGAAACGGGGGCGCGCTCCGACTGGATCACCTGGCTTGAGCCCGCCTTCGCCGACAATCCATCGCTCGAAAAGTCCGACGAGTTATTTCGCGTCCATGCCACAGGAACAGCGCGCATTCGCTACAAGTTAGGGCCGAACAAGAGCGTGCATGACGTGCGCTTCGACAATCTTTTCTACGCCGACATTGCCAAGGCGTCTTTTGCCGAATTCGCTGCACTGAAAACGCAGGGCGTGATCCCGAAACACGTACGATTTCAGATCGACCTTGTGCCCGCGCACTCGGTGATTTGGCTGTTCCTGCAGGATGATCTGCATCAGCCGCTTGATCCAATCTACAATGAGGCGCTCAAGCGGGAGATTGACAAGATTGCGGCGATATTGCCGCACGATCAAATCGCGATTCAATTCGATGTCGCCTCGGCCGTTTTCGCGCGCCTTCAGCGCGGCGAGCCCAGTGCCTACGGCAAGACGCGTGCGGACATGCTGGCCTCGTTCTCACGCATTCTGACAGGCCTCGCCAATCACGTGCCCGCCGACATCGAGCTGCTCTTTCACTTTTGCTACGGCGACTCCAATCACAGGCATGTGGTGGAACCGGCAGACATGGGCGATATGGTTGCCGTCGCCAACCGGCTTTGTACGGATGGCAGGCGTACTATCGAACTTATCCACATGCCGGTGCCGCGTGATCGGAGCGACGATGCGTATTTTGCGCCGCTGGCCCAGCTGCGGCTCAGGCCGGAAACCGAGTTAAGCCTTGGCCTGGTGCATTACACCGACGGCGTTGCAGGCACGTGCCGCCGCCTGGCGACCGCTGAACGGCATGCCAATCGCTTTTCGATCGCGACAGAATGCGGCTTTGGCCGACGCGACCCCGCGACTATCCCTGAGTTGTTGCGTATCCACGCCGAAGTTGCAGCCTGACGCGGCTGGTATGCGAGGCCAGCCTTCGCCACTATATGGGACTTCCGACCACCGATTCCTGACGGGGCAATCCAGCCCGGCTTGATGGCACAGCGATGGCACTGCCAGCACTTCAGCTCAACTCGCGTGACCGCTGCTTCCTCGGCGTCGAGCAGTCCTTGACTGGCCGGGCATGGCGCGACCGTCTGGACGAACGTGGATCCGCGCAGGCACTGGCCATCGCCCAACGTTATGGCCTCGATGAATTGCTCGCGCGTGTTCTGGCTGGCCGTAACGTGGACGTAGATCAAGTCGAAAGCTTTCTCGACCCCACGATCAAGCGGCTGATGCCGGACCCGCACAGCCTGACCGATATGGAGGCAGCGTCGTCACGGATCGCCGACGCTGTTATCCGGAGTGAAAGCACCGCGATCTTTGGTGACTATGACGTCGACGGCGCCACCGCCTCGGCGTTGCTCGGCCGGTATCTGCGCCATTGCGGGCTCGATCCGATCATTCACATCCCGGACCGTATTTTCGAAGGTTACGGACCGAATGTGGACGCCATCCGTTCTTTCGCCGAACGCGGCGTAAAGCTGCTGATCACGGTCGATTGTGGTGTTACCAGCCTCGAGCCGCTCGCCGAAGCAAGAAGGCTCGGGCTTGATGCCGTCGTGATTGACCATCACCAGGCCGATGAAAAGCTTCCCGAAGCTGCCGCCATCGTCGACCCGAACCGCGCCGATGATCTTTCCGGCATGGGGCATCTTGCTGCGGTCGGATTGGCGTTCCTGACGGTGGTCGCGGTCTCGCGCGAATTGCGCCGACGCGATTTCTGGACCGGTGCCCGCAGTGAGCCCGACCTGCGCGCGCTCTTGGATCTTGTTGCGCTCGGCACCGTCGCTGATGTCGTCCCCCTGCGCGGTCTCAACCGCGCCTTCGTCGCCAAAGGGCTCATCGCACTCAAGTGGCGCGAGAATGTCGGAGCCACCGCGCTTATGGACGTCGCCCGCCTCAGCGGCCCGCCAGAACCCTGGCATCTCGGATTTCTCCTCGGTCCGCGCATCAACGCCGGCGGCCGCATTGGCCGCGCTGATCTCGGCGTGAACCTCCTTCTGGAGGAGAACCCGAGCGAAGCGGCCCGCATTGCCGCTGAGCTCGACCGGCTCAATCGCGAGCGTCAGCAGATCGAGCAGGCGACGCTCGCGCAAGCCGAAGCGGAGGCGCTCGCAGCGCTTGGATTAGAAGAGAAGGGTGCTGTGGTCGTCACCGCGGCGGAAGGCTGGCATCCGGGCGTGGTCGGCTTGGTCGCGGCGCGCCTGAAGGAGCGCTATGGCCGTCCCGCCTTTGCGATTGCAATCGAGCCCGGAGGCACGGGGACTGGCTCCGGGCGCTCGATCACTGGCGTCGATCTTGGCCGCACGGTGCGACGCGCGGTGCAGGAAGGACTTTTGCTCAAGGGCGGCGGTCATGCCATGGCCGCGGGTGTCACGCTAAAGAAGGACGCGCTCGGCGCGTTCCGTGCCTTCCTCGAAGATACGCTCGCGGCACCGGTAGAGGCGGCACGACGCGAAAGAGCCTTGCTGATCGACGGGGCGGTTAGTGCCGGTGGATTCAATCCGGCGCTCGTTGGTCTGTTGTCTCGCGCCGGACCCTATGGAGCAGGCAATCCGGAACCGCTGCTGGCGCTGCCAGCGCATACGCTGGTCTACGCCGACCCCGTCGGTGAAAACCATATCCGCGCACGCCTTCGATCCGGCGACGGGAAATTTGTGAACGCGATTGCCTTCCGTGCCGCCGGGCAGACGCTGGGCAAGGCGCTCCTCGAAAACCGCGGCCGTGTCCTGCACGCGGCCGGCCAAATTGCGCTCGATCGATGGCAGGGCGAGGAGCGTGTCCAACTTCGGCTAACGGATTTGGCTGCGACTTGAGCGGCGTCCCTTGTGCGCAGAATCTGCCACGCGGCGAAATAGTGATAATCTTGTCGATTAGGGCGATTCGTGCGCCCGAGTTCGCGTAGGCGTGCTCGCGCACCATCGAAACGTTGCCTTTTTTCAAGGGGGCGCCCATGTCACTCGATTTTCACCCGGCTGCGCCGGAGACGGCCGACCATCAGGCGATTGGCGCGCATCGCGATCGGCGCGAACAACTCGTGACTGTGGTCGCTGCCTCTTTGGCTGTCCTGATCGTAGCGGCTATCGCCGTCTTGATGGGGGTGGCTTGAGGTTGCGTCGTTTTTGCGTCGTCCCGATTGCGTCGTCGGCGTTCGTTTCGAACGCCTGGCGCGCATCTGACGCGAACTGTCTCTGCCACGTCCTCCAGGATGCCAGCAGCGGAAAGTGCGAATAGCACCGGGCCGAGAAACCAGCCCAGATAACCAAGTGCGAAGAAGAATGCGCGCTATCCGCGATTGAAATGGCGGCCGGCGTCGGCAGACCGTCATGGGCCTTCGAGCGACTCCGCGGAGCCGATGGTGTCTGCTTGCATCGCGACCTTCAACCCGCCAGCATGCGCGTTCCAGGAGACAAGCCAATGCCGCAAACCATTACGACCGGATACAAGACCTTGTGCGAGGCCGCCGAGCGCGAGGTCGAGACGATGCCGATAGAGCAGGCCGTCAAGCTCGCAGGCCGCGATGATATCGTCCTGGTCGACATCCGCGACATTCGCGAATTGCAGCGCGACGGCAGGGTGCCGGGCGCCTTCCACTGCCCGAGAGGAATGCTTGAATTCTGGATTGATCCGCAAAGCCCGTATCACAAGCCGGTATTCGCTCAGGACAAGAAGTTCGTGTTCTTTTGTGCCGGAGGTTTGCGGTCTGCACTGGCTGCGCAAACCGCCCAAAACATGGGGCTTAAGCCTGTTGCGCATATCCAGGGTGGCTTTGGTGCCTGGAAGAAAGCCGGCGGTTCTGTCGAGGCGTATCAGCAGGACAAGGCATGATGGCGCTGAAACTGATTGTTGGTAACAAGAACTATTCCTCGTGGTCGATGCGGCCTTGGATCGCCATGAAAGCGACGGACATTCCGTTTGAAGAGACGGTGATTTCGCTCGACGCGCCCAATTTCAAGCAAGTGGTCGGACCGGTGTCCGGTACCGGCAAGGTGCCTGTGCTGATCGACGGCGATGTACGCATATGGGAATCGTTGGCGATTCTCGAATATCTGGCCGAGAAATTCCCGGATGCCGGGCTATGGCCGGCGGACGGTGCGGCGCGCGCGTTTGCGCGGGCCGTATCCAATGAGATGCATGCGGGTTTTGTGCCCCTGCGCAGGCATATGCCGATGAATATGTGGCGGCCCGTGATCAAGCGCGAATTGACGCCCGAGGCGTCCGCGAATGTGCAACGCATCGAATTAATGTGGTCCGAATGCCGCATGCGGTACGGCAGCAAAAGTGGCGGGCCGTTTTTGTTTGGCGGCTTCGGCGCGGCCGATGCCATGTACGCGCCCGTGGTGGCTCGCCTGCACACTTACGGCGTCGATGTGGCCACCACGACAAAAGCCTACATGGATGCCGTCATGGCGCTGCCGGCGTGGCGCGAATGGCATGCCGCTGCTCTCAAGGAAACCTGGGTGCTTGCCGAAGACGAAGTCGATTGGCCGACGGTACTGCGGGTTTAGACCTTAAGCCGCGCGACCAGTTCCTCGATGAAGGGGCGCTGGCCCGCCAGGATTTTCCTGCGGGCGGCGGAAAGACTGAAATAGGCAATACGATCAATCTCAGGAAAGCTCTGCTGTTGGCCTGAGCGTGGCGGCCATTCCATTTCGAACGCATTGCTGGAAAAAGCGACGAGGTCGAAATCGGCCTCGAGTGCAAAAGCATGCACGGTCTTTCCGCTCTTTTGCCGGAGCGGCGACAGGGCGGCGAACTCTCCGGCTGCAACGAGGCCCGTCTCCTCATTGAATTCGCGTTTTGCGCAGGCAAGCAAATCACCGGACTCGACGTTACCCTTCGGAATCGACCAGGCGCCGTCATCTTTGTTGCGCCAATAGGGGCCACCAGGGTGAGCGAGCAACAGTTCAAGCCGCGGCTTGCGGCGGAAGACGAGTATGCCGGCGCTGACCTCTGATCGGCGGGACATTGGCCTGGTTCTCGTGACCGCAATGGGGAAGCAAAATATGGGCCGGTTCTCCGACTAAAACGATGATTACCAGGGCCGCTCAAGCGAATTGGTCACGTGGTCGCGGTCCGGCGCGGTGAAACACACGCCGATACAGGTATAGGGCAGTTCGGGATGTGGATTGTGCCCCCGGTGGAATTTGGCAATCGGCTCGGAATAGCACTCACCAGCCTTCGCCTTGACCAAAACGCCTTCCTGAAAATGTGCCTCGAACAGCCCCTGCAGTGCCACGAAAAATGCCGCGCCATTATGACAATGCCAATTGGTATAGCCACCAGGCACAATCTCCGCGTTATAGATCTGCACTTTCACCTGCGGGTCGCGCGGCAGCGAACTGTAAAGCGCATCGAATAATAGATTGCGGTGAAAGCCATTGCCGGGTGGCACGATGCCGTCCAACTTGAGCTTCAGGTCCTTGTAATTGTCGGGTCGGACTTCCATTGGCACCTCCACGGTCTGGGAGCGCCAAGCCTAGTAGCGCGCGCCAACGAGGTGAAGCACCGGGAAACGAAAAACCCGGCGCGAGCGCCGGGTTTTCGCAGCGATACGCGCCCGTCAGTCGTCAATCTTCCACCGCTTCCTTCACCGCGTCTTTCACTCCGCCGATAGTATTTTGCACTTTGCCGGAGATTTTCTGCGCCTTGCCTTCGCTTTCAAGCTTGGCGTCACCAGTCACCTTGCCGGCGATCTCTTTCACTTTGCCCTTCGCTTGGTCTGCGCTGCCTTGAATGCGATCTTTGTTCATTGCGTCCTCGTCTTTCATTCTGGATGTGCGAGGTCAACGTCCGACCCTCAGGTCGCGTTCCACCGCGCCCTTGGCTTGGCCCTTGGTTTGGCCGTTGGCTTGCCGATCAACGATGCTGAAGCCTCGCGCCGGCTGAGCGGCACGAGGCATCAACGAAGCGCTTACAAGCTTACTGCCTGGAGCCGGTCGTGCTCTTGTTCGGGTTCGGCGAACAGTTCAGGTTCTGAGGCTTCGCGTCTTTCTCGCAAGCTGCCAAGCTCGTATATTTGCAGTTCAGGCCGCCACTCGCTGAGGTATTGATGCAAAATGGGGAATTTCCGATCGTCTGGGCCTTTTGCATACCGCTTCCTGAGGGAGGTGAGCCCATCGTGCCCTGTGCCTGAGCGAAAGAAACGCCCGCGACCAGTGCGGCGACGGCGGTGAGTGTGGTCAACGTCTTCATCATCTGACTCCTTGGTGGTTGATTTGCCGGCGTGCGGCAATCGGAACAACGGAGGCAGGGGAATGGTGTTCCGGGAACCCACACCGATTTTAGGAAAAAATTTTCAAACATGGCGCCGAAATGGCAAGCGGCCGGGGATGGTACCCGGCCGCCACTGAAATCGTCCTGAGAAATTACGCCTCAATAATTGCGACGATCTCGTGTGTCCGTGGGCTAATGATGACAATCTGTTCGCCCACCAGGATGTAGTCGTAACCACGCCACTCTGGATAGATCACGATCACTTCCTGCGGCAGAGTATGGACGTGCACGCTTGTCGGGATGCGGGTACCGACGCTGACCGACACGTTCAGATTTACGCGCTCCACCTTCTGCGACTTGATGACCGTGCTAATCTTGGTGCGTTGCTCGGTCGTAAGCTTTGCCGAACCTGCCGCACCCTGACCAGTGGTCGCGCGGTTCTCCTCGCTGCTCGACTTGGTCGAGGGCGAAGCAGCCGGGCTGTTGTCGGTATTCGACTTGTTTTTTACGCCACCGTTTGCAGGGCTCGATTCCTGCGGCGTGCCGCCAGGGGTACGTTGACCCATGTCGGACTTCTCAGATTTCGGCGTCTGACCGGTCGTCTCCTTGGACTTGTCGGGGGCTTTGTCCAACTTGTCGGACGTAGCCTGGCCGGTCGTCTCTTTGGCCTTGCCGGTCTCACCATTCTTCATCGATGGTGCGACTTTTTCGGCCGGCGCGCTTTGCTGCGCCGCAGGCGCGCGCTCCGGGGTATCCTTACTCATGCCTTGAGCCGCCGCTGCGCCGGCGCCAAACAGCAACGCGAACGCTACGGTCGACAGCAATTTAGCTTTCCTCACGGGATTCCTCCTCTGGATGCCCCCCGAATTTCCCGACATTGTCGAGACCTCTTGAGCAAACGTTTGGTTGGACCCATCGGTTCCGAAGGTTACGCAATGGCAACCTGAAGCCGTCGCCATTGCGTTCCCGGTTCCATCAAGGCAACTTTGTCTCTGCGGGGAGGCACCCTTGGCGATTCTTTCGTCGTCGATTGATAAAAACGCTGCCGATTTTCGCGCCAATGCCGAACGCATGCGTGCGCTTGTGTCTGGACTGCAGACACGTCGCGCCGAGGCGGCTTTGGGCGGTTCGGAGCGCGCGCGCGAGCGCCATGTGAGTCGCGGCAAGCTGTTGCCCCGTGATCGCGTGATGACCCTGATTGATCCGGGTTCGCCATTTCTGGAACTCTCGCCGCTCGCTGCCAATGGCATGTACGACGATGCCATTCACGGTGCGGGACTGGTCACCGGAATCGGCCGGATCGAGGGTCGCGAATGCATGGTGGTCTGCAACGATTCCACAATCAAGGGCGGCACATATTTTCCGATGACGGTCAAAAAACATCTGCGCGCCCAGGAGATCGCGCGCGAAAACCGTTTGCCCTGCATCTACCTGGTGGACAGCGGCGGCGCCAATTTACCGCACCAGACCGAAGTCTTTCCCGATCGAGAGCATTTCGGCCGCATCTTTTACAACCAGGCAACCCTGTCGTCGCTGGGCATACCCCAGGTCGCGGTCGTCATGGGATCGTGTACCGCGGGCGGCGCCTATGTACCGGCAATGTCAGACGAGACAATTATCGTCAAAAATCAAGGCACGATCTTTCTCGGCGGGCCGCCGCTGGTGAAAGCAGCGACCGGGGAGGTGGTGAGCGCGGAAGAGCTGGGCGGCGCCGATGTGCATGCGCGCAAATCCGGCGTTGCCGATCACTACGCGCAGGACGATCATCATGCCTTGCGCATTGCACGCCGTATCGTCGCCAATTTTAATACGAAAAAGAACGTCGACATTCCGTTGATGAAATCCCGTGACCCGGAATTTGAAGCTGATGATCTGGATGGAATTGTGCCGGTCGATCTGAAAAAGCAATATGACGTGCGGGAGGTGATTGCCCGCGTCGTGGATTCATCCGAATTCGATGAATTCAAGGCGCTTTACGGTTCGACATTGGTTACAGGGTTTGCCCACATTCACGGGATGCCGATTGGCATCCTGGGCAACAATGGGATTCTTTTTTCCGAAAGCGCTCTCAAGGCCGCGCATTTTATCGAACTTTGCTGCCAGCGCCGCATCCCGCTGCTGTTTTTGCAAAATATCGTCGGCTTCATGGTCGGGCGCGACTACGAGGCCGGTGGTATTGCAAAAGACGGCGCAAAGATGGTGACGGCAGTGGCCTGCGCGCAGGTTCCTAAAATCACGCTGATTATCGGCGGCTCATATGGCGCCGGAAATTACGGTATGTGCGGGCGTGCTTATGGCCCTCGTTTTCTGTTTACCTGGCCCAACGCCCGAATCTCGGTCATGGGGGGCGAACAGGCCGCGAGTGTGCTGGCAACCGTCAAGCGCGACAATGTCGAGGCGGGTGGGGGTAAATGGTCGGAGATCGAAGAAGAGGAATTCAAGCAGCCGCTGCGCGAGCAATTTGAAATCGAAGGCAATCCATATTTTGCCACTGCGCGGCTGTGGGACGACGGCATCATTGCGCCTTCGGAAACCCGCCGCGTGCTGGCGCTGGCATTTTCGGCGGCTCTGAATTCGCCGATACCGGAGACAAAATTCGGCGTTTTCAGAATGTGATACGAAGGACTAATGGATTACAGGAGTGCCCTCATCGTTGGCGCCGGGGCGGGTCTTTCGGCTTCGCTTGCGCGCGCTTTCGCCAAAATCGGCATGAAAGTCGCGCTCGCCGCCCGCACGGTCGAGAAGCTAGAGCCGCTGGCGCGTGAAACCAAAGCGACAATCTTTGTCTGCGACGCCACGAGACATGCCGACGTCGAAAAACTCTTTGTCGACCTTGACGGCGCAGCGGCAACGCCTGACGTCGTTGTGTTTAACGCCAGCTACCGCGCACGAGGACCATTGGCCGAGCTCGATCCGCGCGAGGTTGAAAAGTCTATTCACGTATCCGCTTTCGGGGGTTTCCTCGTAGCTCAGGCGGCGGTCCGACGGATGTTGCCGCGCAAGCAGGGTGCGATCCTCTTTACCGGCGCGTCAGCCAGTGTGAAAGGCTATGCACAATCGGCGCCCTTCGCGATGGGCAAGTTCGCGCTGCGCGGCCTGGCACAGAGCATGGCTCGCGAATTGGCACCGCAAGGGATTCACGTCGCCCATTTTGTGATCGATGGAGGCATCCGCAGTACGCGCCGGATCGAGCCGCCAGACAAGCCGGACTCGTTGCTCGATCCCGATGCCATCGCGCAAAGCTATCTGCATGTCCTTAATCAGCCGCGCAATGCGTGGACGTGGGAAATCGAATTGCGGCCGTGGGCTGAGAAATTTTAAACGCCTCTTAGCGTCTCCACATTCCGATCACGGTGTCCCAGTTCACGAACGGCTGCTTCGGGCCCGCTCGCACCACACCCCTGTTATGCAAGTAGGCGCTTCCGACCATCAATGCTGCCCCAACGAAAACCCCGAGTATGAATTTCATGCACCACCTCCTGTGTGCGGCTGACACCCATGATGCCTTATAAATCTTCACGGGCTTTTGCCGCGCCGGTGATCAAATTAGACATATTCTAATGTTCTTCCCGTGGCTTGCGTCGCGGTCGGCGCGATGACACACATTTCGCCGCGCTCCATTTGATGAGGCCTCCCAATGTGCCGCCGAATGATCGTTGTGCTCGCTGCTCTCCTGTTGCCGCTCACCGTCAACGCGCAGGCGCCGTCACCGGCGAAGGAGACACCAAAAGAAACGGCAAAAGATACGCCGAAAGCCTATGTGCCCGGTTTGGAGCAGTTCATGAATGTCATCTTGATGGAGCACAACAAGCTTTGGTTTGCCGCCAAAGCGCGCAATTGGGCATTGGCTGAATATCAGCTCGGCGAGATCAAGGAGATCATGGGCGACGTGCAGGACTTCGTGCCGACCTTCAAGAACCTGCCGCTCGCGGACATGCTCGACGCGGTCATCACCAAGGAGATCGCGTCACTGGAAAAATCGATCGAGGGGAAAGATTACAAGGCCTTTACAGCGGGTTACGACAAGCTCACTGCTGCTTGCAACGCCTGCCACCAGGGCACGGAGAATGGCTTCGTCGTTATCAGGCGGCCAACGCGGCCGGCGTTCACCAATCAGGATTACGAGCCGCACAAATAACAGTGGGGCCGCCACGTCTACTGGCGCCGCCTGGCACCATAGTCCGCCGCGCGAACGCGTGCTAAACGCAGGCGTCATGACCAACCCCGAAGACCTCAAGCAGCTTGCACCCACTGGAAAACTTCGCGGCGGCGTTGTCGCCGCGCCGGCGGCCTCCGCCTTTTTCGTAATCAAGGACGGCAACGGCGACGTAAAAGGCGCTACTGTCGATCTCATTCGTGGTTTTGCTGCTGCGCTGAAGCTGCCGCTGGCCCTTCAGATTTACGACAACTCGGGCCAGGTCACCGATGCGGTTGCGAAAGGCGAATGTGATATCGCGTTTATGCCGCAGGATGCCGAGCGGGCGAAACGCGTTGATTTCGGTCCGGCGTACTATTTTATCGAAAGTACGTACCTGGTGCCGGCGGGCTCGGCCATCAAAAGCATTGACGAGGTCAACCGGCCAGGCCGCCGGATCGTTGCCATCTCCAACACAACGACCGCGCGCAGCGCGCGCCGCACGGCGCCGAATGCCAGCGTCGAGGAAGTACCAAGCGTTGATCAGCTGACGGAGATGGCCCGTCAAGGTGAGGGCGATGCTTTTGCGCTCTCGCACGATTCATTCGCGGGCCTGCTTCCCAAGCTTCCGGGCGCGCGCGTGTTGCCGGGCAATTTCCAGCAGACTGGTATAGCAGTGGCAGTGCCGAAAGGACGGCCAACCGCGCTGAAGATTGCAAGCGAACTGCTCGAAGTCGCAAAAGCATCCGGTCTTGTACGCCGCGCCCTCGACGCCGCCGGCTTCCCGGACGCCCCGGTGGCGCCTTAGGACGCAACCAGGCGCTTTACGCGCGCGGCTGCCAGATAAATCAGGATCGCGCCGGCAGACGCCCAGCATATTGTCGGCACCCACTGCAGCACCGCTTTGAGCGCAGGGTCGGCGTTGAAGCCGGTGGCGACAGCAGCCATGCGCGTCAACGTTGCCAAGGCGAGCGCAGAAAACAGCAATCCGGACATGCGTCCTTCGCCCCCATTCTCGCCAATGGCAAACGCAACAGTGAAGGCGCTCATGAGAATGGCGCCCCAGGCGGCACCCGCGGCAAGTTGCGCGACCACCATTTGCCCGAGGTCTTGCGCCAGATGCGCCGCAAGAATGGCGAAAGCGCCGATCAGGGCCGCGCCGCCCATGACTTTGTAGCCGCCAAGCCGGTTGGTGATGAGACCCGCCGGGAACATTGAGATGTTGAAGCCGATCCAGAATATCGGCATCAGCCATTGCAGGGCAGCGGCGTTGGTAAAACGCAGGAAGAGCGGTGCGCTGTCGATAGCGAAATGCATCTGATAACCAAGTGCGAGCGTGACCATGCCGAGCGCAAACACGATGGCGGGGCTGGTCATGGTACCGAAAGAGCGGACCGGTGGGTTCTTGGGCGCCGCGTGCGACTCTGCCGCGAGTCTGCGTTCGGCTGTGATCATGCCGAGCGTGACCAGCATCAGCACAATACTGGCCACTGCGAATGGAATACGCGGGTCAATGTCGCGCAACGCGATGGTCAGGTAGGGGCCTATCGCGCCGGCAATGCCGGTGCCCAACAGCGCGAGGGCAGAAAGGTAGGGGATCGACGGCTTGCGGGCGTATCTGCCGAGCAACATCAGCGGTGGCGCCCGCAATGCCGAAGAGGTCACCGTCCAAACAACAACAACGGCGATGAGCACTGACGCACCGAGGTTTGCGATCAAAGGAATGATTAAAAATGCGGCGCAAGACAGCGCCGTTGCTGCGGTCACCCAGACACCAAGCCGGCCGAGGACGCGCGTCACCTTGTCCGTGGCGATGCCGGTGAAGAAATCGCAGACCGTGAAGACGGCCTGATCAAGCATGAGGATCAGGATCACGGCCTTGGGTGCGATGCCGGCCGCTGCTGCCAGCTTTGGCAGATAAATAACGTAGATTGTCCAGCACAGCGCAAAGAACAGCTGGAGGACCGCCAGATACCAGCCAAAACGTTGTGAGGGCGTGCTCACGGCGGCGTCAGAGCGTTACGATGACATTGCCGATCGTCCCGCGTTCGACCGCTTCATGCGCGGCAACGGTATCCGCCAGGGAGAAAGTGGGCTGCGTAACGCGGTTGAGCAGCGTGCCGGACTTGAGAGCGTCGTTTATAGCTTCGACAGAATGTTTACGCTCTTTCGCGTCAAGTTCGTAAACAAGGAAGAATTGCAAGCGGAGAGAATTGAACAGGCAAAAGGCGGCCGGGAGGGTGGCTTCCGGTCCAGTGCCGTAGACGATGACGCGGCCCTTTGGCCGGAGCACGCCTGGAATGAGTCTGGCGTTGGCCGCGAGATCCATCTCGACCGCGGCGTCAACACCGCGCTTGTCGGTGATCTCCATGACGCGCTCCCCAACATTCTCGCGCTTGTAGTCGATCACGTGATCCGCACCGGCCTCGTGTGCTGCCTTCGCCTTCTCGGGGGAAGAAACCGTGGCGATGACATTCGCACCCTTGGCCTTTGCAAATTGGATGACGTATTGGCTGACGGCGCCGGCACCGCCCGACACGAGCAGATTCATGTTTTTGATGGCGTCGGCGAGGATGACAGCGTGAATAGCCGTCATCGCCGGGATGCCAAGGCAGGCGCCGGCGTCGAACCCGACATTGTCCGGCAATGTAACGGCCTGTGCGGCCGGCAACGCTATAAATTCGGCGGCCGTGCCGAAAGCGCGTTTCCATTGCCCGTTCCATACCCACACGCGCTCACCGATGCGGGATTTCGGCACACCGTCTCCCACATCATCGATTGTTCCGGCACCATCGCTGTGCGGCACGACGCGTGGGAACGCTATCTTTCGCGTGGAGCCTTGCCGCGATTTGACGTCGGACGGGTTGACGCCCGAGGCAGCGAGTTTCACGCGCACTTCACCGGGCCCGGGGCGCGGCGTCTGGACTTCGCCGACTGTCAGCACCTCGCGTGCTGCACCGTTTCGCTCGTAATAGACGGCTTGCATGGGCCGGTCCCCCCTGGAACCGCCACGATAGCATGCCGGCATAGCCTGGAAATCGGCCCGCGAACCTGAACAAGGGTCACGCGTTATCCCTGATCATGCCCACAATGAAACGAGGCAATACGCGCGGCAGTGCCCCCGGGGGCGAAAAACGCGAGGTCCAATATGCATTACCGGGTTTATAGCGGCCCTAAAGGATCACCGGACGTGTCGCCACTCGAAAAATCCGAGTTGCTGTTCAAGGAGTTTGCAGCGCTCGATGACGCGCTGTCGTGGGCGCGCCATTTGGAAGGCGGCGGGCGCGTTCCGCTGTTGATCGAAGGCGACGACGGCACGCATATGAACCGGCGCGCCATCATCGATGCGCTGCGAGTCGGTATGCGAGAGCAACTCGACGGATAGTGGCGGAAGGCGTCAGCCGGCAATCCGTACCCACTCGGCGCGCGCGCGCGTGGTGAGGTGGTTCCACTTATTGCTGACGACGTCCCAATTCACCATCGGGCGTTGGCTGCTGGCGTTCGCGGTCGTCACCGCATAGTGGGAATCATACAGGTAGGCCGCGCCGACCGTGAGCAGAACGCCAAGAACAATTCCGATGAGGACACGCATGATGAAACTCCTCGTTCCCGATCACAAACGCAGCTGACAGAGATGCGGTTCCAGCGGTCTTAAAGTGGTTTAGAGGACAATTGTGACAGCAAATCCGTCGTTTTTGGGTCGTACGGCGTTAACTATATAAAGGCGCTCGTCGTATTGTAACCCATTGAAAACGCTTTATTTCTTGGCAAAAAAACTTTTCCCGCGCGCAAAATTTGCTGCTATATTGTGTTTATGAGCAGACATTCAGCAAAAACCGCCGGGCGGTCCGCCAAAACGACAAGGCGAACCGCAAAAAAAAGCGCGAAAGGTGCCCGCGCTACGGCAACAAAGGTGTCCAAATCGGCGCGTTTGCCGGTTGGTAAGTCCACGCGGCCGGCAAGGGCGGCCACGATGGCTTCCAGCCCGGTGAAAGCCATCAAGATGATGCGCACGCCAAGTCCACCGGTGCAGCCGGTGGCCACGCCCGAATTGCCGGTGCGGTTGCACAAGTACCAGGTCGGCGAGACTGTTTACTACACGTCGCCGACGTTTGGACGTGCCGCAGCGACCGGCAGCTATACCGTGGTCAAATTGCTGCCGTCGGAAGGTGACGATTATCAGTACCGGATCAAAAGTTCCGGTGAGGCTTTCGAACGCGTCGCCAAGGAAAGCCAGCTTGATCGCCCCTAATCGCGGCCGGTGACGAGCCGTCGCTATTTTGCCTCGGGCTTTTCTTATGCTCTGGACCGCGCAGTGGTGCTGCAGGAGGTCAGGGCATGCCGATTTATATCACGCAGGGGCGCTACACCCGCGACGCGATCAAGGGAATGATCGTCAAGCCGGAGGACCGCGCCGATGCGGTCGCGCGTCTGTTATCTAAAATTGGAGGCCGGTTGTTGGGCCATTATCTCACATTCGGGGACTATGATTTTATGGTGATCGCTGAAGCTCCGAATGACGTTCAGATGGCGGCAGTGCTGCTCGCGGCCGGCAGCGGCGGCGGCGTCACTGATTTGCGCACCACCGTGGCGCTCACGTCGGTGGAAGCGAAGGGGGCGTTTGCCGCTGCGAGCGATCTTGCCCCAGGCTTCAGGTCGGCAGGTGGGACATAACCGCAGCAGAGGAATAAACAAAAGAACACGACGTTATAACAACCTGAACAAACCAAAGTGGAGGACTTATGCGCGCGTTTTTGCGTCTGGCAGCACTCATATTGCCAGTTTTGCTGACTTTGCCGGTTGCAGCACAAAACTACCCAAGCCGCCCCGTTAAATTCATCGTCCCATTCGGTGCAGGCGGCCCCGCTGACGTCTACGCGCGGGTACTCGCTCAGCATCTCTCCGAAGAAACCAAGCAAACCTTCGTGGTTGAGGATCGCCCCGGCGCAGGCTCAATCATCGGTACCGACGCGGTCGCCAAGGCAGCGCCCGACGGCTACACGCTGCTGATCATGTCGAATACGCATACGACCAACGAGTCATTGCTGCCCAACAAGCCGTTTCAGCTGATGCGCGATTTCGTACCGGTAGCGACGATCAACTATTCCGATCTGCTGATGGTCGTTCATCCGTCAGTTCCGGCAAAGACCGTCAAAGAACTCATCGAATTGGCAAAAAAGGAGCCGGGCAAACTCAACTACGCGTCGTCCGGGCCGGGCACGCCTTATCATATGGCCGGGGAGCTGTTTAAGGCGATGACCCAGACGGATATCGTCCATGTGCCGCACAAGGCTTCGGGTGATGCACGCAATAGCGTGATCTCGGGGACTGTCCAGGTGATGTTCGATGCCGTGACCACAATGTCGGCATTGGCAAAAGGTGGACAGGTCCGTGCGCTTGGCACAACTGGCCTGACGCGCTCGCAGCTCACGCCCGATCTGCCGACGATTGCCGAAACGGTTCCCGGCTACGAGGCGACAATCTGGCTTGGCGTTATGGCGCCAAAGGGCACTCCCAAGGAAATCATCACTTTCCTTAATACGGCCATCAACAAGGTCATCAATTTGCCCGAAGTGAAGGAAGTCTGGCTCCAGCAGGGTGCGATTCCGCTGGTGAAAACCCCGGATGAGTTCGACGCCTATTTGCGTAAGGACATCGAAAAATGGGCCGATGTGGTAAAGGTCTCCGGAGCCAAGATTCAGTAAGCGCATGATCCCGAAAAGCTTGCCTCGGACTTGATCCGCGGTCCGGTTTTCGAACAAGGTCCTGCGCTATCAATCGGTGGGACATGTCGATGGTCGGCAGCGCGTCCGCAAACGGACTGCTTTCAACACCGTTGGTGTTGCCGGCACCCGTGGCCGGCGCGCTGGCGGCGTTGTTTCTGGTGATCGTCCTGTTGGCGGTGCGCCGGGCAACCCACGATGGGGGCGC
This sequence comes from Pseudolabrys sp., assembly GCA_036003145.1. GTDB lineage: Bacteria > Pseudomonadota > Alphaproteobacteria > Rhizobiales > Xanthobacteraceae > Pseudolabrys. The sequence goes on from DASYSQ010000042.1 coordinate 30,018, forward strand.
GCGCCTGCTTCTTCCGTTTTCTGTCATCCTGATCTGCACGCTGGCGGTGATCGGCATCATCGACCGCTTGGCGACGAACGAACACATGGCTGAGCAGCGCGATCTTCGCCTGCGCGATTCGCAACTCAGCGTTAGCGCCCTTGCGCCGGGGTCGCCTCTTGCATGTCTCGATGGCGTTGCCGGCGAGCAGGTCGAAAATGCCTGTGAGCGAGCGGTATTCGCGGACGCGCAAAGCACCGCAAGGGCCGTCGCCTATGTCACCGCGCGCCTGGCTTTGCTTGCGGACGTTTCCGCGGTTGCGCAACGTGACGACCGCGACCTGCTGGCGACCTTCGCTAACGCGCGCCGTGCCATTGAACTCGATCGTTACGGGATAGCAGCGCATGTTCTCGCCGTCCGCGATGGCTGCACCACCGAGCGCTGTGCCACTTTCGCCATGTTTCAGGACACAGGCGCGCTCAAGGCTAATTTGAAGGTTCGGGCCTTTGAGACCTATGTCGCTCGCTATGCCTCCGCGTGGGGCAAATCCGAGCCTGGGGCTGACAAGGAGCCGCAGGCCTCCGTCGCACCGCTGCCGCCGGTCGCGAGCGCGGGCGAGCCATCAGGGCCCCATCCGGTCGACAGCCGCTATGATTTTCCCTCCTCCGCATCGATTCCCCCAGTCAGCATCATGAATGCCGAGCCGCCGCCGCCCAAGGAGCAAGCCGGGGGGGCCAGTGCCCAGCCCGGGGAGAAGCCTGCCGGCAACACTCCGGTGCCACCCAAGCGTCCGCAGGCCCAGGCGGCGTCCCCGCCGGCCCGCTAATATCGGGCCGACCGACGCAGGCCCGCATGTTCAAATCCGTCCTGATCGCCAATCGTGGCGAGATTGCCTGCCGCATTGCTCGCACTGCGAGGCAGATGGGCCTTCGAACAATCGCCGTCTTTTCGGAGGCTGATTCGGGCGCGCTGCATGTTCGCCTCTGCGATGAGGCGCACGCGATAGGGCCCTCGGCGGCCGCACAAAGTTATCTCTCGATCGAGAAAATAATTGCAGCCGCCAGCTCTGCGCATGCCGAGTGCATTCACCCGGGCTATGGCTTTCTTTCAGAGAACGCGGACTTTGCACAAGCTTGCGTTGACGCGGGCATCGCCTTCGTTGGTCCGCCCGCTCAGGCAATCCGTGCCATGGGTCTGAAAGATCGGGCCAAGGCGCTCATGGAGAAGGCGGGCGTGCCCGTGGTCCCCGGGTATCATGGCGAGAGGCAGGAACCAAAATTCCTTAAGCAGAAAGCCTATGAGATCGGCTATCCGGTGCTGATTAAGGCGGTGGCCGGCGGCGGGGGTAAAGGGATGCGGCGCGTCGACCGTCACGCCGATTTCGATTCCGCCCTGGAGGGCGCCCAACGTGAAGCCACCGCTGCCTTCGGGGATGGCCGTGTGCTGGTTGAAAAGTATGTGACGAATCCCCGCCACATCGAGCTCCAGATTTTCGCTGACAGACATGGCAACGCCATTCACCTCAATGAACGCGACTGTTCATTGCAGCGGCGTCACCAGAAGGTGATCGAGGAGGCGCCGGCCCCCGGCATGACGAATGAATTGCGCACCATGATGGGCGCGGCAGCGGTGGCGGCGGCAAAGGCCGCAGGCTATGTGGGCGCCGGGACTGTCGAATTTGTCGCCGACGGCGCAAAAGGCCTCCAGCCAGGCAAGTTCTGGTTTATGGAGATGAATACGCGCCTTCAGGTCGAACACCCCGTGACCGAAGCAATCACGGGCCTCGATTTGGTGGAATGGCAGTTTCTAATTGCCGCAGGCGAGAAACTGCCCCTGGCGCAGTCTCAGGTAAAGCTCGAGGGCCACGCTGTAGAGGCGCGCCTCTACGCGGAGGATCCGGAACGGGGCTTCCTGCCATCCACGGGCCGGCTGCTCGTGCTGCAATTCCCCACGATGGAAGGCGTCCGGATCGACAGCGGTGTGGAGACGGGCAGCGAAGTGACGCCGTTTTATGATCCAATGATTGCCAAACTCATCGCCCACGACAGGACACGCGGGCAGGCGCTTGATCGCCTGGCCGGTGCGCTCGAGCAGACCATCGTTGTCGGTCCGCGGAATAATGCCGGCTTTCTTGCTGCGCTTTGTCGCGCACCCGGGTTTTGCAAGGGCGATTACGATACGGCTTTTATAGACCACCATCTGGCGGAACTTGGCGCTGAGCCGAAGGAACTCGATCGCGCAGCGGCGGCCCTGGGGGCACAAATACTGTTGGCGCAGGAGAATGAGCGCGTCGCCGCGTCGCAGGCAGGCGAGCCGGACGATATACCGTCGCCTTGGGAGGCGGCCGATGCATTTCAGCTTTCGGGCGAGCGCACGCTGCCTCTGCAGGTCGTTGCGGAAGGCAAGATCGTTACAGCTCAGGTCGCTTACGGCCGCGCCGGACCGACCGTGTCAATCGACAGCCAAATGCCTGCCGGGGACGCGGTGGCCGCCGCCGCTGGCAACTCCGTTTACGTGCTGCGCCATGGGCGACAAACCAAAGTGAGCCTGCGCGATCTGGCGTTCGACGAGGCTGGGGATCAAGACAAAAGCGGTGTTGTACGGGCGCCCATGCATGGCAAGGTGCTCGATATTCTGGTGCAAGAGGGTGCACAGGTCATCCGCGGCCAGCGTGTTGCCATAATCGAGGCAATGAAGATGGAACACACACTTGTTGCGCCCGTTGACGGGACCGTTGCCGACGTTGCGGTCGGCCGGGGCGCACAGGTGGCTGAAGGTGCAAAGGTACTGCGCGTTGTGCCGGCGGCGAAAGTGAATGAATAAGTTGGAATTATAAATGGCGCTCCATCTCATCAAACTTTGTGTTGGCTGCGACTCTGTCGCCGACCTCGAAGACTGGATTAAGGAAAAGCTGAAGGAGAAAAAGCGCCGCGGACAGAAGGTCGAGCACATTCACACGACTCGCATGGTACCCAAGCGTGCCGACGAACTCACAAGCGGCGGGTCGCTTTATTGGGTGATCCGCGGTCAGATCACCTGCCGTGAACGCATCCTCGATATTCGCCCATTCACGGATAAAGACGGCATTGGCCGCTGCCGAGTCGTCCTCGATGGCAAAGTGGTCCTTGTTGAGCCACGGCCACGCGCGGCATTTCAGGGGTGGCGTTATCTCGAGGTCAAAGAAGCGCCTCGCGACCTCTCGCGCGCCGCCCCTGGTGCCGCAAGGATGCCGGAAACCATGCGCCGTGAATTGCGGCAGCTTGGGCTGCTTTAGACCCCGATATTGTCAATGAGCCTCGTTTTGCCAAGCTTGGCGGCAACGAGCAGCCGTATCGGGCCCTCTTTGGGCGAGGTGATCGGGGCGAGCGTTAGCGCATGACGCGCTTCGAGGTAATCGAGAACGAAACCGGCAAGATCGATCTCGATTCGTCCTACATTGAGGACCCGATCAACTTTTTCACCGCTTTTTATGCGGGTGGCGCCGTCCTTGAGGACACGATGCAACATGGGTGCGACCGCGCGCTCACCCGCGGAAAGGTAGACATTACGCGAGGATAGCGCCAGGCCGTCCGGCTCACGCACGGTTGGAACGCCGATCATTTTCACCGGCAGATCGAGATCCTTGGCCATTTGCGTGATGACACGTAATTGCTGGTAGTCCTTTTGGCCGAAGAGGGCGAAATCGGGCAAAACCTGGGTAAAGAGTTTGGCGACCACGGTTGCTACACCGCCGAAGAAATGCGGACGAAATTCGTCTTCCAATCCAGCTTTGGCCGGTCCTTCCGGAGCAAGTCGCGTCGCAAAACCGTCCGGATACATGGTCTCGACCGATGGTGCCCAAACAAGATCGACTTTGGCATCGCGCAAAGCTTTTAGGTCGGTCGCAAAGCTCCGCGGATAACTGGCGAAATCCTCGTGCGGCGCAAATTGCGTCGGATTGACGAAGACTGACACCACCACACGGTTCGCGCGCCGCCCCGCTTCGCGGACCAGCGCCATGTGGCCGCGATGCAAAGCGCCCATAGTAGGCACGAGCGCCACGCGCTCACCTCGCTTTCGGTAGGGTTCCAAGGTGCGCCGAAGCGAGACGACTGTACGGATGACTTTGAGACGGGCTGCCATAATTGAGACTTTGTCCTCGAATTGTCGCAAATCCGGACTAGCAGCTACAAGCGGGGATGAGCATCGCAAACCAATTATGGATTAGGTCCGGTTTAACTTGACTAACGCGTGCCAATATTTTGAGAATTGACGGCCGGAGGGGGCGGCATGTTGATCCAACCGATCCAAGAAACAAGTCAGTCCGCGCATGTCGTTGTGCTCGGCAACGAGAAAGGTGGCTCGGGAAAATCCACGACCGCGCTGCATATTGCGGTCGCGCTCCTGAAGGCCGGGCAACGCGTTGCCACAATTGATCTCGACTCGCGTCAACAGAGTTTCACACACTACATCGACAATCGGCGGGCCTGGGCCGAACGCGCACGCATTACACTGGAATTGCCCACCCACTATTGCATCGGTCGCGCCGACGGCAATTCAGTGGAAGCGAACGAGGCGCACGAGTTTTCCAATTTTTCCGTGGCGATCAGTGCGATCGAGCATACCCATGACGTGGTGGTGATCGACACGCCCGGGGCCGACACCTATCTCATGCGGCTCGCTCATTCGATGGCGGATACGCTTGTCACGCCCCTCAATGACAGCTTCCTCGATTTCGACGTGCTGGCCACTCTCGATCAGACCAATTTCAGTGTTACCGGCGAAAGCCATTACGCCGAAATGGTCCGCGAAGCGCGCCGGCAGCGGCGGCTGGTCGACGGCCAGCTTACCGACTGGGTCGTGGTCCGCAACCGTCTCTCCAGCCTTTCGTCACGCAACAAACGCCTGGTAGGCGACGGAATAAATGAACTGTCAAAACGTATGGGCTTCCGTAGCGTTGAAGGCTTTGCCGAACGTGTGGTTTATCGCGAATTCTTCCCGCGTGGGCTCACCGCGCTCGACGCTCTCGACGAGGAGACGCTCGGCACTCGTCCGAACCTCTCGCATGTGACTGCTCGCGAGGAAGTGATCGCGCTGCTCAATGCGCTTCATCTTCCACTTTGTGAAAATGGCAAACGGCGCGCAGCTGCCCGTGCGGAATGGTACTCAGTCATGGATCAGCCTCTGCAGGTTCACGACGTAATTTCCTGAAAACGCGCAAAAGGTGTATTCTATTTTCCCGCGACCCTTTGGTGCGCGAGAATTCGCGCAACGCCGTTGATTCAGTGTAGAATTTTCTTATGAGAAAGGACGGCCGACAAACGCCGGCACCGGTCTCGTCAAAGCCGGAAATCGAGAATTTTATCGATCAGGTGCGCGCGCTTGGGCCGTCGACGGCGCGAGGCGGGCGCGGCCGGCTGATATTCGCGCTTGATGCCACGATGAGTCGGCAGCCGACCTGGGATACGGCCTGCACACTGCAGGCGGAGATGTTCCGGGAAGCGGCGGGTGTCGGCGGGCTTGATATCCAGCTCGTCTACTTCCGTGGCTTGCACGAATGTCGCGCTTCCGGTTGGGTTGCCGGCAGTGATCAGCTTGCCGAGCTGATGTCGCGGATCGATTGCCGTGGTGGCCAGACTCAGATCGGCAAGGTCTTGAGCCATGCGCGTCAGGAATATGTGCGTCGGAAGGTTCAGGCCATGGTGTTTGTCGGCGACGCCATGGAAGAGCCAATCGATAGTCTGTGTCAGGCAGCAGGCGAATTGGGATTGCTTGGCGTTCCTGCCTTTATGTTCCAGGAAGGCGATGACTCTGTGGCTGAGAATGCCTATCGTGAAATCGCGCGGCTATCGCGCGGAGCTTACTGCCGGTTCGATGCCGGCTCCGCCCAACAGCTCGGTGAGCTATTGCGCGCAGTCGCTGCTTATGCCGCAGGCGGCATCAAGGCACTTGCCGAGCTAAAGCGATCACCCGGTGCGCAAAAGTTGCTGGCTCAGCTGAAGTAATCATGCCCGCTCTCATCTTCGGCGTTGTTGTGCTGGTGCTCGTTTTATGGGCGCTCAATGTCATTTCCAAAGCTGATCCGAAAATCGCCGTCCGCGTGACGAAGGTCGGCGGCGGGTTGCTCTCGCTCGGTTTTGCCGTATTTCTGGGGTTGCGCGGCGAGGTCGGAATTGCCATTCCGCTTGGCGCATTTGGGCTGGGGCTGCTCGGCTGGGTGCCTTTCGGTCCTGCCGGCTTTTCCGCGCGCACGCAGAAAAGCTCGGGACAGACGTCGCGTGTGCGCTCGGCCTATTTCGAGATGGAACTCGACCATGACACCGGTGCGATGCGCGGACGGATTCTCGCGGGTCGCCATCAAGGGGCCGAGCTTGAGCGTTTCGACGTCAAGACGCTGGCCGCGATGCTGAGCGAAGTTGACGAAGAAAGCGGTGCGCTACTTGTGGCTTATCTTGACCGCCGGGAGCCCGGCTGGAGTGAGCACGCGCAGACGGATGCGGCAGCGGGGCGGCGCGCGTCGAGCAGCGGAAAAATGTCTGAACAAGAGGCCTATCAGATCCTTGGCCTGGAGACCGGCGCGAGCGCCGATGAGATCAGCCGCGCGCATCGCACGCTGATGAAGAAACTGCATCCCGACCAGGGGGGGTCGACGTATCTCGCCGCCCGTATCAATGAAGCCAAGGAAATCCTTCTTCGCCGCCATCGCTGAGGTACTCCACAAACTCGACCATCAGCGGCTCCTGAATATTGGCGCATCCCTGTTATTTGTTTTGTCAGTTCTTGAGCAGCATGCAAGGAATTGCGCTGCGTTTGAGGTGCTTGCAGGCGGCTTCGGCCTGATCCTTCTCTAGCCCCGCGAAGCGGGCGCGAAAGAGCACTTTGTCGCCCTTTTCAGTGCGTTCGGTGAAAGGATCAGCTTTACCGAGCAGGTCCTTGGCCTTGCTTTGCGCTGTTTCCAGACGCTGCTTGGCGTCGCTTTCGTCGGGCAAAGCACCAACCTGAATGAGCCACGCGCCACGCGGTTTGACGACGGGCGCAGGGCTTGCGGTTGGCACAGCCAAGCTGTTTCCAGCGGACGCGACTTTTGCAGTCGGCGTGGCAGCCGCTGTGACCTTTGCGGCCGGCGGCGGAACGGGAACCGGCGCGGGCGCGGCAGCTACGGGCGTTGAAGCCGGCGGTGAGGCGGCGGTAGACGAAGCTGGCAGAGGAGCAGCCGCCACCGTCGGTCCGGCCGGTGGCGGCTCGCTTCTGACGGTGGTGATCGTGGTGATGTTCGCCGCATTGGTGACCGCGGGAGCCGGCGTGAGTTGCCGGTTATCCGAGGGGAGCGGCGACAGGGAAGCCGTATACATAGCGCCGGGATGAACGGCGACGGTTCTCACGGTGACTGGCTTGATCGGGTCAGTGGAGCCTGGCGTCGGCGCATCCGTAGCCGACGGCGCAGGTGCCTGAGCCGCTGACGCAACGCGGACCGGCGCCGAACCCGTGCGATCATCCTCTTTGCTGTCCTTGCTGTCCCTTCGCGCGACCGCCGTTTCCCGACCCTCGATGACCGGCGGGGCGGTCCGTTTGACGGCGGCGATGTTGATGTTGTTGTCGATCAGGCTCCGTACCCGGGCGTCACGCGCATCCGCAGTACGGCCGCCGAATACAACCGCCACAACATAATGGTTGGCCCGGCGGACCGAAGTGACGATGTTGAAACCGGAATCGTGAATGTAGCCAGTCTTGATGCCGTCGAGTCCGTCGACGACGCCGAGCAAATGATTATGGTTTCTAATCGACTTGCCCCGGTATTCGAAAGTCCGGGTCGCGAAATACTGGTAGTAGTTCGGGAATCGATCCTGGATGGCGCGGCCAAGGATGGCCTGATCGCGCGCGGTCGTGATCTGCTGGTCATCCGGTAGACCCGAAGCATTGCGATAGACGGTCTGGCTCATACCCAGCGCCTGCGCCTTTGCGGTCATCATCCTGGCAAAGCCGGCCTCATCGCCGCCGAGTGCTTCGGCCACGATGACAGCCACATCGTTCGCCGACTTTGTAACGATGGCGCGGATCGCCGTTTCGACACGGATCGATTCCCCGGGCTTGAGGCCCAGCTTCGATGGAGCTTGCACGGCTGCGTGGGCGGATACTGGCAGGTCGGTGGTGAGCTTGACCTTGCCTTGCTCGAGCCGCTCGAACAGCAAATAGAGAGTCATGATCTTGGTCAGCGAAGCCGGGTGGCGCGGGCTGTCGGCGTTGGTTGCCTGCATCACCGCGCCTGAATTGGCGTCCACCACAATCGAGGCATAAGACGGCTGGTAGCTTTCACCGGCGCCTGGCTTGGGCCGATGCGAGCGGCGGGCGCTTGCGGCGTCGGCGAACGCAGCGACAGCAACGACCGCCGACAGGCCTACAGCGCCCCAGCGCAAGCCGCGATAGCCGAAACCTCCCCCACGCAACATTCGCTCTCCCGACCCCTTATTGCGGTGACGGACCCGTAAGCCGCCATCGTGGCAGTTTTGTAGCGTCTCGGCGGTGCGACAATTTACGACCGTAGGAGAACGCGGTTTACAAATTCTTAAGGCAATCCACTGGATTCTCTATGTTTTTTGCAACGCAATATTTTTCTTGACTTTATTGTGCACTGCACTATAAGGCTTTTTTAGATCCCGGCCAGAGGGCCGGCGCACATTGGCACCGCTTTGCGGGCCGGGAAGGGATGACATGGTCAAGAATTTCGACGACCTGCAGCAGGTCGGTAAGGACAACGTTGACGTCACGCTGAAAGCTATGGGCGCGCTATCGAAGGGCACCCAGGCGATCGCGGTCGAGGTAGCGGACTATTCGAAGAAGGCATTCGAGGACGGCACCGCCGCGATGGAGAAATTGTTTGGCGTGAAGTCGTTGGACAAAGCGATTGAGGTGCAGACCGAATACGCCAAGACCGCCTACGAGGGTTTTGTGGCCAAGGCCTCCAAGATCGGCGAACTGTATGCCGATCTCGCGAAGGAAACCTACAAGCCGTTCGAAGTCCTGATGGCGAAGGCGAAGTAAGTCGCGTCGCGTAGGTTTGAGTGAGTTGGTACCGGTTGCTTAGTGTCGCGTGAGTGTTTTGAAATGCAAAGCCCGGCTCAATCGAGCCGGGCTTTTTGTTTGGCTTGCGCGATCCGGCGCTGCGCTTATTGAGCAACGCGCAACTTGGTCAGATTGGTGCCGATCGTATTGAACGTCGCAGTCATCTGATCCGCCGAGGTCAGCAGATAGAACTTTTCCGGGCTGCTTGCGCAATTTTGCAGCAGGGTCGACGTTGGATCGCCGCCTGTATTGACCTGGATTGTGTACAAATCAATTTTGGCTGCCTTGACGTTGGCACAGGTCAGCGCCTGACGGTCATCGATCGAAGTCTGATCGGTGTACCAGCGGTCTTGCGTGTTCAAGCCGTCGGTCAGCAGGATGATGACCTGTGTGTATTGATACTCGCCGTCCATGGGGGGCGGGGCGGGGAATGGCCCGCCGCCGACGAGTGACATCCAGCCGAGCTGCAAGCCAATCGCCTGGTTGGTATTGCCGGCGGGCGACATCGCGTCGACCAGCGTACTCATGCCGGCCCAGTCATAGCTCAGCGCCTTTACCGCCTTCGGACAGGAGCTGTACTGCTCGGCCGCGTAGAGCGACGACCACCTGGGTGTGACCGGATCCGGCGCGTCGGCAGTGGTGTCGTAGTTGTACGTCGCGTCCGGGTCATCCCAGTTGCCGCGATCCATCACACAGCCGTTCCAGTTGGTGGTGTTGTGCGTCTTGGGTGTCCATATTCCGGTCGACGTCCAGGCGCCGTTGTAAGACGTCCAGGTGTTTACGGTCCAGGTACCGTGGTTATTCGTGCAAGTGCTTTTCTTCGTATACTGCGATTTCGAGCAAACGCCGTGGCTTGTGCAGTTGCTCTCCGTGGTGTAGCCGCCGGCGCTACACTGTCCGGAACTGGTGCAGGCATCCTGGTTCGTGTAGCCGGACACGCTGCAGGTGCCCACGTTAGCGCGGCATGCGCTTCGGGGCTTCCAGCTTCCACTGCTGCAGCTGCCGTTGTTGGCGTCCCAGGACGTGTCGTCAATCAAGCCGGGATCCTGGGCCGCAGTCCCCCAATAGATCCAATCTGCAGCAAAATTCGATTTGCCGACGTTGACGTCCTTCACGAACGGGACGATTGAAACATAGATGTCGCCCGGGGTGGTGACGGCGCTCTGCAGCTGAGTGAGCAAGCCATGAGTTGCTGTCTGCAGCGCGGCCATCTTTCCGGCGTCCGACATTGATCCCGTGTTGTCTAGCACGAGCGCAACGCGCAACCGGTTTGTACCCCACTTGGCGGTGGACGAAGCGACCAGGTTGAAGGTGTCATAGCCGAGGATCTTCGTGAAATCGGCAGGCATCGATGCATTGGCGGTGATCACGATCTTTGACCCGCCATCCGTGGTGTAGGCCACGTGGACCTGAATATCCTTGGCTTCCGGCTTCACGAAGATCGCGGTGAAATATTTCAGCGCATTTGTCTTCAACTGATCTTCGCTGTCGGTTGCAGCTTCCTTCGACAGCATCAGCGCGGTGGAATCGAGCGCCGTCTGCATCGCCGCCTTCACCGAATTGGCGCGGCTGTAGTCAACCGCGGCTCCGACGAAGCCGAGAATAGGCAAAGTGGCGAGGGCAAAAGTGATGGCGACATTGCCGCCGCGAGCAGTTCGAAACCCGGCCAGCGTGCGGCAAAACTTCTTCCAGACGACGTTCATGACGACCCACCAAGAGATGGTTGAACCCGGCTGCCTTGGTAAGGCTCGGTACTAAAAGGCCGGTTTATGAGCAGGGGCTGAATTGCGAAGTGACGGTAAGGCTTTGGGATGCCCGTTCGGCTTTGTCGCCGTTTTTTCAATGGCTTCGATAGTAAATGCCGTTTTCCGCAGATCGTACAAATGCCGGACATTCTTATGAGGCGTCCTTAACACACCGTTGGTGCGATGCTGGAAATACGGCAGCGGGAAGGTTGCCGCGGCGTCCGGTGTCCGTAATTTGTCAGGACAACCATTACGCCGCGGCAAAGCTGTTACATCGCCAAGCGCAGCTTGGAGAGCGAAGTGCCAATCTGGCCGAAAGTTGCGACGATCTGCCCGGCCGACGTGAGCAAGAAGAATTTGCCCGGGTCGCTGGCGCAGTTCTGCAACAGCGTCGAGGTCGCATCGCCACCGGTGTTGACCTGCACTGTGTAGACGGTAAGGCCTGCGTCTTTGATGTTATTGCAGGTCTTCTGTTGCCGCGTGTTGATCGAGGATTGGCTCGTATACCAACGGTCCTGTGTATTGAGACCGTCAGTCAGCAAGATAATGACCGTCTGGTATTTGTAGTCCGGATCGACCGGCGGCACAGTGAAGGGCGTAGCCGTCAACGTTTGCCAGCCCACCTGCAATCCGATCGCCTGGTTCGTGTTGCCGACCGGGACCATGGTGTCGATTTTAGCGTTCAGGGCGGTCCAGTCGTTGGTCAGCGGAATCAGCGAGGCCGAGCAGGACGAATATTGTTCGGTGGGGTACTGCGTGCTGCCGACGGCCGCAGCACTATTCGTCGTGTCGAAGTTCTGGTCGCGATCGGTGACGCAACCGTTCCAGGTATTGTGAGCGGCAGGCGTCCAAACCTTACTGTGTGACTGGCAGCTTGTTCGGTTCGAATACGATGTGTTGCTGCAACTTCCGTTGACTTCTTCCCACAGGTCCCAACGCAGCCAGCTTTGCGCGTAATTACTAGAGCCGAAGTTCACATCCTTGCTGAACGGGACAATCGACACGTAGACATCTTCCGGATGGACAGCCGCCTGCTGGAGCTGGGTCAGCAGGTTATGGGACGCCGTCTTGAGTGCGTCCATCTTGCCATCGCTCGCCATAGAGCCGGTGTTGTCGAGCACCAGCGCAACGCGCAGACGCGTGTTGCCCCAGCTCGAAACCGATAGCGATTTAATATCGACGTGATCGATGCCGATAACGCCGAGGAAATTCGTATGGACTACGGCGGTGCCGTTCAGCGTCAACTTCGATCCCCCGGCCGAGGTATAAAGCGGGGTAACATTGACGTCGGTGACTTCAGGCCGGCTGAAAAGCGAATTGAACGTTTTGGTGGCTTCGGTCTGGAGTGCCTTACTCGTTTCTGTTGCGGCATCCTTTGAAAGCATCAGAGCGGTCGCGTCCAGGGAAACCTGGAACGCAGTACGGGCGGCATTGACCCGCGAGTAATCGACGGCCATTCCGACCGCGGCCATAACAGGGACAGCGACGACGGCCATGAGGGGGGCTACACCGCCCCGGGCGTTTGTCAAAAAACGGGCTAACATGCGGCTCACCCAATGTTGTGGAAACAACCTACCAAGCAGAGGTTCCCCCATATGGGGGTACCCCCCTTGAAAAAGCGTGAGAGCTAGAGCGCGAATTTGGGGGAAACTCGCTTCAAATTTGCCCGGAAACGGGTTGCGATCGCTTAAGCAATGGTTATCTGCGTTTCGGGCGCAAAATCCCGGACGTTTTGCTCGTTGTCCCGGAACGGGGCAGGCTTAAGCGAATTGCCGACTTGGAATAGCTGCGCCCGGGTCTTTATGATGCCCAAGGTGCAACATCCGGGAATCTACCGTTTCGGCCTCACTATGACGCCCCTGGTCAGGAAGAACCGTCCGACACGCATGGCTTTGCCTCGCGCTGATGCGCCACGCATGGCCGATGACGATCGTAAACGTCGGAATGAGCAGGGCGGTCCTGGCACGGCGGTTATTACCAAGACCAAGCCGCAGACAAAGCGCCCGAACGTGTATCGCGTACTCATTCTCAACGATGACTACACGCCGATGGAATTCGTTGTGCATGTGCTTGAGCGGTTCTTCGGCAAGGATCATGAAGCCGCCACAAGAATTATGTTGCATGTGCACCACCACGGGATCGGCGAGTGTGGCGTGTATACTTACGAGGTAGCTGAGACCAAGGTGACGCAGGTCATGGACTTTGCGCGCAAACATCAGCATCCTTTGCAATGCGTCATGGAAAAGAAGTGAGTCGGGGGCGTGCAATACAAATGAACTGGAAAGCTTGATGCCAACTTTCTCGCGTAGCCTCGAACAATCGCTCCACCGTGCGCTTGCGATTGCCAACGAGCGGCACCACGAATATGCGACGCTTGAACATTTGCTGCTGGCCCTGATCGACGATCAGGATGCCTCCGCGGTGATGCGTGCCTGTAATGTCGATCTGGACAAGCTGCGCCGCAGTCTCACTGCTTATCTTGAATCAGAACTTGAAAATCTGATTACGGACGGCGCGGAAGATTCCAAACCGACGGCCGGATTTCAACGTGTGATCCAGCGCGCAGTCATTCACGTGCAATCGTCGGGGCGCGAGGAAGTGACCGGCGCCAATGTTCTGGTGGCAATCTTCGCGGAACGCGAAAGCCATGCCGCTTATTTCCTGCAAGAGCAGGACATGACGCGTTACGATGCCGTCAACTACATCAGCCATGGCATTGCCAAGCGGCCTGGCCTGTCGGAATCACGTCCCGTGCGTGGCGTTGAAGAGGAAGCCGAGACCAAAGGCGGGGACGAGCCAAAGAAAAAAGGCGACGCGCTCGAGGCATATTGCGTCAATCTCAACAAGAAGGCCAAGGACGGCAAGATTGATCCGCTGATCGGCCGCGACCCCGAGATCAATCGCACGATCCAGGTGCTGTGCCGGAGGCAAAAGAACAATCCGTTGTTTGTTGGCGACGCCGGCGTCGGCAAGACTGCAATCGCGGAAGGTCTGGCCCGCAGGATCGTGCACGGCGAAGTTCCCGACGTTCTCAAGGGCGCAACGGTATTTGCGCTCGATATGGGCACGCTGCTCGCAGGCACACGTTATCGCGGCGATTTTGAAGAGCGCCTCAAGCAAGTCATCAAGGAAATCGAGGCTTACCCCGGCGCGATCATGTTCATCGACGAGATCCACACAGTGATCGGCGCTGGCGCAACCTCCGGCGGCGCGATGGATGCTTCCAATCTGCTTAAGCCGGCGCTTGCGTCAGGCACGATCCGCTGCATCGGTTCGACCACATACAAGGAATACCGGCAGTATTTCGAGAAGGACCGCGCGTTGGTGCGTCGATTCCAGAAGATCGATGTCAATGAACCGTCGGTGCCGGACGCGATTGAAATCCTGAAAGGTCTGAAGCCGTATTTCGAGGAATATCACAAACTCAAATACACGAATGAGGCGATCAAGGCCGCCGTCGAACTGTCTTCGCGCTACATTCACGATCGCAAGCTGCCCGACAAGGCTATCGATGTGATCGATGAATCCGGTGCAGCGCAGATGTTGCTCCCGGAAAGCCGGCGCAAGAAGACCATCGGCCTGAAGGAAATCGAGACAACCATCTCGACCATGGCGCGCATACCGCCAAAGACCGTCTCCAAAGACGACGCCGCGGTCCTTCAGCACCTCGAGAACACACTGAAGACGGTGGTCTATGGTCAGGACAAGGCGATCGAGTCGCTCTCGGCATCGATCAAGCTCGCGCGCGCCGGTTTGCGTGAGCCGGAAAAGCCCATTGGCTGCTATCTGTTTTCCGGCCCGACCGGCGTCGGCAAGACGGAAGTGGCGAAACAGCTTGCCGCCTCGCTCGGCGTCGAGCTCATTCGCTTTGATATGTCGGAATACATGGAGCGGCATACGGTGTCGCGCCTGATCGGCGCACCTCCCGGCTATGTCGGATTCGACCAGGGCGGCCTGCTGACCGACGGTGTTGATCAGCATCCGCATTGCGTGCTGCTTCTCGACGAAATCGAGAAAGCACATCCGGATCTGTTCAACGTGCTCCTGCAAGTCATGGATCACGGCAAGCTCACCGACCACAATGGCAAGCAGGTCGATTTCCGCAATGTCATCCTGATTATGACAACGAACGCGGGCGCCTCCGACCTTGCCAAAAATGCTTACGGCTTTACGCGCACCAAGCGCGAGGGCGACGACCTGGAAGCGATCAACAAGATGTTCGCGCCGGAATTCCGTAACCGGCTCGACGCGACCATTACTTTCGCGCACCTCTCGCAGGAGGTTATCGCCAAAGTGGTCGAGAAATTCGTGCTCCAGCTCGAGGCACAACTTGGCGACCGCAACGTCACGATTGAGCTTTCGGACGAGGCAAGCCGGTGGCTTATTGCCAATGGCTACGATGAATTGATGGGCGCCCGGCCAATGGCGCGGGTGATTCAAGAGCACATCAAGAAGCCGCTCGCCGACGAAGTGCTGTTTGGCCACTTGAAGGCGGGTGGGCATGTGCGCGTAATCGTCGACAAGGACGAGGAGGGCCGAGATAAGCTCGGCTTCCAGTTCCTCGAAGGACCGGTCACACCAAAGCCGGAGAAGTTGCCGGCGGTTCGCCCGAAAGCAAAGCGCCGTTCATCGCCGCGGCCCAAGCCCAAGCGCGGCTCGGTCCCGAAAGTGCCGCTGGCGAAGGTCTAGCTTCCGACAAACGGATGAGAGGCCGGGCTCTGTGCCCGGCCTTCGCATTTTCGCAGGCGGCGTATGCACACGCGCCGGGCGCGGGCTGTTGCGAAGGCGAGGGCGATGAGAGAGGTTGCGGCCCATGTCCGCTTCCAAGTCCGCCTCCAAGTCCGCCGCCTCCACCAAGTTTCCATCCTCAGTGGCCGCATACTTCGGCGGCGTCAAATCAGCTCTGTTGTCGGTTTTCTCTTTCGTGCTGATGGGCACCTATATCGGCCTCGGCGCGCTGGCTCATGACGTAGGCGTTTCATCGGTATGGCTCGCGCTTTCGACCATACTCGTCTGGGCAGCACCCGCGCAGCTGATCATGATTTCAGCTCTTGGCACCGGCGGAACGGTGTTCGAGGTCGCGCTTGCCGTTTCTTTGAGCGCAACAAGACTGTTCCCGATGGTGGTGGCCTTGCTGCCGTTGCTGCGCGTTCCCGGTGCCCGTCTTCGCGACATGCTGCTGCCGACACACTTTACGTCGATCAGTATGTGGGTGGAATCGTTGCGCTTGCTGCCGTCGGTAGCGCGAGAGCACCGCATCGCATTCTGCAACGGACTTTCATCCGGATATATGGGCACTGCCGTAACATCTGGGTGTGTCGGCTACTATCTTGCCGCGGGTTTGCCGCCGCTACTGGCCGGCGCACTGCTTTTTCTGACGCCGATGTCATTCTTTCTTTCAACCGTGCGCAATGCCCGAATGATGATGGACAAACTGGCGCTGGGCCTCGGCCTGGTTCTGGGCCCCTTGCTCGCATATTGGGGCGTGCAACTTGACCTGATGTGGACCGGCATCATCGGCGGTACTCTGGCCTACGCTGTTCATCGTGTGCGTGAGGCCACACAATGAAAGCAGCGGTCATCGAATGGGGCCCCTACCTCATACTTATTCTTGTCGGCTTCCTGCCGAATGAAGTGTGGCGGGTTATCGGATTGCTGACGGCGCGTGGCCTCGACGAAGATTCCCAGCTGGTCATATGGTCCCGCGCAGTAGCGACGGCACTCCTGGCCGGTGTGATCGCGAAACTGATCCTGTTTTCGAGCGGCGAACTCGCGAACATACCGCTGCCGGTCCGCATTGGTGCGGCGGCGTGCGCCCTCGGTACTTATTTGGGGGTGAAGCGCTCGGTATTTGCCGGTGTCATCGCTGGCGAAATCGCACTGTTGGTTGGCGGATTTCTTTTCGTGCCCTAGCCGCCGATTGCGGCGGCGAGGGCTTTGGCATGTTCGGCCAGCACCTCCGGCTTTTCCTTTTCGCTGGCCGGGGGCTTCATAGTCACGCCGGTCTTGCGCGGGATAATGTGGAGGTGCAGATGGAACACCACCTGGCCGCCGGCGCCCTCATTGAACTGCTGGATCGTGATGCCGTCGGCTGAAAATGCCTTTATCGCCGCCTTTGCTATCTTTTGTGCGACGACGACCGCATGCGTAAGGTCATCGGTGCCGATGTCGAGGATATTGCGGGCGGGGGCTTTTGGCAGCACCAGGGTGTGTCCCGGCGATCGGGGCATGATGTCCAGAAAGGCAAGGACCTTGTCGTCCTCGTAGACCTTGTAGCAGGGCAGTTCGCCGCGCAGGATCTTGGCAAAAATGTTGTTCGGGTCGTAGCTCGCCATCGGCTCACTCCTGTTCCACCAAATCCTTACGGAATGGGGCTGCTGCCGCAAGTTCCTCGGCTGTCGCCTGTACATAAAGACGCTCACGGGACAAATAGTCGGCAACGGCACGCCGCAGGCCCGGGTTGGCAATGAAGTGGGCGGAATAGGTCGTGTGCGGCAAGTAACCACGCGCAAGCTTGTGCTCGCCCTGTGCGCCGGCTTCAACACGGCTGAGCCTGTGGGCAATCGCATAATCGATGGCCTGATAGTAACAAAGCTCGAAGTGCAGGAACGGGTGCTGTTCGGTTGCCCCCCAGTTGCGGCCATACAGCGTGTCAGCGCCGATGAAATTGATCGCTCCGGCGATCCACCGCCCGGCACGGCGTGCCATCACAAGGAGAATGCGGTCGCGCATTTTCTGGCCAACGATGGAAAAGAAATCGCGGGTCAAGTAGGGCCGGCCCCATTTGCGTGAACCGGTCTCCATGTAGAAAGCGAAAAAAGCGTCCCATACGGCTTCCGTCAAATCGCTGCCGGTGAGCCAGGATACCTCGACACCTGCGCGCAAAGCTTCCTTACGTTCGCGCTTGATGGTCTTGCGTTTGCGCGAAGCGAGGCGGTTCAGGAAATCGTCGAAATTCGCGTAATCAGCATTTTCCCAATAGAACTGCTGGCCGGTCCGTTGCAGAAAACCGAGTTTGCCAAGCGCGCGCCATTCGGGCTCTGTCAGGAACGTCACGTGGGCAGAAGAAAGTTCGCTTGCCGTCGTGATGTCAACGAGGGCATTTGCGAGTGCGCTGCGGACGGCGTCCGCTCGCGGGCCCGGTGCGGCGAGCAGACGAGGGCCGGTTACCGGTGTGAACGGGACGGCGATCTGGAGTTTGGGGTAATAGTCGCCACCGGCGCGCTCGAACGCTTCCGCCCAACCATGGTCAAACACATATTCCCCACGCGAGTGGCTCTTCACGTAGGAGGGTACTGCGCCCAGAAGGGAGCCATCCAGGCATTCCGCTAACAGGTAGCGAGGTTGCCATCCTGTCCGGCCGGCGACTGCTCCTGACTCCTCCAAAGCAGACAGGAATTCATATGAAACGAATGGGTTGTGCGGTTGTTCTCGTGTTGATAACTCCGGGGGCGAATTATCCTCAGATGTTAGTCTAACTTCATGTTTTGGTTTAACTGAGGTCTGGTCCGATTGGGCGGCGCAAATGTTCCAGGCCGCGGGTTTAACCTCGGCTAGGGACTGTGCAATGCGAATTCGAAGTTCAACGTCGGTCATTTGGGGCAAGTTTTTCTGCCCCGACTTTAGCCCGGAACTCGTCTGAGATTCACCCGAGATTTTAGCCGCGCCGCCCCCGTGGAGGCGGGCAGACGACAACATCGAAACCGGTCGGGATACCGTCCCAGTTGTAGCCGGTTTCCGGGTGGCAGCCCGGAGGAATTGGGTGGCAGCCGGCGATCGTGCATGCGATCTGGCCCTGAACGCGCGTGCGAGTGGCAGGAGGGGATTTCTTCGCGGCAGCTGACAACGCAATCCCGAGTTTTGCGGTATCGGCAGTCGAGTGGTCCGCCACGCATACGGTGAGGGCGATGGCTGCTGCCGCGATGACCAAAATTGGGTTCGTCATGGCTATCGTCATGGCTGACGTTCCTTCGCAGGCAACCCCCCGGTGTGGCATCGGGTTCCTGGCCGGTGTGTGGACTTCAAGGCCGCCAGCCTTCGAAAATGATCTGGTCCGCCCAGCGTGCCGCCGCGCTACGATCGTCCACGCTGCGCACAGTCCACGTCAACAATGGCCGACCCATCATGCGTGCTACCAATGGTGGGATCGCTGGAAGATCCTTGACCGAATACGCCAGGAATTGCGGACGACTGCGCGCGACGTGCAACAGCCAGGACAGGTTTCGCTTTTGCAAGCGCGGCAGCCCATCCCACTCGGGATGCGAATAATACCGTTCGGCGACGATGCCTCGCGGCAGGTCCGGCGCGTCGTGGCGCACGAACTCGATCAAGGCGGGATCGAATGACATCAGCGCGACAGGTCCCTTGTAGCTTGCGAGCACATCAATGGCGCGTCTGGCCAGTCGCGTATCGCCATCAAAACGGCTTTTGAGCTCAAGCAGCAGCGCGGCCCGTCCGGCAACGAGATCGCACAATTCCTCAAGCGTAAGGATGCGCCCGGTGCTGCCTTTGAAGCGAACCGCCTTGATCTGAACGGCGCTCATCTCAGCGAGACGCCCGCTGCCTTCCGTCAGGCGGCCGAGTGCATCGTCGTGATGCACCATGGCTTCGTTGTCCGCGCTGATCTGGAGATCGGTCTCAATTCCGTAACCGGAGGCGATTGCCGCCGAAAAGGCGGCGGCAGTGTTTTCGACCGCTCCGGCCGATGAGTCGTGCAGACCGCGGTGAGCGATTGGCCGCGCCGTAAGCCAATTGAGCTGCGCCATTGGAGGATCAGGAGACTTCGAAAAGGCCTTCGACTTCGACTGCGGCGTCCGCCGGCAGCGCGGAGACGCCAACCGTCGTGCGCGCGTGACGGCCCTTGTCGCCGAAAACTTCGACCATCAGATCCGAGGCACCATTCATGACCTTCGGGCCCTCGGTAAATCCGGGTGACGAGTTGATGAACCCACCCAACCGCATCACGCGCACCACTTTGTCGAGGTCGCCAAGCGCAGCCTTGAGCTGCGCAAGCAGGTTGATCGCGCATGCACGCGCCGCTTTCTGGCCGTCCTCAACCGAGACGCCGGCACCCAGCTGGCCCTTTGCGACCAACTTGCCGTCGATGCCGAAGCAAACTTGTCCGGAAACGACAAGTGTATTGCCGCTGCGGACGAAGGGCACATAGTTGGCGATGGGGCTCGCAGGGGTCGGCAAAGTAACACCGAGGCCTGAAAGTTTCTTTTCAATCAATCCGGCCATAATTGTCCTCCACAGCGTGGGAAACGGGGCGATCCTTGGCCGATTGCATGCCGCCGCGCAAGCTGCGGGTTCTGTGGTTGCTGGAATCTGCCGCGGCCTCTATCTTGCCCAGATCTTGCATCTTTCTGCTCCCGCGGGCGGTACCATGCCGCGGCGGAGAGGCCCCAACCGATGAAAATTGTGACTGGCGCGCGACGCTGGATTCCTCCGGTCCTGGCCATTGCTGTTGCAGGCCTGGCGACCGATGGCCTCAACGCTGCGGCCGCGGTCGGCGACCAGGTGGCGCTTGCACCGCATCGGGCAGTTTACGACCTCAAGCTTTCAAAGTCGCAAGGCAGCCGCGGAATCGAGGCCGTGCGCGGGCGCATTCTGTACGATTTCTCCGGCAATGCCTGCGAGGGTTACGAGCTGCAATTCCGCCAGGTGTCTGAACTCGATTCCGGCGAAGGGCGGCCGGCTTTGAGCGATTTGCGATCCAACACCTGGGAAGACGGCAACGCCAGGAAATTCCGCTTTAGTTCTGAGAACCTGTTCAACGAGCGCCGCACCGATATCGTCGATGGCCACGCCGAGCGCAATGCCAAGGCGGTTGCAGTGAACCTGAGCAAGCCGAAAGAAATGAGTTTCAGTGTGACCGGGGGAGCGGTGTTCCCGACCGAGCACATGCGCCGGATTATTGCCGCGGCGCGTGAAGGCAAATCGGTTCTTGAATTTCCCGTCTATGACGGCTCGGAATCCGGCGAAAAATTATTCAATACGCTGACCGTCATCGGCCGGCCGATCAGCCCCGGCGAAAAACCGCCAAACGATGCGGTTGCCAAAACTCCGGCCCTGGCGAGGCTTACGCGCTGGCCCGTCACGATCAGCTATTTTGACAAGAAAGACGAGAAGGCGGAGCAGGGGGGCGAGCAGACGCCGGTCTATTCGATCGGTTTCGAGCTCTACGAGAATGGCATTTCGCGTGCCCTGGTCCTCGACTACACCGATTTCACGATCACCGGCGAGATGACGTCGCTGGAACTGAAAAACGCGAAGCCGTGCCCTTGAGGGCCAGCTTATTCGTCGTCCAGAGCCAGACCTTTCACCACCGCGTTGCGGCCGAACCTCGAACGCAGCCTGTCGACCGCGTGTTCGGCTTCCGCTGCGCGGCGGTCTATGAGATCGGCGAGTTCATGGCCTTCGACCTCTTCCAGATGGCTGACGCCGATCCCGATCAGGCGAAAGCGCGTGGTACCGACCTCATGTGCCAGCAGGTCTCGGCCGGCAGCGAAAATGCGGGACGCAAGTTGCGTGGGGGCGCCCAAAGCGCGTGCCCTCGTGCGGATCTTGAAATCCGCGCTCTTGAGCTTGAGCGTCACGGTCGAACCTGCGAGTGCGTTGGCCTTCAGGCGGGTTGAGACGCGCTCCGTTAAGTCCCACAAATATTGTTCGAGTGGCCGGAACTCGCCGATATCCCGCTCGAAGGTGGTTTCCGCTGAAATGCTTTTGGTATCACGCTCCGGGTTGACGGAGCGATTGTCCTGCCCGCGCGCAAGGTGCCAGAGCCGCGCGCCTTCCTCGCCATACCGCCGCATAAGGTCGTGCTCGTTGGCGCGCTGGAGATCCGCGATCGTACGGAAGCCGTCGGCTGCGAACTTTGCGGCGCTGACCGCGCCGACACCGTAGATGAAACTCACCGGTTTTGGTGCAAGAAATGCCGCGGCTTCGCTTTGGCCGAGCACGGCGAAGCCGCGCGGCTTGTCCAGGTCGGAGGCGATTTTGGCGAGAAATTTGTTGGCTGACAGGCCAATCGAAACGGTGATGCCAAAATCCCGCTCGACGCTGCAGGCGAAGCGCGCGAGCACTTTTGCCGGACTCATGCCGTGCAATCGTTCGGTACCGGTAAGATCGAGAAAGGCTTCGTCAATCGAAAGCGGTTCGACCAGCGGAGTGAGCGCAAACATTGCCTTGCGGACTTCGCGGCCAACCTGAACGTATTTCGCCATATTCGGCTTTACCACCACCGCATCGGGGCAGCGGCGTCTGGCTTCGAACATCGGCATCGCGGAGCGGATGCCATATGTGCGGGCCACGTAGCATGCGGCGGCTACCACGCCGCGTTTTCCGCCGCCGACGATGACTGGCTTGTCGGCCAGCGTCGGGTCGTCGCGTTTTTCGATGGTTGCGTAAAATGCGTCGCAATCGATATGTGCGATGCTCAGGGTTGCGGCTTCGGGATGGCGCACCAATCGTGGCGAACTGCAGACGGGGCAGCGCGCGCCGCGATCGGGCGCATCAGCGAGACAATCCCGGCAGAAGCTCATGGCCAGAAGCTCATGGCGTCTCGCGCTCCCAACGACCGCCGGCAAGCGCGGCGCGGCTCCTGTCGATGTCGGATGGATTGAGGCTGTTTTCGGCCGCAAAGGCCGCAATCAGGCGCTCGTCGGAGGCCATATATTCGAGGACCCCGGCGAGAAATCCCGTTTCGCGGGCGGCCGCGCGAATCTCGCCGGGGCCAATGCCCGTTACGGCGAGAAAGCGGCCGAGCCTTTCGCCATCATCCGCGATGAAAGCAAGAGCCTGAATCGCAAGCCCTTCTGCCTGTTCTCGTGTCAGCGCGGGGTCCTTTTTCATCGCGTAAATTTGTCCTTCCGTAACTGGAAAACCGCCCGCTACAACTCAGCGGGGTTACGGTGCCAAACTTGGACAATTTTGCACACTGACGATCAACAGAATTTAGCGGCGTGCCAAACCTGTGATCACCAATTAAATCAGCGATTCGGAGGGTACGTTCCTGCGGATCCCGAGCGCGGCGCTGGGTATCGCGTTGTACGCGGCGCTTCCGCTCCTGGTTTACACAGGCCACACCGGGATTGTGCTGCCGGCGGCGATCGTCGCCGTCCTCGGTAGCGCATACCTTGGCTACGTGACGTTGTTCAGGATCGGCGTCCTCTGCGTCAACTGCATCAGCGTCGCCGCCGTGAACCTGCTGGTGCTCCGGCAGCTCTGGCACTGAGGACGTCAACCTTCGCCTGCAGCGTCCTGCCGAACGGCGACGCGCCGTTCCCTGGATCGGGCCGGTGACGGTCTTCACATCTCACTTGAGGGACGATTGCCAAACCCATGAACGTAAAGGGCACAAATGGCTGCCAAACCTATTGATATATAACGATCTTTACCGCGCCGTAACAAATCGGCACTACCGTGCCGACCATGCCCGAGCGCGATCGGACTTGCGACCGCGCGCGCGGGACTTATGCCCATTGGGGACAAAAGGGCGGGAACGCGAATGCCAAAGACCGTCCTGATCGTGGAGGACAACGAGCTCAACATGAAGCTCTTCCACGACCTCCTTGAAGCGCATGGTTACCAAACCGTCGGCACCCGCAACGGTATTGAGGCGCTCGATCTCGCCCGCAAGCACAAGCCGGATCTGATCTTGATGGACATCCAGTTGCCGGAAGTATCCGGCCTGGAAGTGACGAAATGGCTCAAGGACGACCCCGAGCTTAAGTCCATTCCGGTGGTGGCTGTCACCGCTTTCGCAATGAAGGGCGACGAGGAGCGCATCCGGGAGGGGGGCTGCGAGGCTTATCTGTCCAAGCCGATTTCGGTGGGAAAATTCATCGAGACCATCCGCCATTTCCTGGGCGCGGGTTGACGGTGCACCGATGACCGCTCGCATCCTTGTCGTGGACGACGTGCCCGCGAACGTAAAGCTGCTCGAAGCGCGCCTCTCGGCGGAATATTTTGACGTCGCGGTTGCGTACGGCGGTGCCGAGGCGCTGGCCCTATGCGAACGGGCGGCGTGCGACATCGTCCTCCTCGATGTGATGATGCCGGAATTGGATGGTTTCGAGGTCTGCCGCCGGCTCAAGTCCAATCCGCTGACTCACCACATCCCGGTGGTGATGGTAACGGCCCTCGATCAACCGTCCGATCGCGTGCGCGGGCTGGAAGCCGGCGCCGATGACTTCCTCACCAAACCCGTGTCCGATATCGCGCTGATTTCCCGCGTGCGTTCGCTCGCCCGCCTCAAAATGGTAACTGACGAATTGCGCATGCGCGCGGCGACCTCGAAGGAAATAGGACTCCAAAATCCGGAGTGTGAAGCGGTCCTGGAGACCGGCCGCGATGGCCGTGTGCTCATTGTGGATAATCGGGCCAACTCCTACGGGCGCCTCGCGGCCACATTGTCCGTCGAGCACATCGTCGATATCGAAAGCAACCCGAACGAAGCGTTGTTTCGTGCCACCCAGAGAGACTACGACCTCATCATTGTATCGCTCGCGATGCAGGACTTCGATGGGCTTCGGTTGTGCAGCCAGGTCCGCTCGCTCGAACGGACCCGAAATATTCCGATCCTTGCGATTGCCGAGGCCGACAACACTGCGCGGCTCGCGCGCGGGCTGGAGATCGGTGTCAATGACTTCCTGTTGCGCCCGGTTGACCGGAACGAGTTGCTGGCGCGCGTCCGGACCCAAATCAAAAAGAGACGCTATACCGAGCGGTTGCGCGACAACGTTCAGACGTCGATCGAACTGGCGATCACCGACGGACTCACGGGCCTTTTCAACCGGCGCTACATGGAAACGCACCTGCGGACGCTGGTCGAGCAGTCCGCTGCGCGCAACAAGCCGATCACGGTGCTCGTCCTCGATATCGATTATTTCAAGGCGATCAACGATAGCTATGGTCACGACGCCGGCGACGACGTTCTGCGTGAATTCGCGCTGCGCATGCGCAAGGCCACCCGCAACATCGATCTCGCCTGTCGCTATGGCGGCGAGGAATTTGTGATCGTGATGCCGGAAACCGACATGGCGGTGGCGACCGCGGTGGCGGAGCGCCTGCGTCGCCGGATCGCCAGCGAGCCCTTTGCGATCCAGCAAGGCGCGCGCCATCTCGAAGTCACGATCTCGATCGGTATCGCGGCACTGTCGTCGGCCGGCGACAACGCGGCCAGCATTCTCAAGCGTGCAGACCAGGCGCTCTATCGTGCCAAACGTGACGGCCGCAACCGCGTGGTGCCGGACGCCGCCTGAGATGCTCTGATTCGGGCGGCGGGCCGTGTGACACCGCGCATAAATTGCCAAGACATTCCAGCGCATTACTGAACCGGCTTGTCGGCCCGGGTGCTTGGTCTAACCTTGCCACTGACCGCGTGCTGAGTCGGGGCGTTCAATCGCGAACGCACCTTCAATGCATCTGCAATACCCTACTGATGCCAGGTCCGCCGCATCTCCTGGGTCCGTGGGGTTCGGCCGGTCCGGGAGCGGTGCGAGTGGCCTCCTCATGCCGCCGCTTCCGGCCGGCCACGAACTCATTCCTCAGGAGAATCGCGAGGCGGTGCGCTCGCGGCCCCGCCGCGCTCCACAGCACGAGGATAGAGGGGATCAGGGCCGGACGATCGTCCAGCCTTTTTCACCGAGCTCGATCAGCGTAACCACGCCAGCCTTCACACGCTCGGCATTATCAACGAGCGGTGGTTCCTTGCCTTCCTTGCGGGCCATCGACTCGAGGGTGTTCTCGCAGGCCATGAACGAGACGTTCGGCATACCCTGCTTGAATGACTTGAGCCTTGGCTTCACCGGCGAGGTGTCATCGCGCAGCATGTGAAGCCCGGCATTGAAGGCGACGATCTGAATATCGATCTCTTCGCCTTTGTCGGAATAGAACTTCGACACATTGGCGGCGACGTTGAGCACCGCGTTCATTTTGTCCGCGTCGTTATCGCTGATCTGTAGCGCAAGCCTGTGTTTTTCGCCGGCGCCGGCGGAAGCGAGCGCCAGCGGCAGCAGCAACAGAGCAGCAAAGAGCGTGCGAAGCATCGTGGATGCCGCTGCGACTACTTGATTTTGGACTCGGAGTATTCGACGTGCTTCCTGGCGATCGGGTCGTATTTCTTCTTTTTCATCTTGTCGGTCTGAGTGCGCGAGTTCTTCCGCGTCACATAGTAGTGACCGGTGCCGGCGGTGGAGACGAGCTTGATCTTGAGACTGATGGCTTTGGCCATGGACTTTTCCCTTGAACGAAAACTTGCGGGTGAGGGCGGCTTGGGCGCGGAAACTAGCGCCGAGCCTGCAAATGTCAAGAAAATGCGCCATTTTTGGGCATTTACAGCAGTTCCCGGAAGAATTCCTTTTCAATCATGAAGTAAAAGGGGACCGGCAGGCCATGGCCCATTCCGGCCTCCACGCGCGCCAGCAGTTCTTCCAGAACAATGGCGGTAATTGTCGGCACATCCAGTTGAGCGGCCTCCTCGATCGGGACCCAGGTCAGTTCAACCAGTTCTGAATCCGGGCCGACGACACCCTCGATCGTGTGGGCGATCGCGGAAGCGTCCGCAGTGAGAAATCGCGTATCGAAGCGGCGCGGCCGGCGCGGGGGCGTTACAGCGCGCGCGACGAAATAGATCTGCCCGAGGTCCGGATGAACTTTCGCTTTGGCAAATTCCGTCCAGATCTCACCTGGTACGGAGGGTGGCTGATCGCGTTTCACCCCGAGCAGCAGGCCGGTTTCTTCGGCGGTCTCGCGCACCGCCGCAAGTGCAAAGGCGCGGGCGAATTCCGTGCCCGGCTTCTCGACGCGCTCCAGCAGTTTTTTTTGCGCATCCGGATGCAGTTCGCTCACTGCGGTCATCTGCTGGTCGAGCGCTTCGATGCGGCCGCCGGGAAAAACGAATTTGCCGGGCATGAATTTATGGCCGGCATGACGGCGGCCGAGCAGGACCCGGGGGGTGGGGCCTGACCGGTCGATCAATATCAGGGTTGCGGCATCACGCGGCTCGCTGTCGGGAAACGACGTGTCGCGCTCCGACATGGTCATGCGCTCGGCCCAGAGTTTTCCGAGGTCCTTCGTCATCGAACCTTCCGTTGCTTGCCGCGTGGGCCGTAGTGACGTCCGCGCTCATGGCGCGCTGGCCGCTGCGGCCGGCCGGCACGCCCTTCCGATAAAATCTCGAATCGCAGCGCGCCGGCGACCGGCGCCGCCTCGACGAGCTTGACCCGAACGGAATCGCCCAGTCGATAAGTCTCGCCGGAGCGCGATCCCACCATGGCGTGACCCTTTTCGTCATAGCGGAAATATTCATCACCGATGGTCCGCGCCGGCACAAATCCGTCGGCGCCCGTCTCGCGCAATTTCACGAACAGACCTGCGCGGGTGACACCGGAAATCCGGCCATCGAAGGTTGCACCGATGCGATCGGAGAGGAAATGCGCGATCAGGCGGTCGTTCGTCTCGCGCTCGGCCAGCATGGCGCGGCGCTCGGTGGCGGAAATCTGCGCGCTGACCTCCGCCAGGGCTTTCGGATCGGTACCCTCCGGCAAACCGTCATGGCCGAGCTTGAGTGCGCGTATCAATCCACGATGCACGATCAGGTCAGCGTAGCGGCGGATCGGCGAGGTGAAATGCGCGTAGCGGCGCAGGTTCAATCCGAAGTGGCCGTAGTTCTCGGAGGCATATTCGGCCTGCGCCTGCGTGCGCAGGACAACCTCATTCACGAGTTGCTCGGCGTCGCGTCCCTTCACACGCGACAGGATATGGTTGAAGGCTTCCGGCTTGAGCACGCCACCCTTGGCGAAGGGAATGTCGAGCGTGGCGAGAAATTCGCGCAACGCCTGTACCTTCTCTATCGCCGGCTCGTCGTGCACGCGATAGATGAGGGGACAACGCGCGCGTTCAAGCGTTTCTGCCGCAGCGACGTTCGCCAGGATCATGAACTCCTCGATCAGACGGTGCGCTTCCAGTCGATCGGGCGTCATCACGCGATCGACGGTGCCATCGGCTTTGAGCAGGATTTTGCGTTCAGGCAGATCGAGATCGAGCGGCTGACGCTCGCGGCGTGCAAGTTTGAGCACTTCGTAGGCCGCATAAAGCGGCTTGAGGACGGGCTCGATCAGCGGGCCGGTATCGTCGTCAGCGCGCCCATCGATCGCCGTTTGCGCCTGCATGTAGGAAAGCTTGGCGGCTGAACGCATCATGATGCGGTGGAATGTGTGCGAGCGCTTGCGGCCGTCGGCCCCGACGACCATCCGCACGGCAAGCGCCGGGCGGTCTTCGCGCGACCGCAGCGAGCACAGATCATTGGAAATGCGCTCGGGCAGCATCGGCACCACCCGGTCGGGGAAATAGACCGAATTGCCGCGCGTGAGCGCTTCGCGATCGAGTGCCGAGCC
Source organism: Pseudolabrys sp. (assembly GCA_036003145.1). GTDB lineage: Bacteria > Pseudomonadota > Alphaproteobacteria > Rhizobiales > Xanthobacteraceae > Pseudolabrys. The sequence goes on from DASYSQ010000042.1 coordinate 58,180, forward strand.
CGGTTTGACGTAGTGGGCGACGTCGGCGATGGCCACGTTCACAATGAAGCCACCATGATTGTTGGGCGCGGTGTCCGGCTCGGCATGCACGGCATCGTCATGATCCTTGGCGTCAGGCGGATCGATGGTAACCAAAAGCACGTGCCGCCAGTCTTCGCGGTCCTGGAGTGTCGCCGGTTTGGCCGCGTCGGCTTCGAGCTGCGTCTCGCGGCGGAATACGGATGGAATGCCATGCGCATGGATGGCGATGAGACTGACTGCACGCTCGCTCTGGAGTGAGCCGAGCCTCTCGACCACGCGGCCGGTGGGGAGGCCGAGGCGCGGCGCGCGCGATGTTTCGACCGCGATGAGATCGCCATCCTCGGCATTCGCGGTCGCGCCGGCGGGAATAGACAGCTCCTTGCCGAGCATTTTTTTGTCGACCGGCTCGAGGCGCCCGCCGCCATGCGCGGTTTTTCTGAATATCCCGAGCACGCGGTGCTTGGGATGATCAATGATCTTGATGACACGGCCGCGATGACGGATGCCGTCGTCTTCCTCGATGTCCTCGATGCGCAGCAGCACGCGGTCGCCGACACCGGCAGCTTCTCCGGGCCGCGCCTTGCGCGGCAGGTGAATACGGATTTTCGGGGCCGCGCCATGCGCGTCCTCGTCCCATTCGTCCGGGGTGGCAATGAGATCGCCATCGCTATCGCGCGACGTGACATCAGCAAGCACGGTCGAGGGGAGGGTGCCGGGATGGTGCAGCTTCTTGCGGCGCTTTTCGATTGAGCCTTCGTCGGTGAGTTGTCGCAACAGGCGCTTGAGATCGGCGCGGAGCGCGTTCTTCAATCCGAAGGCGCGTGCAATTTCGCGGGTGCCGACTTTTCCGGGCTTGTTGCCGATGAAGGCGAGGATGTCGGCCTTGGAGGGGAGGGAAGGTGTTTTCTTAGTGTGCGTTTTCAAAATAAGAGTCCTGCGCCGAAACGGCGCGATTGAATGAAATGTAGTGGCCGAAACTCAGCTTTGCCAGTTATTCGGCGGCCGTGATTTTGGAAGTCTTTTTCGCCGGCTTCTTGCGCGGCTTGGCGGTTTTCTCGGCCGTGTCCGCCGTTTCGGCCGCCTTCTTCTTGCGGCCCTTCGGCGCTTCCGAGGGCGCGCCCGCCTTTTTGCGGCCGGCCGCGCGGCGCGGCTGCGAACCGAGCTGTTCGGCGCGGGCGTCGAGCAGCACGACTGCCTCGGTCAGCGTGATCGTCTCCGGTGTCCTGTCGCCGGTAATGGTCGCGTTGATGCCGTTGTGGCTCACATAGGGTCCATAGCGGCCATTCTTGACGACAACCGGCCCGCCTTTGTCCGGGTGTTCGCCCAAAACCTTGCCAGGATCGGCGCCGAAGCGGCGGCCTTTCTTTGGATTCGCTTTCTTCTCGGCGATCAGGGTGACCGCGCGGTTGAGGCCGATGGTCAGGACCTCATCGCCTTCTTCCAGGTTCGCATAGGTCTTGCCATGCTTGACGTAAGAGCCGAAGCGTCCAATGCCGGCGAGGATCGGTTCGCCGTCTTCGGGTGACAGTCCGACTTCACGCGGCAGCGCCAGAAGGCCGAGCGCCTTTTCGAGGTCGATGTCGTCGGGCAAAACGCCTTTCGGGATGCTGGCGCGCTTGGGCTTCTCGACTTCCGGCTTTTTCTCGCCCTTCTTTGGCTTCGGCGGTTTGATCTGTTCGCCGAGCTGCAAATAGGGTCCGAACCGGCCACCGCGCAGCGTCACTTCAAGACCGGTCACCGGGTCTTCGCCCAGCACCTTTTTACCCTGAACGCCGTCGGCGCTGGGCGTGATCTGCCGTGTGAAATTGCATTCCGGATAATTCGAGCAACCGATGAAGGCCCCGAAGCGCCCGGTCTTGAGCGAAAGCTGACCAGTACCGCATTGCGGGCATTGGCGGCGCGGTACGCCGTCGGCGCGTTCCGGGAAAATATGCGGCTCGAGCAGATCGTTGAGTGCGTCGAGCACAACACGATTGCGCACTTCCTTGATCTCGTTGACGGCGCCGACGAACTGCTCCCAGAATTCGGCGAGCACGGCGCGCCAGTTGATCTTGCCCGCCGAAATTTCGTCGAGCTTTTCTTCGAGACCGGCGGTGAAATCGTATTCGACGTAGCGCGTGAAGAAGCTTTCAAGAAATGCAACGACCACGCGGCCTTTGTCTTCCGGAATGAGGCGCTTCTTGTCGATGCGGACATAGCCGCGGTCCTGGAGAACCTGAAGAATGGAGGCATAGGTCGAGGGGCGGCCAATGCCGAGTTCTTCCATGCGCTTGACCAAAGCCGCTTCCGAGAAGCGCGGCGGCGGCTCGGTGAAATGCTGGGCGGATTCGATCGCCTGCTTGCTGAGCGGTTCGCCCTCCGACATTGCGGGCAGGCGGCGCGACTCGTCATCATCGGACGTTTCGTCCTGGCCTTCCTGGTAGAGAGTGAGAAAGCCATCGAATTTCACGACCTGGCCGGACGAGCGCAGCTCGATATTCCGCGAACCCGCCTTGGCGATGATGTCGACCGTGGTGCGCTCGAGTTCGGCGGATTCCATCTGGCTCGCGATCGCGCGGTTCCAGATCAATTCGTACAGGCGCGCCTGATCGCGATCGACATATTTGGCGACTTCGGCAGGCGTGCGGCCTGCGCTGGTCGGGCGCACCGCTTCATGCGCTTCCTGCGCATTCTTCGATTTGTTGTGATACTCGCGGGGCGAAGCGGGCACATATTCCTTGCCATAGTTGCGGCCCAGCATCGCGCGGATGTCCGTGATCGCCTCCGGCGCCATGTCGATGCCGTCGGTGCGCATATAAGTGATCAAGCCCGTGGCTTCGCCGTCGATCTCCACGCCTTCATAGAGCCGTTGTGCGAGGCGCATGGTGATGGCCGGGGCAAAGCCCAGCTTTCGGCTCGCTTCCTGCTGCATGGTCGAGGTGGTGAAGGGCGGCGGCGGATTGCGCCGGGCTGGCTTGGCTTCGACTGATACCACCTTGAAGATGGCGTTCTCGAGATCGCGGGTGAAGGATTCCGCCTCGGCGCCGGAGGCGATGTCGAGGCGCTGGATCTTTTGCCCGTCGGCGCCGACCAGCCGCGCTTCGAAGACGTCGTTGCGTGGGGTCGCCAGCCTGGCGACGATCGACCAGTATTCCCTGGCGACGAATTTCTCGATCTCCAGTTCGCGGTCGCAGACCAGCCGCAACGCGACCGATTGCACCCGGCCGGCCGAGCGCGCGCCCGGCAATTTTCGCCACAGCACCGGCGAGAGCGTAAAGCCAACGAGATAATCGAGCGCGCGGCGGGCGAGGTAGGCATCGACCAATGCACTATCAATCTCGCGCGGATGCTTCATTGCCTCGGTCACCGCCTGCTTGGTGATGGCGTTGAACACCACGCGCTCGATCTTCTGGTCCTTGAGCGCCTTCTTTTCCTTCAGCACCTCGAGCACGTGCCACGAGATCGCTTCGCCTTCACGATCCGGGTCGGTGGCGAGGATCAGCTTGTCGGCACCCTTGAGCGCGCGTGCGATGTCGTTCAGGCGCTGGTTCGACTTGGCGTCGACCTCCCAGAGCATGCGGAAATCGTTCTCGGGATCGACCGACCCATCCTTGGGGGGCAGGTCGCGGATGTGGCCAAAGGACGCCAGCACCTCATATCCGGAGCCAAGGTATTTATTGATTGTCTTCGCCTTGGACGGCGACTCGACCACGACGATATTCATGGAGATCCAGTGGGTTATCCGCCTGTACCAATGACAAACAAGGCGGAATCGGCCGCATCTTTGGCCCGGAACATGGGGAAGGTACCCCTTACTGTCAAATAAGCCCGTTAAGAAGCCGTGTCTGACCAGTGAAATAGGGCACGAAAGAGACGGGTCCGGCCGGCGCAACAACCATAAGATGTATTACTATCGATATTCTACCTGAAAATGCAACCCGGCCGTCGTTCAGGAGACTAATGACAAATGGCCAAGACATTCGAGTTACCGGACTTTTACCCCGAGCCTGTCCAGCAAGGCGGCCGTCGGAGTGCCATCGGGTCGCATCCCGTTTTTTTTCTGCTCGGCGCGGATATTGTCGCGCAGATCGAAATCGATGTGGCCTTCGAATTCATTCACCTTGTACCCGAGCTCGGACAACTTTTTCTGCAGGGCGATGCGGGCATCGCGCGAAAGTTGGCGGTCGTCTTTCGGCCAGGGCGTCTTGATCAAGCCACCTCCATGCATTCGGTCGGCGAGGTGGCCGACTGCAATCGCGTAGGCGTCGGAGTTGTTGTACTCCTTCAGGACATTGAAATTTTCCGTGACGATGAATCCCGGACCACTGGCTCCGCTCGGGAAGAAAAGGATGCCTTCCCCGGACGACGGAAACGGTTTGCCGTCAGCGCGGCGTACACCGAGGGTTTCCCATTCCGCGAAGGTTGCGCGGCTGCGCATGTAATCGAAGCCGCCCGGGACCGTCACCTCGAACCCCCAGGGCAGCGCGGAATTCCATTTCCCCTTGTGCAGATAATTTGCCGTTGAGCCGAGCACGTCCGGCACGTTGGTCCAGATATCGACGCGACCATCGCCCGAAAAATCGACAGCGTAGTCGACGAAATTCGACGGCATGAACTGGCTCTGGCCCATGGCGCCCGCCCAGGAACTCACCATCCTTTCGCGCGCGAATTTGTTGTCCTGCATGATGCGCATCGCCACGATCAGTTCGTTGCGGAAATAAGGGTGGCGATACTTCACATAGGCGAGGGTGGCCAGCGACCGGAAGACATCCCAGCGATCTTTTTCGGTGCCGAAATCTGATTCCATGCCCCACAGCGCGAGCAGGACCCAGCGTTCGACTCCGAATTTCTTTTCAACTGCGTCAAAGGTTTTCGCCCATTCACGCGCCTTGAGTTGCGCGTCGGCGATACGGCGATTGGAGACGATCGCATTCACGTAATCTCCGACGGGCTTGCCGTATTCCGGCTGGCGCTTTGTCGCGGCGATCACGCGCTCATCGGGCGTTACGCCTTTCATCGCGGTGTCGAAGGTGGCCCGGGTAATGCCCTTGGCTTGCGCGTCGGGCCATAGCTCGGCAGCGAAGGCCGCAAAGGACTGCTGCTGCGCGCGCGCTGCGCCCTGGAGAAAAAGAAGAACCGCAAGGGCCGCGAGGTATCGAATGACCATGGAGAAAATCCGGTGAGGCACGATTCGTATCGCACGTTACAGAAGCGATACCAACCCTGCTCCATGGCGCACAAGACGCCCGGCGATTCGAGTTCGAGCAGCACACTGCGCACATTCGTTGCGGAGCTGTGCGATAGCCGCACCAGATCGTCGATCGACACGGGAGCCGGGCCGAGCAGCGCAAGGAGACGGCTGCGCTCGTCCGTGTCAGGCTCGGCGTGGGGAGCGCCGAGCAAATCCTGAAATGGTTCCTGAACCGAAGGCAGGTTGCCCCGGCCAAGGATCGGCTCGATCGCCGCGATCACGTCGGCGGCTTCGGTTACGGGCGTTGCGCCCTGCTTGAGAAGACCGTTGGCACCTTCGCTTCGGGGTTCGAGCGGAGAGCCGGGTACCGCGAAGACCTCGCGCCCCTGTTCGCCCGCAAACCTTGCAGTGATCAGCGAGCCCGAGCGGCGCGCCGCCTCAACGATCACGACGCCGAGTGAGAGGCCCGAGATCAGCCGATTGCGGCGTGGAAAGTCGTGAGCGCGCGGTTCCCAGGCGAATGGCATTTCCGAAATGGCGGCACCCTGGACCGCAATTGTTTTCAGCAGTTCGATGTGTTCCGGCGGATAGATGCGGGCGTGACCGCCGGCCAGCACGGCGATGGTGCCCGTGGTGAGGCTGGCGCGATGGGCCGCGGCATCGATGCCGCGTGCCAAACCGGACACGATGGCAAAACCCGCGTCGCCGAGATCGCGCGCGATGCGTTCGGCAAATTTCACACCGGCGGCGGAAGCGTTGCGCGAGCCGACAATGGCAATCGAGGGTCGCGCCAACGCGTCGAACTTGCCGCGCACAGCGATGACCGGCGGTGGATCCGCGATCATCGTCAGTCGCGACGGATATTCGGGGTCGCCGAGGGTGAAGAATTCAACCCCGGCTGCACGTGCGGCCTTGAGTTCAGCTTCGGCCTGTTCGCGGGAGAAAATTCGAGGTGATTGCGCAGAGCCGCCACGGCGCGCAAGACCGGGCAGGGCTGCGAGCGCCGGCCGGACACCGCCGCAATGGCTGACGAGGTCGTGAAATGTGCGCGGTCCGACATTGTCGCTGCGGATGAGACGAAGCCAGTCGAGCCGGTCCCCGTCGTCCAGTCGCGTCTGATCGTCCAAATGGTCACCCGCCTCGACTAGCAGGCAGGATGACTACAACCGATTTTATCGCAATACAACCATAAGTTTAGTCGGTTGCTGTCTCTGCTTTGGCGCCGATTTTGCCTTCGCTGCCGTCGAGCAGGCGTACGATGTTCGCGCGATGCATGATCCACAACAGAACTGTCAGAAATAGAAAGAGCACAGCAATATTCGGGAGGTTGCAGAACCAGAGACCCAATGGCGTGCCGGCGCTGGCGATGAGAGCGGCAAGCGAGGAATAGCGGGTGATGGCGGCAACGGCGAGCCAGGCCGTACAAAAAGCCAACGCGGCAGGCCAGTAGAGTCCGGCGAGCACGCCGATATAGGTTGCGACGCCTTTGCCGCCTTTGAACCTCAACCAGACCGGAAAGAGATGGCCGAGAAATGCCCCGAGACCGGCGGCCAGCGCTGGCTCGGTGCCAAAGTGCCGCATGATCAGCACAGCAGTCAGGCCCTTGAACATGTCGCAAAGAAGTGTCGCCGCAGCGAGCCCCCTGTGGCCTGTGCGCAGCACATTCGTTGCGCCGATATTGCCCGAGCCGATGGCCCGGATATCGGGCGCCCCCGCCGCGCGCGTCAGCAGTAGCCCGAATGGGATCGAGCCGAGCAGATAACCGAAAGCAAAAGCGAGCAGGGCGGTCATACGTATTCGTAGACGGTTCGTCCGGAGACAATCGTGCGGACAACGCGCCCGGTGAGGCGCGCTTCGTCGAACGGCGTATTCTTGCACTTCGACTTGAGTTCGTCCGGATCCAGTACCCAGGGCAGATCCATATCGACGACGATCACATCGGCGGGCGCACCGCTCTTTAATGTGCCGCCCGGGAGGCCAAGCAATTCGGCCGGCCGCGTGGACATTGCGCGCAGCAGCGCCGTCAGCTCGATCTCTCCGCCATGCACAAGGCGCAAGCCGGCGGTCAGCATGGTTTCAAGCCCGATCGCACCGGGCGCCGCTTCGGCGAAAGGCAGGCGTTTCGTTTCGACATCCTGCGGATTGTGATCCGACATGATCACATCGACCAATCCGGAGCCGACAGCCTGGACCAGCGCCTTCCGGTCGTCTTCCGTGCGCAGCGGTGGCGACAGCTTGAGAAAGGTTCGGTAGGGCCCGATGTCATTTTCGTTGAGCGTAACGTGATTGATCGACGCCGAGGCGCTGACGTTCAGTCCGGCATCTTTGGCGCGGCGCAATATCTCGAGCGTGTCAACGCAGGTGACCGAGGCCGCATGGTAGCGCCCGCCCGAAAGCGCGACGAGGCGGATATCGCGTTCGAGCATCACGGTTTCCGCCGCTTTCGGAATACCGAGCAAGCCGAGACGAGCGGCGAACTCGCCTTCGTTCATGACCCCATCGCCGATCAGGTTCGGGTCTTCGGTGTGATGCACGATCATGGCATCGAAATCGCTGGCGTAGGTGAGCGCACGCCGCATCACTTGCGCATTGGTAACGCTTTTTGCGCCATCGGTGAATGCGACGGCTCCGGCTGCCTTGAGCAAGCCGATCTCCGTCATCTCCTTGCCCTCGAGGCCCTTCGTGATCGCTGCCATCGGATGCACGTGCACGATGGCGTTGTCACGTGCCCGGCGGAGGACGAAGTCGACAGTCGCCGGATTGTCGATGGTCGGAGAAGTATCAGGCTGGCAGATGATGGTGGTGACTCCGCCCGCAGCCGCGGCCTGGCTGGCGGAGGCGAGCGTCTCGCGATTGGCTTCACCTGGTTCGCCGATGAAGGCGCGCATGTCGATCAGACCCGGCGCGATCAACCTGCCGCGGCAGTCGATCACATCGGTGCCTTCCGGCACGCCGGCAGCGCCGATGCCTTTCTTGGCCTCACGGATGACGCCTTCCGCGATCAGCAAGTCGCCCACGATGTCGAGATCGCGCGATGGATCGACGATCCGGGCGTTGGCGAGCAGGATCGGATGGCGGTCGGACAACATCATGTCATGCGTTCGGCAAATTTCGTGAGAGCGCCTCGAGGACAGCCATGCGCACGGCCACGCCCATCTCGACCTGTTCGCGGATCAATGACTGCGCACCGTCGGCGACGATCGAGTCGATCTCGACGCCGCGATTCATCGGTCCCGGGTGCATGACCATGGCGCCTGGTTTTGCGTATGCGAGTTTCTTCTCATCGAGCCCATAATAGTGGAAGTATTCCGACATTGACGGCACATACGAGCCATTCATGCGTTCGCGCTGAAGCCGCAGCATCATGACGATGTCGGCATCGGCGAGACCTTCCCGCATATCGCGCGCGACTTCGACACCGAAACGCTCGATGCCCGGTGGCAGGAGCGTGGAGGGTGCAACGACACGCACGCGAGCACCCATGGCATTGAGCAGGATGATATTCGAGCGCGCGACACGCGAGTGCAGGATATCGCCGCAGATCGCGACCAGCAGACCCTCGATGTGGCCCTTGTTGCGGCGGATCGTGAGCGCGTCCAGCAACGCCTGGGTCGGATGTTCGTGAGAGCCATCGCCGGCATTGATCACCGAGCAATCCACCTTGCGCGCCAGAAGTTCGACCGCGCCGGATGCATGATGGCGCACGACGATGATGTCCGGATGCATGGCGTTGAGCGTGATGGCCGTGTCGATGAGTGTCTCCCCCTTGCGCATGGACGATGAACTGGTCGACATGTTCATCACATCGGCGCCCAGGCGCTTGCCTGCGAGTTCGAACGAGGCCTGGGTTCGGGTCGAGACTTCAAAAAAGAGATTGATCTGGGTGCGCCCGCGGAGCGAGGCGCGCTTCTTTTCGACCTGGCGATTGAGATCGACGAATTCTTCGGCGAGATCGAGGAGACCGGAAATATCCGCGTGCGAAAGTCCTTCGATCCCCAACAGGTGCCGCCTGCTCAGGACAAACGAGGGTTTCGGCGCAATGGTCATTAAAGCAAGACCTATAGGCGCAACCGGCTTGTCCGGCAAGGGCGTTACGCGCCGATCCACAAGGCACTCGTCCCCATCGTTAATGTTTTCGTTGAGCATCAGGACCGCGCCGCCTGGACAGGCGATCTGCAGCCAGCCGACGGGCGCTCGTTATTCCGTCAGGGGTTCCCGCAACTATTCGTGAATGTGTGACATATGGCGCCCGTTCCAGGCGATTACTGCAGGAACCACGCGGCTTGTTCCAGTGTTGAGCCCGGATACCCAAAAAAGCCGGCACTGAAAGGAGACCAGTATGAAGACGATTATGAAATATGCCGCGACGGCGGCATTGACGGGTGCGCTTGCGCTTGCCGCAGCGTCACCGGGTGAAGCGCGCAATGGCCGCAACGCAGCCGCGATCGGGCTCGGCGTCGGCGCAGTGGTGGCAGGCGCGGCGATTGCCGGCTCGGCCTACAACAACGGCTACTACGGATATTACGGCGATCCGGGTTACGCCTATGGTCCAGGCTACGCTTATGCGCCGGGCTATGCCTATGACGACGGATACGCCTACGGCTCATATGCCTATGCGCCGGCACCGGCCTACGGCTATCGCTACGGCTACTATGGCGACCGGTGGTCGCGGCAGCACAGGACCAACAACTTCTCGATTGACTCGCAGCGATAGGCTGAGGGGCAACTTGTGAAATGTTGTGAAGGAGAGAGGCCGCTCTTCGGAGCGGCTTCTTTTTTGAGCGCATACGATCGCGCTGGGGTTTGCACACGCTCCGCTCGTCCCCGCGCAAGCGGAGACCCGGAGCACCTGATCCTGGATTCTTAAACCCTGGATTCCCGCTTGCGCGGGGACGAGCGGAGTTATCCGCAGGCGCAGCTACATCCGGGCCAATCGATCGAGTGCGCCTTGCAGGATGAAGGCGGCGGCGTGCTGATCAATCACGGCAGCGCGCTTTTTGCGGCTGACATCGGCCGCGATCAGTTCGCGTTCGACCGCAACAGTTGAGAGCCGCTCATCCCAGAGAGCGATCGGCAATTCGGTGAGCCTGGCGAGATTGCGGGCGAAAGCGCGGGTCGATTGCGCACGCGGGCCCTCGCTGCCATCCATATTGATCGGCAGGCCGAGCACGAATCCGACGGCGGAGCGTTCGGCGGCAAGCAGGAGCACGCGTTGCGCGTCGGTGGTGAAAGTCCTGCGCGCGATGGTCTCGACGCCCGTTGCAAGTTTTCGATCGGGATCACTGGAGGCAACGCCGATGGTCTTGGTGCCGAGATCAAGCCCGATGAGAGCCCCGCGGGCGGGCAGGTGCGCAACGGCTTCAACGAGGGGCAAGATGAGGGGCATGCTCAGGGTACGGTACCCGCTGGAAGCTGCTCGGCAAAATCGGCGATGTCTCCCGCGGTCGTAAACCAAACGCGCTCGTCGGCGTGGCTGGCAATGTGCCTCATTGCACGCGCCAGATGCTTGAAACGATGCGGCCAGCCTACGACGTAGGCATGGAGTGCAATCCCCATGACCAGCGGTCGCCTTGTGCATTCCTGGTGCATCACTTCGAACGCGTCCACAATCATGTCGGCGAATTCCGAGCCCTCGCGCTTGCGCGCGACGATCTGCGGAATGTCGTTGAGCTCTTGCGGATAGGGCAGCGAGAGAATGCGGCCGCCACGCGTTTTCATCCAGACCGGCTGATCGTCGTGGCACCAGTCGAGCAGGTAGCGATAGCCGGCCTCGTGCAACAGGTCGGGGGTCAGCGGAGACTGCGAAATCCATGGTCCGAGCCAGCCTCGCGGTCGCTTGCCCGAATGTTTTTCAACCGCCGCGGTGGTTTCCTCGATCAACAGGCGTTCCTTGTATTCGCTCAGATCGCCCTGGCGCTCGGAATTGCTGCGGCCGTGGCCGACGATTTCGGCACCGGGGAAAGCCGCAACCGCCTCCGGCGCGTGCCGGTACATCTCTGCGTTGACGAGCAGCGATACGGGCAGATTGAGCTCGCGGAACAGGTCGGCCAGCCGGAAGACCCCCACGCGGTTGCCGTAGTCGCGCCAGGCGTAGTTGAGCACGTCCGGCTGAGACCCGCCGGGTGCGAGTTCGGCGCCAAGTCCTTCCCCGAATGAAAACCATTCAAGATTGAGCGCAACGTAAATCGCGAGGCGTTTACCGCCTGGCCAGTTGTAAACCGGACGCGCCGAGATGGGAGAATAGGGATACCGGTCGTGGGTGCGGGCCGTCATTCCGGAATGGTAGCCGGTTCCACTGCCGCCTGCCTCCTCTTTCGCAGCTTTGCGGCATGGCTTCGTCAAACCCTTGATCCTGCCTAAAGCCAATACGAATTCCTGCCGGCGGCGAGGCGCGATAGTCTCTCGGCCATGTGGCCGGACGAACGACTGCTTGACCTGTTCAGGATCAAACACCCTGTCGTGTTGGCGCCGATGGCCGGGGCGATGGATACCGCTTTGGCGATAGCCGTTGCCGACGCCGGCGGGCTCGGCTCCCTGCCGATCGCCATGCTCGATGAGCGGCAGATGCGCGACCAGATGGAAAAATTCCGCGCCGCCACTGACAAGCCGGTCAATCTGAATTTCTTTTGTCACAAGCCGGCCGTGCCGAACAACGCGCGTGAGCATGCCTGGCGCGAAAAACTGAAACCCTATTACGTCGAGTACGGCATCGATCCTGCGATTTCCGTGCCGGCGAGCAACCGCATTCCGTTCGACGCGGCACAGTGCTCGGTGGTGGAAGAACTCAAGCCGGAGGTTGTGAGTTTCCATTTCGGGCTACCGGCGCCGGCGCTGCTTGCGCGCGTGAAAGACTCCGGCTGCGTTGTCATGGCTTCGGCGACCACGGTGGCGGAGGCACGCTGGCTGGAAGTGAACGGCTGCGATGCGATCATCGCCCAGGGTTTCGAGGCGGGCGGCCATCGCGGAATGTTCCTCACCGACAATCTGGCGACGCAGGTCGGGACCTTTGCGCTGGTGCCGCAGGTGGTCGACGCCGTGAAGGTGCCGGTCATCGCCGCCGGCGGCATTACCGATGCGCGCGGGATCGTGGCGGCGCTCGCGCTGGGGGCGTCTGCCGTGCAGATGGGCACGGCGTATCTGTTCTGTCCGGAATCGAGGATTCAGCCTCCGCATCGCGCCGCGCTTGCCAGTGCCAGCGACGCTGAAACCGTTGTGACCAACCTGCAAACGGGGAAACCGGCGCGCGGCCTCATAAACCGCGTCATGCGCGAGCTGGGACCCGTCAACGATGTCGCGCCGGAATTTCCGCTGGCCGCCGGCGCGCTGGCACCCCTTAACGTCAAGGCGCTGTCGCAAGGCTCCGGCGATTTTTTGAGCATGTGGGCAGGGCAGGCGGCCGGCCTCGGCCGCGCCATGCCCGCGCGCGAATTGACCCAAAGCCTGATGAATGAAGCGCAGGCGTTAATGAAACAGATGGTGCGCTGACCGGTTGTCGCGGTGAAAGCCGCTCTGCTATAGGCTGGGCACCGATCGAGACACCCCGGAAATTCCATGTCCGTTGATGCCGATACCGTCCGCCGCATAGCGCACCTCGCCCGCATTGCCGTGGCCGAGGATGAAGTCGAGCACCTCAGGGACGAGCTCAACGCCATGCTTGCGTTTGTCGAGCAGCTTGGGGAGGTCAAGGTCGACGGCGTCGAGCCGATGACCTCGGTGACGCCGATGACGATGAAGAAGAGAGCAGACGCTGTGACAGATGGCGGCATCGCCGAGGACATCGTCAGGAATGCGCCGTCAAGCGACGATAACTACTTTGTGGTCCCGAAAGTGGTGGAATGATACGCGCCACGGATCATTCCACTATCCCCGGGCGAGCGTCGCGAGACCCGGGGATCTCGTACAGCAAGACGTGGATGGCATCGGAAGTCGGGCTTGCCCGACTTCCGCATAAAAATGCGCCGCAAGTCGGATATATCCGTCTTGCGGGGACAAGCCCGGCCATGACGGGGTAACCGGATGTGTATCGCTTGCGAACTCGGATACTGGAGCATGATCGACGCGCTTGAGGCGGAACGCAGCGCGTCGAAGAAAAAAGTCGTGCGCGTCGACGCAGCCGATTTTGTTTGCGAGGAGTCCCCCGAACAGCCCCAACCCAAGCGCCGCAGGCGTGCGCCTCGACCGCCGGATGAGCCCGCGCCGTGAGTGAACTGACTTCGCTGACTTTGGCTGAGGCGCGCGACGGGCTGACAAAAAAATCCTTCTCCGCCGCCGAATTGTCTGCCGCACATCTGGCGGCGATCGAGAAGGCGCGCGTGCTCAACGCCTATGTGCTGGAAACGCCGGAGCTGGCCGCCGGCATGGCGAAAGCGTCCGATGCACGGATTGCGGCGGGCAAGGCCGGACCGCTGGAGGGCATTCCCCTGGCCGTAAAGGATCTGTTCTGCACGGCAGGCGTGCGATCGACCGCCTGCTCGCACATCCTCGACAATTTTGTGCCGACCTACGAGTCGACGGTGACATCGCAGCTCTGGCGGGACGGCGCGGTGCTCCTGGGCAAAACCAATTGCGACGAGTTCGCGATGGGTTCCTCGAACGAGACGTCGCATTTTGGTCCAGTGCATTCGCCGTGGCGGCGCAAGGGATCGAATACGCCGCTGACGCCGGGCGGTTCATCCGGAGGGTCCGCCGCTGCGGTCGCCGCGCAACTTTGCCTCGGAGCGACCGGCACCGATACCGGCGGCTCGATCCGCCAGCCTGCGGCGTTTACCGGCACCGTCGGCATGAAGCCGACTTACGGCCGCTGCTCGCGTTGGGGCATCGTTGCCTTCGCATCTTCGCTCGATCAGGCGGGACCCTTCGCACGTCGCGTGCGCGACACGGCGATCCTTCTGCGCTCGATGGCGGGTCCCGATCCGAAGGACACAACCTGCGCCGATCTTGCGGTTCCGGACTACGAATCCGCAGTCGGCAAATCGGTGAAGGGCCTGCGCATCGGTATCCCGAAGGAGTACCGGCTTGATGGCATGCCGGCCGAGATCGAGAAAATCTGGGAGCAGGGGCGCGCGTGGCTGAAGGCTGCGGGCGCCGAGCTGGTCGAAGTGTCGCTTCCGCATACGAAATATGCTCTGCCGGCGTACTACATCGTGGCGCCGGCGGAAGCCTCATCCAATCTTGCGCGCTATGACGGTGTGCGGTACGGGCTGCGCGTGCCCGGCCGCGACATCACCGACATGTATGAGAAGACGCGCAGCGATGGTTTTGGCGCGGAGGTCCGCCGGCGTGTGATGATCGGCACTTACGTGCTTTCGGCCGGTTACTATGACGCCTATTACCTGCGCGCGCAGAAGGTGCGCACCCTGATCAAGAAGGACTTCGAGGATTGTTTCAGGGCCGGCGTGCACGCCATGTTGACGCCGGCAACGCCCTCTGCCGCGTTCGGGCTGGGCGAAAAGGGCGCCGCCGATCCGGTCGAGATGTATTTGAATGACGTATTCACGGTGACGGTGAATATGGCCGGGCTGCCGGGCATTGCAGTGCCCGCGGGCCGGGACGCGCAGGATCTGCCTTTGGGTTTACAGTTGATCGGTCGGCCGTTCGACGAGGAGACGCTGTTGTCCCTCGCCACGGTCATCGAACAGGCGGCCGGGCAGTTCAGTCCGAAACCGTGGTGGTGAGATTACTTGTCCGTCGTTGAAATCGGAGGAAGGTCCTGGTCTCCCTCGACGGTTTTCTTCCCACCCAATTCGCCGCCACTCAGGATGAAGATGGCGGCGATCACGGCAACTACGCTGCCGATCAGGATGCCAAATGTGCCGTTGCTGTCTTTGTTCATGACGGTATTCCAACGTCTGCCGCCCGGTCGTGTTCCGATCGAATGCTCCGCGAATTCGCAGAAATCGTTGCAGAA
>DASYSQ010000043.1:0-14163 GCA_036003145.1 Pseudolabrys sp.
CCAGGTGCCTTCGTTGAGGCCACCGAGCACGAGCCGGTCGACGCCTTGCAGCCGGGCTTCCAGCAGGCCGAAAATGCGCACGCGCGGATTGCCGATCTCGGTGCGCCGCTCGGCACGCCCCGATGCGAGCAGATGGAAGACTTCCGGGTAGTCGGCTGGCGCCAGTTCGAGCGTGCGCGATGCCGGACTTTCCGCGACGGTTTCGAAGGCGCGATGCAACTGTATCCCGCCGGCGCCAGCAAATGCGGCAACGGCCTTTCCATCGCCTGCCAGCGCCTCGATCGCTCTCAGATGCGCCTGCGCCAGCGCGAACAGGCTGTACGGCTTGTGACCAAGCGCTTCCAGCGGGGCGAGCCCTCGCGCGAGCCGTTCGGCCAGCCGTTCGGCCGCGTCGAGATCGGCAGACAGGATAAAGCCACGCGGATCGTTGCGGTGCAGTTCGCCCCGCATTGCCTTGAAGCTCGCAAGTGCGTGCGCAAGACCGGCAGAGCCGCGGCGCGGGCGCGGCCCGCGCAGCACGGCGCGTTCGAGCGCTGCGATCGCCCGCGCGTGCGCGCCCGCGTCCGCACCCATCCGCAACAGGGAATGTTTGAGCAGCGCCAGCAGCGGCGCCGGTTCGAGCCCTCCCAGCGCCACCTCTGCGACGAGGCGCGCGAAGATTCCGGCCGGCGTGTCGGCGAGCGCATCGCCGCCGGAATCGTCGACCTCGACCTGCCAGCGCTCGAGGGCCGCCACCACGCGGCGGGCCAATGCGCGGTCGGGGGTCACAAGCGCAGCGGTCTTGTCCGGAGTCTCCACCGCTTCACGCAGACAAACCGCGATCGTCAGCGCTTCCTCTTCCGCATTGGCGGTTTCGATGACGCTGATGCCGGCCATTGCCTTGTCCGCGGCGGCGGCGAATTCGGGGTCCTGGAGGCGGGTTTGCCAGCGATCTGTGGTCGCGGCCGGTCGCAGCGCTTCCGACGCCAGCATCTCACGCCCGTGAGCGGCCCGGTCGGCGAGCTGCTTCACGGCATTGCGTGACATGCCGATGCGCGCAAGCAAGGCTTGCATGGCGAATTGCGGGTGCACGGTGGCCGGCGTGCTTTTCTCATCCCCGCTGCTCGCGATCCCGCGCCAGGACTCCTCGTCGAGTTCCATGTCGAGCCCCGGCAGTACGACCGCGCCCTGCGGAAGCTGCGCGATGGCCGCGAGCAACTTTGCCGTTACCGGCATCGAGCCGGTGGATCCGGCGGCGATCACAGGCTGATTGCTGCCGGCAAGGCGCCGCATCTCGGCCTCGATGAGGAGATCGCGTCGCGCGGCGGCGTCGATCTCGCCGTTTTCGTTGAGGCGTTCCGGCCAATAGCTGCGCGCGATCTTTAGGAAATCGAGTGTGGATTGCCAATACGTGTCGAACTGGTCCGGCACCAGGCTATCGAGCCGCTGCCAGTCCACCTTGCGTGTAATGACGTCGTCAATCAGCCGGGCGAGATCGTCGGCAAGTGCAAGCGCGGCGGCCGGCGTGTTGGCAATCAACGGTGCGCCTTGTTCGGGGCGGATCGCGGCGGCCCAGCGCACGATCAGTTGCGCGAGCAGAAGCCGCCGGTCCAGCGGTCTGATTGCAGGCGGAAACGCCAGGGTGTCTTCGGCGAGTTCTGCAGTCGCAGCGTCTGCGAAAATGATCTCGTCTTCGTCCAGATCGCCGAGTGCAACGATGCGTGGCAGGATTGCCGCGTGTCCCTCGAGCGCTTTCAGGAAGGCGTCGCGGGCCATGCGGCAGGCCCGCCGGGTTGGCAGATAAAGCGTGGCGCGTGCAAGCTCAAGCGGATCGCGCGAAGCCGGGAAGCCTTCGATCAGGCGGCCGTCGCGCAGCGCGTCGATCAGCTCCGGCAGGAAGCGCGCTGATGCTGGGATGTTAAAGACCTTGGGGACGGCGGCCATCGGCGAAGCATACAGAAGAATTCAGCCAGCGCTCGCCTTGATCGCGGCTTCCGCCAGCGCGATCGCCGCCGGCGTGCCGACATGCATCCAGACGCCCTCCATCCGGAGACCGTGCAGCCGACCTGTTTGCGCAGCGCGGTCGAAGAGCGTCGTCAGCGAAAGCTCCCCTGAAGGCGTATCTTTGAAAAGCGCGGGCGACAGGATGGCGGCCCCCGCATAGACAAAGGGCACAATTTCCTGCTCGGCGCGCTTGCGCAAGGTCCCGTCCGGCGCCATCGCGAAATCGCCGCGGCCGGAATAGCCGATGCTGTCGGCCGTCGGTGCCAGCAAGAGAAGCGCG
This sequence comes from Pseudolabrys sp., assembly GCA_036003145.1. Classification (GTDB taxonomy): domain Bacteria; phylum Pseudomonadota; class Alphaproteobacteria; order Rhizobiales; family Xanthobacteraceae; genus Pseudolabrys. The sequence continues at coordinate 2,264 of DASYSQ010000043.1, forward strand.
TCCATTGCGGCAGGATCGAAGACGTCTGCGAGCCGTGCGAGATTCGGCTTTACGCCATCGATCCAGATCGAGTCGGAGTTGACGTGGAAGAACGGCGCGCTTCCCAGCTCGGGCAGGGATTTCCTGACCCCGCCGCCGGTACCGAGCAGCAGCCCGCGTTCGTCGGAAATGACGACCTGCGGATGTTTTCGATGGGCCAGGTGGTGCCGCATCTGGTCGGCGAAGTGATGAACATTGACGACCGCGCGCTCAACTCCGGTCCCTGCGAGCCGGTCCAGCACATGGTCGATGAGCGGCTTGCCCGCGACCTTCACCAGCGGTTTCGGAATTGTATCCGTGAGAGGACGCATGCGCGTACCGAGCCCGGCTGCCAGAACCATGGCGCTGCGCGGAACGGCTTGAGTTGACGATGCGGCCATGCATCAAACCTTCAATGGCGGCACATTGACGCGATACCAGGCCGCAAGTGGCGCCAGCGCGGGATGTGCCAGCGATCGCTGCAGATATGCCCATACCCGCGGGAGATGACGCAAGTATTGCGGCTTGTGATCGCGCCGTTCGAGTCGGGCGAAGATGCCAAGAATCTTCGATGCGCGCTGTGCGGCAAGCGTCGCATAGGCGCGTGCAAAAGCAGGTGCATCGAAGGCAGCATCGGCCGATCGTCGTGCGCGCGTGTATCGCGAAAGCAGGCCGATCTCCATCATTTCGGGTATGTCCACGCGTGCGTCCTGCAACAGTGATGCGACGTCATAGGCCGCTGGCCCGATCACCGCATCCTGAAAGTCGAGCAGGCCGACGCGAGCCGTGCCCTCGCGCTCAGGCAACCAGAGAAGATTGGGCGAGTGGATATCGCGCAGCACCCAGGTCTGCTCGCCGCTCGTCATCGGCAACAACGCGTCGCGCCAGAGCGTGCGATAGGCATCACGCTTGGCGTCGGAAACTCTGGTCTCGAGTTTGGGCAAATACCAGTCGAGCAGCAATTCCACCTCGATCAGAAATGCGTCCATATCGTATCGGGGCAGCCGGTAGTTAACCGCCGGCTCGACCGGCAGCACTTCCTGCAATTGGTCCTGGTGCAATTCAGCAAGCAGGTCGGTCGCCATCTCGTAGCGCGCTTCAATTGGTGCCGGCGGGTCGCCATCGACGACGAGTTCGTCGCCGAGATCCTCTATCAGCAGCAGTCCGGCTTCGCGGTCAGCAGCAAAGATGGCCGGTGCGGAGAATCCGCGTGCACGCAAGGCAAGCGCCATGGCGATGAACGGGGTCACGTTTTCCGCCAGATGAGCGATTGCGCTGTAGGGCTTGCCACCACGGACCGGCGGTCCGTCCGGTCGCTTTGGCGAATTCATCAGGATATATGTCGCGCCATCGCGATTGAGCCGCTCGTAGCTACGCGTCGAGGCGTCACCCTGGATGCGCCGGCGCTCGGCCCGGCCGAAGTCTGAACGTTCGAGAAAGCGACGAATCGCGAGAATGCGTTCTGCCCGCGGCGCGAAACGGCCGTAACCGGTGATACGCACATTGCGCGCACCGGGTCCATTCTGCGGCTCCAGCGTCAAACCGATGTCGAGCCGATCGGCCGGCAGGAAACCGTTGGCACGATCCGGCCATTCCACGAGGGTGACGGCGCCCTCCGGCGCATCATCGAAGCCGAGCTCTGCCAACTCGGCTGATCCTGTGAGGCGGTAGAGATCAGCGTGGACAACGGTGAAGCGCGGCAACGCGTAGCTTTGCGTCAGCGTGAACGTGGGGCTGGGCACCTCGACCGTCTCATCGCCGGCAAGATAGCGGATAAGAGCCCTGGCGAATGTGGTCTTGCCGGCGCCGAGATCGCCGGACAACGTAATAACATCGCCGGGTTCAATGACGGCGGCGACATCCGTCATCAGCGAATATGTGGCGGCTTCGTCGGCAATCGCTGCCGTAAAGCTGTAGTCGCCGGAGCTGGTGGGAAGCATCGAATCATCCGCTGTATATCTGTTGTCTTATAAACGGATGACGTAGTCCCACGCCAGAATCCGCAAGCGCATATACCAGCGGATAAAGCTGATGTTTTTACGCCGCCGTCTGCTTTGCAACGTGCTCGACCGGAAATACGCAAGTTACCGTTGTGCCTTGACCGGGAGCCGAGTCGATCGTCACCGTTCCGCCGTGCAACTCGACGAAGGAGCGCACAAGCGAGAGCCCGAGACCCGGACCGCGGTGCTGTGAGCCCATGGAATCGGTTTCAAACCAGTCGAATACCTTGTCCTTCGTCTCCGGCGGGATTCCGGGCCCGTGATCGTTGACACTGAAAATCACAGCATCCGGATGCCGCTCAGCCAGCAGCGTGACCGCTTCTCCGGCCGGCGAAAAGCCGACTGCGTTGGAAAGTAAATTGAACAAAATCTGCCGCAAGCGCCGCTCGTCGGCGGTAAAGCTGCCTATGGTGGCGGACGTCCGGATGTCAAGCCTGATGCGATTCTTGACCAGTCGATCCTGGACGCCTTCCGCTGCGGCTTCCATGCTGGCGCGGATGTCGACATCACCCAGGTTCAGCGTCATAGCGCCGGCGTCGATGGTGGCGAGGTCGAGAATATTATTGATGAGTGCCAGCAGTGCATTCGTCGAGGCAGTGATGTAGCCGAGATATTCGTCCTGTTTTTGCGTCAGCGAACCAAAAGCCGGATCTCCAAGCAAATTCGCAAAGCCGATAATGTTGGTGAGAGGTGAACGTAATTCATATGAGACGTGATGCACGAAATCGATCTTGATCGAGTCGGCGGCTTCGAGCGCCTCGTTGCGCTCACGCAGCGCGCGCTCGACGTTCACGGTATCGGTCCTGTCCTGGAACGTGACCAGGGTGGCGCCGTCAGGCAGGGGCATGGTGGTCAGGTCGAGCACGGCACCATCACGCCGCTCGATACGCGCAGTGATCGGCTCCCGGTTGTCGATGGCGGTCACTGACGCGCGCAAATTCCGCCAAACCGCATTTTCGTCGTGCAATGCCTGGCACCACGCGGTCACCGCTTCGGCATGTGGATGCTGGTTCAGCGCGTCGTGGGACAATTTCCACATCCGCTGGAACGCCGGATTATGCAGCCGGACGCGGCCGTCGCTGCCGAACACGGCGACAGCTTCAGCCAGGTGATCGAGCGTTTCGCTCTGCACTTTGATGAGCGCATCGTAGCGGCGGTACATGTCCAGACGTTCGGTAACGTCATCATAGAGATACGTGACGCCGCCCTCCGGATTGGGCGTGGTGACCACTCGCAACGTACGACCGTCGGGCAAGTGCCACATATGCTCCTTCGGCTCGACCACGCGGTAGGCCTCATACAGCTGTTGTTTCCACTGCCGGAAATCCTGCTCCTCCGGCAACTTGCGTTTGCTGCGTAACGTATCGAGCACCGCCGAATCTGTGGGGGTCTGGTCGAGAAAACCAGCGTCGAATTCGAATAGCGAGCGGAACGCGGCGTTGTAGAAAGTCAGTTTGCGGTCGACATTGAAGATAGCGACGCCGGTCGCCAGCTGATCGAGCACGCGGCGATGTGCCTCGATCATGCGCGCCAGTTCGACGCGCATGGTTTCCATCTCGGTGCGATCGATCGCTATGCCCGAGCTGCCGGCACCGCCCGGCGCATCAACGACCTCGAAAATATGGCGTTCGCCGGCTACGATCGCCGGCACTCGGCCTCCGAATGTCCCGCCTGCAAGGCGCGCGCGTGCGACGTCTGCGCGCGCGGGCTGGTCGAGCAGTTCCAGCCGGCGCGCTACGGCATCAGCCGTGCTCTCTGCCTCCACTGCGCGCGCATAGGCCGAATTGACGAAAACGAGCTGGCCGGCATTGTCGCGCACCCAGACCGGCGCCGGGAGAGATTCAAACAGCGCCTTCATGGTTTCGACATCGTTCAACAGCTGATCGTGCCGGGCAGCCAGATCGAGCAGTTCTTGCTCAATCCCGCTCACGTCGCGGAGCCGCAGCACGGCACGTCCTCCAACGGCACGGCCTTCTGCCTCTATTGGACGTCCGTCGCGCGTGGTGAACGCCAATGCGAAACCGCGGCCGTCATGACGTAAATCGTCCACCGCCTGTTCGATACGGCGTGCAGCTATCGCCTCCAGCCAGGTGCCGAACGCAAGCACTCGTTCGGGGTTACTGCCGGGCGCCACCATAGCGATGTCGCCTAGTACCTCCGGGTGCTCGGCGTTCGCCGCCCAGGTCACCAATATTTGCGGCTCCGACAGCAACAGCGCCTTGAGACGATCGACGTCCGCCTGCAATGAGCCGATTTCGTCGCGTGCGCTGGTTTCGACGTGATCGGCAACGCGACGCAGCCGTAACAGGACGACGCTCGTGAACAGGCCCAAACCCAGCAAGGCAAGGACGAGCGTCAAGAGGGTGATTTCTTGTCCACGAAGCGCTGCCGTAGCGCGATGCAGGGCCTCGATCGCCGCCGCGCCAACGCGGACTTCGGCGTGAACGGCTGCGCCGGGCGCGATCAGAAGATTTGCGATCACGCATGCGGCGAGGAATCCGTTTCGCCACGGACGAGAACGCAGCCTCTCGTTCGCAGTCCGGATTGTCTCCGGCATTCAGGCTTGCCCCAAGGGATGCAGGCGGCGTCCGCCACGCCGTTCCCGCGAATCGGTCGACTTTACCCCCAAGGTGAATCATGCCGAAAGAGTCCAGACCGTGAACGCCTGTCACGCCGGCATGTGTTTTCGGCTATTTCAGTGCTTCGGCGCACCTGATCATGTCGTCAACGTTGATGCGGCCCAGAGCGACAGAAACCGTCCGCTCCGTCTCGGCCAGCGCCGGCCGCACGACGTCGTCGACCAGCGTAGAATCCGCGAGAGCCAGCGGCTGGACGTCCTCGGCGGTCGTCGCTGCGCGCAAAATGTCGTCAGCCGAAATGCGGGTTCGCTCGCGGGCGAGCTCATAGCCACCGTGCGGGCCGCGAATTCCTTTGAGGATGCCGTCCCTTACCAGAGCTTGCAGGACTGGCTCGAGGTGGCGCGGCGGTAGCCGGTGACGGGCAGCCAATGCCTTGGCCGATACCGGGCGCGAGCTGGCGTTGAGCGCGACGTCGATTACGGCAGCGATGGCAAGTACACCCTTACGGGAAACCAAAGACATTAGCGCACCACTCACGGTAGCAACGAAGGTGAGTGGTAATATGCTACGCCACATTACGCCGTCTAGCTACAAATGGTGGAGGTCCGGGTTCAACTTCCGGTTGATCCAAATCCACCGCTCCCGCGTGTGGTTTGGTCCAGAGATGCGACTTCCAATATGTTTGCGCGCAAAACTGGCGCGATCACCATTTGCGCGATGCGCATTCCTCTTGTGACCGTCACCGGTTTCTCCCCAAGATTTATCAGCAGGACCTGGATCTCCCCCCGGTAATCGGCGTCGATCGTGCCGGGCGCATTGAGCACGGTGAGCCCATGGCGCGCTGCGAGGCCCGAACGTGGCCGCACCTGGGCTTCATATCCGCCGGCAAGAGCGATTGCGATCCCGGTTGGAACGAGTGCGCGGGCGCCCGGCGCGATTGTGACTGGCGCAGCCGACGGGACAGCAGCGAGCAGATCGAGCCCGGCGGCTGTCGCGCTCTGATAGGACGGGAGCGCCAAGTCTTCGTAGTGCGGCAGGCGTTGGACGAGGACCTCCACCAAGGCTTCGTCCGCGACCGTCTTCAGCCGGAGATTTGCTACCATCGCACCGCTCTTTCGGCCGTTGCCCGAAGGGCAGCCTAGCCGCAGCGCGACGAATCGAGAACCTTCGAGGCGCAAAGTCCTGTGCGTAATTCAGTGGTCCGATGCTATTTCGCAATCGCATCGGCGATGCGCGCGACCAGCATGGCAGCCACTTCGTCTTTGCCCTGCGTCGGCCAGGTTTCGACTCCGGACGCCCGGACGAGCGTGACGCTGTTACGATCACCACCCATGACGCCCGACTGCTTGGAAACGTCGTTCGCCAGGATCCAGTCACAGCCCTTTTTTGCGAGCTTAGCCCTTGCATTCGCGAGGACATTCTCGGTTTCGGCGGCGAATCCAATCACGAGCTTCGGCCGCTGAGTTTTTCGTCTGGCGATCGTCGCAAGAAGATCGGGATTCTCGACAAGCGAGAGCTCCGGTGTTGTTTTGCCTGCTTGCTTCTTGAGCTTTTGGTCTCCGGCATTGGCAACGCGCCAATCGGCGACGGCGGCCGCGAAGATCGCAATATCGACCGGCAATGCATGCTCAACGGATTTGAGCATGTCCCGCGCTGTTTCAACTTTGATGGTCTTGACGCCTGACGGGTCGGGGACGTTGACCGGGCCGCTCACGAGCGTGACATCGGCGCCCGCAGCCGCAGCGGCCGCGGCGATGGCATGACCTTGCTTGCCGGACGAGCGGTTGGCGATGTAGCGCACCGGATCGATCGGTTCGTGCGTTGGGCCAGACGTGACCAGAACACGTCTGCCTTGCAGTAACTGAGAGCTTTCGGCTTTCAGCAGTTTCTCGGCGGCGGCCACAATCTCCAATGGCTCCGCCATACGACCAAATCCGTGCTCACCGGCCTCCGCCATCTCGCCTTCATTTGGGCCGACGATGGCCGCTCCATCGGCGACAAGTTGCGCCAGGTTACGCTGTGTTGCCTTGCTCGCCCACATGCGCGGGTTCATCGCCGGCGCCAACAGAATTTTTGTGGTCGTTGCCAGCAACACCGCTGTCGCAAGATCGTCGGCATGGCCGCCGGCGAGTTTTGCCATCAGGTCGGCGGTTGCCGGCGCAATAACGATAAGGTCTGTTTCTCGCGCGAGGCGGATATGTCCCACGTCAAACTCGTCAGCCAGATTGAACAAATCAGTGAAGATGCGGTCGCCGACGAGTGCGCTTGCAGACAGCGGCGTCACGAATTGCTCGGCGGCTTTCGTCAGAATGCAGCGCACCGCAATGCCGCGCTCCTTCAGCCTGCGGATGAGATCGAGTGACTTGTAGGCGGCGATGCCGCCACCGATGATCAGCAGGACGCGTTTTGTGCCCGCCGGCACGATCGGACGCGACGCTGTGGCGCGGCCTTCTGCCGGCGCCGAGGGCGGCTTGATCAGCTCGAGGGCGGCAGGTCCGGTCTCTTCAGTTGCCTCCCGGAGGATCGTGCGCACCTCATCTTCGACCGAGCGGCCGCTTTTTGCGGCGCGCAGGCGTAGCAGCTTCTTGAGCCTTTCATCGAGCTGGCGAACGGTAAGCGAGGCCATGGAAATCCCTGTTGGCTAAAGAGCTTAGCATAGCAATGATTGCACTGCAATCAATGCTATCATCATGGCTTCCTGATCAAGAAATTTGACCGTTGACGATAGAACGGACCTCATGTATTTAACCGATCAGTTATTTAACTGAATGGTTTATAACGATGGCCGACCGCCTTAGCTCCACTTTCGCGGCTCTTGCCGACCCCACACGGCGCGCGATCCTCGCTCGGCTCGCGCTCGGCGAAACGTCCGTGCTGAAGCTCGCGGAGCCGTTCGACATGAGCCTGCCTGCCATCTCCAAACATCTGAAGGTGCTGGAGCACGCAGGTCTCATCACGCGGACCCGCGATGCGCAGATGCGGCCATGCCGCATCGACGTGCAGGCGCTCAGGGAAGCCGATGATTGGCTCGAGGAATACCGCCGGCTTTGGGAAGAGCGTCTCGATCGGCTCGACGACTATCTCCGGACAATTCAGGCGCAGGGTCAGCAGGACAAACAGAATAAACGGGAGAAGCATCGTGGCCGTAAAAAATAGCATCGACCTCGAACAGGATCCGCGCTCGATCATCGGCACACGCGTGCTCGACGCGCCGCGCGCCCTGGTGTTCTCGGTGTGGACCGACCCGAAGCATCTGGCGCAATGGTGGGGGCCGAACGGGTTCACCACCACAACGCATGCCTTCGACTTCCGGCCGGGCGGAGTGTGGCGCTTCGTCATGCACGGACCGGACGGCCGTGACTATCAGAACCGGATTATTTTCGACGAAATTACTCCGCCGGAACGCATCGTTTATCGGCACGACGGCGGTGAGGATGTCGAGCCGGTGCAATTCGCTCAAACCGTGACTTTCGAAGATCTCGGCAACGGCCAAACGCTTCTGACCTGGCACGGCACGTTCCCGTCGGCCGAAGAACGCGCGCGCGTCATCAGGGAATACGGCGCGGACAAGGGCCTGGTGCAGACCATGGCGCGGCTCGACGATTACGTTGTCACGATGTCGTCAGCAAGGAGTGTCTAGGTGACCGGACGTTCAAGACAGCGCGCGCAACGCGCCACGCAGATCATTGGGACGACACCCGGCTACCAGCTGATCGATCGAAGCGTGAGTTTCCTGCCACAGTGGGAAGGCCCTGGTGAGGAGTGCGCGACCGGGTCTTGTGATTGTCAGGCGACGGCTCCGCTTATCTTCTTTGTCGACCGAAACCTTCACCAGGCCCCGGCGTTCAAGGGGTTTGAGTGCCGCGGTGAGCGTGGTGCGGTCCATGGCAAGCAACTCCGCGACGGCGCCAATGGTCGGTGGTTCCGGCCGGTTCAGCGACATCAAAAGCGAAAACTGCCCATGCGTGAGATCGAGCGGACGGAACACGTCGTCGAAACGTCGCGCCAGCCCGCGCGCCGCCCGCTGCACATGCAGACACAGGCAATTGTCACGCACGAGATGGGTGGCGGAAAGAGGTAATTCGCGGCGGGTTGACATGGTCTATATTATGTTGATATCAACCTATTTGTCAATAACCGGAACCTGATGGAGACGAGTTATGCAAGTGCAACCCTATCTGTTCTTCGATGGCCGCTGCGATGAGGCGATCGAGTTCTACAAAAAGTCGCTTGGTGCCGACGTTGGCATGCTGATGCGGTGGAAGGACAGTCCCGACAAGTCGATGTGCACGCCCGGCAACGAGAACAAGGTGATGCATGCGTCGCTCACGATCGGCGAGACCAGGGTCATGGCGTCCGACGGGCGCAACACCGGCAATCCCAAGTTCGACGGCTTCGCGCTTTCGGTGAACGCCAAGGATGACGCCGATGCCGACAGGCTTTTCAACGGACTCTCCACTGGCGGAAAAGTCGTCATGCCGCTCGCCAAGACGTTCTTTTCGCCTCGCTTCGGGATGACGCAGGACAAATTTGGCGTCAACTGGATGGTTATCGTCGAACCAAACTGAGCACGGGGAGAGAAGAATGCAGACGATGGTTCAGACAAGCCAGCCGTCAAATACGGCACTCTGGATCGGCCGAGTCATGAGTGGGTTGGTCGTTGCCTTCATGCTGCTGGACGGCGCCATGAAACTGGTGCCGCTGGACGTCGTCGTCACGACGTCGGAGCAGATGGGCATTCCAGGCAGCCTCGCGCGTACGCTCGGGATTATCGGTCTCATTTGCACCGTACTCTACGCCGTGCCGCGCACGTCCGTGCTCGGCGCCATTCTGCTGACCGGCTATCTGGGCGGAGCGATCGCAAGCCATCTGCGGCTCGGCGATCCGATCTTCACGCACACATTGTTCGGGCTCTATCTCGGCCTGTTGACCTGGGGCGGCCTCTATCTGCGCGACGCGCGGCTGCGCGCCCTTATTCCACTGCACGTGGACTAGCCGCCCGCCCAATCCAGACCTGCAACGCCAATTGAGTAGGAGTGTCCCATGGTCACCACGAAAAGCCCGGACTTTGTCATCTCGCGCGTGCTCGATGCGCCGCGCGAGCTGGTGTGGAAGTGCTTCACCGATCCGGAGCGGATGAAGCAATGGTGGGGGCCGAAGGGATTCATCGTGGTCGCTTCGAAAATGGATCTGCGGGTGGGCGGGACCTATCACTACGGCATGAAGGCGCCGAATGGCGCCCCCATGTGGGGCAGGTTCGTCTATCGCGAGATCGTGCCGCCTGAACGGCTGGTTTTCATCAATTCATTCTCGGATGAGAAAGGTGGCATCACCCGCCATCCTGGCGGCCCTACCTGGCCACTGGAAATGCTGTCGACATTCAGCTTCGAGGAAATGCCCGGAGGGAAGACGAAGTTCACCGTCCGCTGGACCACGCACAACGCGAGCGCCGAAGAGGAGAACACCTTCGACAGCGGCCGCAACAGCATGACGCAAGGCTGGAATGGCACCATGGAGCAGCTCGAAGCCTATCTCGCCAAAGCGAAGTAACTACGCGAATGGAGGACATCATGGCACTCGCCAAGCACAAGATCACGCCGTGCCTGTGGTTCGATACCCAGGCCGAAGAAGCGGCCAAGTTCTATTGCTCGATCTTCAAGGATTCCAGGATGGGCAAGGTCAGCCGCTACACCAAGGCAGGGCAGGAGGTTCACCACAAGCCGCCCGGGTCGGTGATGGTTGTTGAATTCGAAATCGAGGGGCAGACATTCACAGCCTTGAACGGCGGCCCGAACTTCAAATTCAACGAGGCGATTTCATTGCAGGTGCGCTGCGAGACCCAGGCCGAGGTCGATTATTTCTGGGGCAAGCTCACACAAGGCGGCCAGGAGGGTCCCTGCGGCTGGCTGAAGGACAAGTACGGCCTGTCGTGGCAGGTCGTGCCCGCGGCGATACCTCAAATGATGACAGATCCGGATCCAACGAAATCCGAGCGCGTCATGAACGCTTTTCTGAAAATGAAGAAGCTCGACATCGCCGCGATCGAGCGCGCCTATGAAGGACGAGCGCAATGACTGCCACCGCAAAAACAGCGCCGTATGGCGAAGCGAGCGTTACGCTCACTCGCGTGTTCGACGCGCCGCGCGCTCTGGTGTGGAAAGCCTGGACCGATCCGGTGATGATGGCGCAGTGGTTTGGGCCGCGCGGATTTACCAACCCGGTTTGCGAGCTCGATGTGCGGGTCGGCGGCAGTCTGCGCATCGTGATGCGCGGGCCGGACGGCAACGACTATCCGATGAAAGGCGTGTTTCGTCAGGTGTCGGCGCCCGAGCAGCTGGTCTTTACGAACATCGCGATCGACAAAGAGGGCAATCATCTGCTTGAGGGCGAGACCACAGTCACGTTTTCGGAGAAAGGCGGCAAGACCACCCTCATTTTGCAAACCCGTGCCGTTGGTCTTGTGCCCATTGCGCCGCAAATGCTCGGGGGCATGGAGGCAGGCTGGACCCAAAGCATCGATAAATTGGAAGAGCTGGTGGAGCGCTGAAAGCGCAGATGCAGGAGACCCACAATGCAGCCGCATAAAGTCGTATCGCGGGATGAATGGCTGGCGGTCCGCAAGGCTCACCTGAAAAATGAGAAAGCGCTCACGCGCATGCGCGACCTCGTAAGTGCCGAGCGCCGAGCCTTGCCTTGGGTGAAGGTCGATAAGGGGTACGTCTTCGAAACCACCGATGGCAAAAAAGTGCTTGCGGAGCTATTCGGCGCCAATGACCAGTTGATCATTCATCATTTCATGTGGCGGTGGGATCTCGGCCAAGGCTGCGCCAGCTGCTCGCTGGAGGCCGATCATGCCGAAGGCGCAATCGTGCATCTTCAGAATCACGGCGTCACTTATGTGAGGGTCTCGCGTGCGCCACTCGGAGAATTGCAAGCCTACAAGCGGCGTATGGGCTGGACCGCGGAGTGGGTGTCATCCTACGGCAGCGATTTTAACTACGACTATCACGTGTCGTTCACGAAGGATGATCTTGCGAAGGGCGAGGTCTATTACAACTATCAGATGTCGAAAGACGGTTTTGATGAGCTGCCAGGGCTCAGCGTCTTCTGCAAAAACGAGGCCGGCGACGTCTTTCACACCTATTTAAGCTATGCCCGTGGCAACGAGGAGGTGAACGCAGTTTTCATCTATCTCGACATCACCCCAAAGGGCCGCAATGAAATCGAGATCATGGATTGGGTGAAGCGTCACGATGAGTATGACGCCGCGCAAAAGCCGGCCAATTGCTGTCATTCGGCAGAT
>DASYSQ010000044.1:0-29061 GCA_036003145.1 Pseudolabrys sp.
ATATCGCCCGCACTCATGGTGCGCTTGAAGCCGTAAATGGTACGCTTGATCGGGTCGCCGACCGTCTGACCGTGATCGAAGGCGACATTCGTGACAATCGGCCGGGCACGGCAATTTGCGAGCCCGATGTCCTCGAGCTCACGCAATTTCCCGACAAAGCCGCCACGCAAGACATCACCATTGCTCCCGAGATAGCTCCTCGCCCACTGCCGAGTTCACTATTGGCAATATCGGTCCCGGTGAAAGCACCCCAGCCCGCATCGCCCTTGTCCGTGGACTTTCCCAATTCAGGGTTGCGGCCGCCGGCCTCCGCGCCGTCCAATTCCGACTTGCCCGTCGATGTGCCGCTCGAGCCTGGCTCGGGTCGTCCGGGATTTGCCCAATCTCCAGGCATGCGTATCGCTGCCTCTGAAGCGGCGCTCGGCGGCGTCCGGCCAAATATGGCCACAGCGGGCGGAAAATCGAATTTCATCGCTGCAGCCCGACGGGCCGCGCAAGCCGCAGGCCAGGATCCGAACGGCCGGCAGCGTTCCGAACCTCTCAAGGTAAAGGGCGGTGAACAGGGATCGCTGCGGACCAAAGTAGAGACACGTGTCAAAACGTTGTTCCTGGCGGCGAGCGTCGTCGCGATCATCGTCGGGTCAATCCAATTCGCGAGTAACATCTTCGATTTCGGAATTTTTGATACGCGCGAAGCCAAGCTTGCGACTGCCTCCGAAATGGACGCGGCAAACAGCGAGATGGCCGCGGACACCGCTGAACTCGAGACGTCCGCTGCTCTCGCCGAAAGTCAGCCGACATCGCCGACAACACCAGCCGAGACCGATATCACCGCGTCACTACTGGCACCTCCGCCCCTGCCAAGTTTGGCTCCGGCGAACTTGCCTCCGTCAGTTGCAACCGCGCCCCCGTCATTGAATTTGAATTCGGCGGAGCAGCTTTCGTCGGCATTAAATCTGCCGATGTTGAGTCCGTCCCTCCTCGGCACCGCACCCACGCCAAAAAGCGATGTCACCGGCTCGATTGCACGCGCGCCCGTCGATTCCCGGTCGAATCGACAGCCGGCGCAGACCGCACAACCGCCGGCCGCCGATGGATTGCCAGCAGCCATTGGAGGAGCACGGCTGCGCAACGCGGCGTCGGCAGGCGATCCGGCGGCCGCCTACGAAATCGCGATGCGTTTCGTAGAGGGCCGCGGCGTACCCGCGAATCTAGAGGAAGCCGCACGATGGTTCGAGCGCGCCGCGAGCAAAGGGCTGGCGCCCGCCCAATTCCGGTACGCCAGCATGCTCGAAAAGGGCCTGGGGGTGAAAAAGGACCTGGTCGCCGCCCACAAACTCTACGTGGCCGCCGCCGGCAAAGGCCACGCCAAGGCCATGCATAACCTGGCCGTCCTCTATGCCGAGGGAGCCGAGGGCAAGCCGGACTATGTCAACGCGGCACAATGGTTCCGCAAGGCCGCAGAACGCGGCGTTGCCGATAGCCAATTCAACCTCGGTGTGTTGACTGTGCGCGGTCTCGGCACGGAGAAAAACATCGGCGAATCCTACAAGTGGTTCGCGCTCGCAGCCGCCCAAGGCGACCGCGATGCAGGCCGCAAACGCGACGAGGTTGCCGGTTATCTGAATGCCGAAACCCTGGCGGCTGCCCAGGAAGCCATCAAGAGCTTCGCAGCCAAGCCTCAGCCGGCCGAGGCGACCATGGTTCCGCAGCCGTCGGGCGGCTGGGATCGCGCGACGTCCCCGCCCCCGGAAAAGCCGCGAGCGGCCGGCCCGCTTTCGATCAGTGCCTTCAGCTCCGGAAAGCTGTGAACCACCGCGACCTATTGCCAAAGGGCGTGCTTACCGTCGCACTCATCGGCTAAACTCAAGCAAAGCTCTGACCTATTGGCTTCGAGCCCATCGCGCCTCGAATCGGTATCGCTGACGTTTCCGTGTATCTCGGTGTTAATTGTCAGTATGAGGTGGCCGGACGCACCGGCCTCCGAAATGCGTCGCAACCGTCGGACGAACCCGCTTGCAGATCTACCTTCCCATCGCCGATTTGCCCGTGAATGTCTTCCTGGTGCTGGGGATGGGGCTCGCTGTCGGTTACATCTCAGGCATGTTCGGCATCGGCGGCGGCTTCCTGATGACTCCGCTGCTGATCTTCATCGGGATCTCGCCGGCAGTCGCCGTGGCAACCGTATCCAGTCATATCGCGGCGTCTTCGTTTACCGGCGCGATCAGCTATTGGCGCAAGCGCGCACTCGATATCGCGCTGGCGATGATGTTGCTCAGTGCCGGCATCGTCGGTACGGCCACCGGTGTCTGGCTTTTCACCGAACTGCGTTCGCTGGACCAACTCGATCTGATGATCGGGCTCTCTTACGTGACATTGCTGACTGTCGTCGGCGCCATGATGATTTACGAAAGTGTGCGCGCAATCATCCGCACGCGGCATGGCATGCCGGCAACGCTGCGGCGGCCTGGCAGCCATACATGGCTTCACGGCCTGCCGTTCAAGCTGCGGTTCAAACGCTCGAAAATCTACGTGTCGGCAATCCCGGTCTGGGCGATCGGATTCGTGATCGGATTTGTCGGAGCGATCATGGGCATAGGCGGCGGCTTCCTGCTGGTGCCAATGCTGATCTATTTTCTGCGGGTACCGACAGCCACTGTCATCGGAACATCGATGGTGCTCACGCTGGTCACCATGGCGTCGGCGACGGTGATGCACGCGGCCACCAATCATCTGGTGGATGCCGTCCTCGCATTGATCCTGATGGTCGGCGGCGTTATCGGCGCACAGTTCGGCGCACGCACCGGTCAGAAGATGCGGGGCGAGCGTCTGCGCCTTCTGCTCGGGCTCCTAGTTTTCGCGGTCGGCTGCCGCTTTGCCTACGCACTGGTGGTGCGGCCCGATGATCTCTATTCGCTTCGTTACGTCGCAGGTGGATGATGCGGCGGTCCCTGATCAGCTTCGCATTTGTTGTCATGGCGTTTGGCGCAGAGCCAGCCGTCGCCGAGCGCCTGGTTGTTTCGCTCTCGAATCATCGCGTCGCCGTGACGTCGAACTTCGTCGGCGAAGACCTGGTGCTGTTCGGCACTATCGAGCCTGAACCCGCAGGAAGCGCGCTGCGCCCACCTTACGATCTCGTGGTCACCGTGACCGGCCCGCGTCAAACACTCCGGACCCGGCGTAAGCAGCGCATGCTCGGCATATGGGTCAATGCCGACTCGCGCGAATTCGTGCGCGCACCATCCTACCTCGCGATTCTGAGCAACCGTCCGGTCAACAACATCGCCAATCAGGATACGTTGCGGCGGCTGCAAATAGGGCTCGACAATTTCCTGCTGCCGCAGCGCATTGGCCCCGACCTCGCTGATACGGTACGCGACGAGCCGTTCCGTCGCGCCTTCGTGCGCCTGCAGACGCAGCAGGGCCTTTATCGCGAGTCGGGGACCGCGGTGACTTTCCTCACGCCCACCGTTTTCCGGGCCGCAATCCCCATGCCCGCAGCAGTACCGACCGGAACTTACAATATCGATGTTGGACTGTTCGCCGGAGGCGCCCTGGTCGCGCGCACCAATTCGGCGCTGGAAGTGATCAAGACCGGCTTCGAGCAATATGTCGCAGACGCCGCGCGCGACCATGGTCTGCTCTATGGGATGGCAACCGCGCTGATGGCGCTGGTTATCGGATGGTTCGCGAGCGTGATCTTCGCAAGGGACTAGTGCGGCAGCTCGACCTGCGTGACTTGTCCGAGCGTCAATAGGCGTAAACGTGATCCAACCCCGAGCGCATCGAAGGATTTTTGCAGATCCGTTCCGCTTTGTCTGAAATGCGTCCAGCCCTCGTAGTGAACGGGAACAATAACCGCATCCGGGAAGGCATGCGCGGTTTCGATGGCGTCGTTCGTGTCCATCGTGAGGTGAAACGGACCGCGCGTCTGCGCGGCGCCCGCGAACAAAAGGACGATGCCGGCCTTGAAACGGCGCGCGACCTCGGCGACGCCGTCGTACCAGACCGTATCGCCCGTGATGTATATCGGCCGCGTCTCCCCATCGCTGATGGTCAGCACAAACCCGATCACGTCGCCGGCCAATGGCTCAATCCCTGCCGGGCCATGCCGAGCCGGAGCAGCCGTAACATCAATGGATCTGCCGTTAGGGCCTGTCAGCGTGACGGTTTGCCATGGCGCCAACCCCTCGGCATGTCCGCCAAGCCGCTTGGCGCCCGCAAGCGTCGTGAAAACGCGCGGGGCCCGGCTCAGGAAATCGCGACCGGACCGATCGAGATTGTCGGCATGCTGGTCGTGACTGAGCAATACGGCGTCGACCGCTCCGATGTCGGCAGGCGTACACGCCGGACGCGATGTTTTTGTCAATGTCGTGTGCGGCAGGCGGTATTCGCCGGGGTCATCGAAGGTCGGATCGGTCAGGAAACGAAACCCGCCGAATTCGACGAGTGCCGTGGGACCCCCGATCAAGGTAAGACGTGCTGTGCTCATGACCATTCCTCGTTTCAGCCGCGCGTCAAAGCCGGCCGTGTCACGAGATAAATGCCGAGCACGACCGGAACGATCCCGAGCAAATCCAGCGGCGAGACGTGCTCGCCGAGCAGCAGCCAGCCAAACAGCATGCCGAGCGGCGGCATGAGGAAGTGATAAGAACTCGCCGCGGTCGCTCCCGACGCCTTCAGGATATAGAACCAGAGCAGGAATGCGAAGATCGAAACGGCGAGCGCAAGATAGAGCACAGCCGCAAGCAGCCGCCAGCTCGGCACGATGTCGCCGACGCTTTCGAATGTGAGAGCGAACGGCAGCAAAGCAATTCCGGCGGCAAGACTTTGCACCCCATTGCCGACCCAAAGCCCATCCTTCGGCGCAAAGAGCTTGAACATCAGAGTGCCACCGACGAGCGCGAGCAGACCCGCCACCGTGAACAGGATTCCGCGCAGGCTGTCGCCGCCAAGCGACAGACGATGCGACACGATGAAAGCGACGCCGCCGAAGCCGAGGAGCAAGCCGGCCACCTTGCGCCAGGTCATCCGCTCGCCGAGCAGGAACACGGCCAGGATGGCGATGAGGATGGGATTCGAACTCGCAATGAGCGTGGAGAGACCGGCAGATATCTCCTGCAAACCGATATAGCCCAGGCCGAGATAGAGCGCCTGATTGGCGATGCCGACGATCGCGAAAAAAAAGAGATCGCGGCGGCCCAGCGTCCACGGCGCCCGCGTCACGAAAGCGATCCCAAGGATGATCGCCCCGGCAGCCAGGAAGCGCGCTGACAGCAGCAGCAACGGTGGACAATCGACGACGGCGACTTTGGCGACGGCGAAAGCCGCGCTCCAAAGGATGCAGAACGTCACGACCATGACGGGAAGCGGCAGGGTCCAGGTTGACTGGTAGGCAGCGGGAACCGAAGGCAGGGCGATGCGCATGTGAATTTCCTTTCGCACCGCAACATGTATGCCCAGACCTATACATTTGGAAATTAAATGATAGAATACTTATCAGTGGCTTTATAAATGTAGGTAACCCTATGATGGACATCGATCTTCTTCGCAGTTTCGTCTCAGTGGTCGACGCCGGCGGGTTCACGAGGGCCGGCGAGCGAGTGCACCGGACGCAGTCGACCGTCAGCCAGCAGATCAAGCGGCTCGAGGACCAGGTCGGCCGGCCACTGCTGCAGCGGAATGGAAAGCAGGCGACATTGACCGAAGAAGGCGAGCGGCTCCTCTCATATGCGCGGAAGATCCTCGCGCTCGCGCAGGAGGCGCGTGACGTCGTGGTGCGTCCGGTCGGCGACGGAATCGTGCGGCTCGGCATTCCCGAGGATTTTGCGGCGTACAGGCTGGCGGAACTGCTGTCGGATTTCGTGCGCGCGCGGCCGACGCTTCGCCTCGACGTCAGCAGCGGCCGCAGCGCCGGACAAAAACGGGCGCTCGAGCTCGGTGAACTTGATATCGCCTTATACAAGCGCAATGCCGGCGACGGCAACGCGATCGCTGCATGGCCCGAGAGGCTGCAGTGGGTGACGAGCCGCAAGCATCCGGTCGATCTTCTGCGTGATCCCGTCCCGCTCGCGGTGGCGGAGCAAGGATGTCTCTATCGCAATCGTCTGATCCACGCGATCGAAGCCGCCGGACGCAGCTGGCATATCGCCTACACGAGTCCGAATCTGCCGGGTATCCAGGCGGCCGTGTCGGTCGGACTCGGCGTCAGCATTCTACCCGACGTCGCCATTCTGCCGGAGCACCGAATCATCAACGAGACCGGCTTTCCGCCGATCACAAATACCGAGCTTGCGCTTGTCGTTGCCGACAATGCGGGCGCGGCAACGCGGCACCTGGCCGAGGTGCTGGCGGAGTTCTGCTCGGGCTTCGGCCCCACTGACACCCCTGCCTTTCAATCCGGCAGGCAACGTTTGGCGGCAAAAGCATAGAGCCGGCCATCGCCAAGTAGATGGGCCGTGAATGCGAGTGTCCCGAAAAGATCCGCAAAGGCGGCATCGCGCACATTCAGTCCGCCGGTGAATGCACCGAAGGCCGGCATGACCATCCGCGTGTTGTCCGCAGCAAAACATCGGCGGCTCACCGCGCGGCCACGATGTGAAATGCGTGCGACCGGGTGCAAGTGGCCGCTGACTTCACCGGTCGCACCGCTCGGCAAGTGACGGAACGTCAAAGCGCCGGCAATGAACGCATCGGTGAAGCTGCCGCCAATGCCGTCTGCCGGTTCGGGATCATGGTTGCCGGTGATCCAGATCCACTCGCGGCCATGTTGCATGATGCGCAAGCTCTCGCGGTCGCCATCGCCGAGCCGAGCCGGACCACCGCCGTCGTGGAAGCTGTCGCCCAGCGCCACGATGCAGCGTGGCGCATAGTCCGCAATCAAGTGTGACAGGCGGCCTAACGTGATCGCGGTGTCATAGGGTGGAAGCAATTGTCCGCGCGCGGCAAAGCTCGAGCCCTTCTCCAGATGGAGGTCGGCAACAACCAAGAGCCCCTGCTCGGCCCAGTACAGCGCACCGCGCGGATCGGCGAGAAGTGGAACTCCGGCGAGCACAATGAGATTGCCCTCGCTCTCTGCCAGATTTTGTGCCGCCTGCGTCAACTCATCGCTTCCTTGATCAATTCGTCAGCTGCCTCGGCCAACAGCGTATCCGAGGCCTCGCCATAGACGGTCTCGCGCCCGATCTCCAGCAGCACGGGAACCGACAGCGGCGAGACATGGTCGAGCGCTTTATGAACGATTCGGCCCCTGATACGCGAGAGCATTTCGCCGAGCCGCTTGATGTCGAGCAGACCCGTGGCGGCATCGGCACGCGCAGCGCGCAATAGAATGTGGTCGGGTTGATGCTTGCGCAACACGTCGTAGACCAGATCGGTGGAAATCGTGAGCTGGCGGCGCGATTTCTCCTCGCCGGGAAAGCGTTTTTCGATAAGTCCGGCAATGATTGCACAGCTTCTAAATGTGCGCTTCATCAGCGCCGATTCCGCGAGCCAGGCCTCCAGATCGTCACCAAGCATGTCCTCATCGAATAGTTGAGCGAGCGAGACTTCGCCGCGCGCGATCCGGAGTGCGACATCACCCAGGCCCCACACCGCCAGTGCATACTCATTGGCGACGAAACCGAGTGGACGAAGACGCGCGCGCTCCAGCCGGCGCGTCAGCAACATGCCAAGTGTCTGGTGCGCGAGGCGACCTTCGAACGGGTAACAGACGAGGTAATATTTGGCGGCACGCGGGAAGGTCTCGACCAGCAAATCCCCGGCCTTGGGCAACATCGAGCGCCATTGCTGGATCTCCAGCCACTCCCGCACCTGCTCCGGCAACGCGCGCCAGGCATCTGGCTTGGCCAACAATGCGCGCACACGCGCCGCGAGATACGTCGACAGCGGAAATTTGCCGCCCTCGTAGGCCGGCACCTTGGGATCTGTGGCGTCTGAGCGCGAGACATAGACTTCGTCCTCGACCAGGGCCTCATATTTGAGAATTTCGCCGGCAAATACGAATGTGTCGCCCACCCTCAGGGTCTCGATGAAATATTCCTCGACCTCACCAAGGAGCCGTCCGCCGCGCGGAACGACGGCGCCGCTGCGGCGCGAGCGCACCAGACGCACCTTGATCATGTCGGCTTCCACGATGGTGCCGACATTCATGCGGTAGCGTTGCGCCACACGCGGATGGGTGATGCGCCAGCGGCCATCCTTGTCCAGCCTGATCTTCGCGAAGCGCTCGTAGGCCTTGAGTGCGTAACCGCCGGTGGCAACGAAATCGACCGTTGCATCGAAATCAGAGCGCGCCAGCTCGGCATAGGGCGCCGCGGCACGAATTTCGGCATAAAGCTCGTCGGCCAAGAACGGCTCGCCGCAGGCCCGGCCCAAAATGTGCTGCGCCAGAACATCGAGCGCGCCTGTGCGCAGCGGCGGCGTGTCTTGCGCATTTTCCGCCACCGCGTCGATGGCGACCCGGCATTCAAGCACTTCGAAGCGATTGGCCGGCACAAGCACCGCTTCAGAGGGCTCGTCGAGCCTGTGATTGGAGCGTCCGATCCGTTGCAGGATCCGCGAACAGCCCTTTGGGGCGCCCACATTGATTACCAGATCGACGTCGCCCCAATCCACGCCGAGATCAAGAGAGGACGTGCACACGACCGCACGCAATTTGCCGGTAGCCATTGCGTCTTCCACGCGGCGCCGTTGCGCAACGTCGAGCGAGCCGTGGTGCAGAGCAATGGCGAGACTGTCGTCGTTCACGCGCCAAAGCTCCTGAAAGAGAAATTCCGCCTGGCTGCGGGTGTTGACGAACACGAGCGTGGTCTTGTGTGTCTTGATATGCGCGTAAATTTCTCCAAGCGCATGGCGCGCCGAGTGGCCGGCCCACGGCAAATGCTCTTCGGTATCGAGCATCGTTACGATCGGCTGTGTTCCAGCCTGCGCCATCACCAGATCGGCGCGCGCCTGTCCTTGTAACGGCTGTGGAACCAGGAAACGGCACAACTCGTCGGGGTGAGCGACGGTCGCGGAGAGCCCGGTCGTGGTGAGCTGCGGCGCCAGCACAAACAGGCGGGCCAGACCAAGCGACAGCAAGTCGCCGCGCTTGGATGTGACCAGCGAATGCAATTCATCGAGGATAACACGCCTGAGCGTGCCGAACAGGTAAGGTGCATCTGCGCTCGCGAGCAGCAGGGCCAACTGCTCGGGCGTCGTGAGCAAAATATCGGGCGGATCGCGGCGCTGGCGCTGACGTTTCGACGCGGGTGTGTCACCTGTGCGCGTTTCCACCCGCACCGGCAGCCCCATCTCCTGCACCGGACTCTCCAGATTCCGCGCAATGTCGACGGCAAGTGCTTTCAATGGCGAGATGTAAAGTGTGTGCAGGCCTTGCGAGCGCACCAGCGCGCGGCCGGTCGATTTCAGATTGCGCGGACGAAGGCTTCGTTCGCTCAGCTCAACCAGTGTCGGCAGAAAGCCGGCCAGCGTCTTGCCGCCGCCGGTCGGGGCGATCAGCAGAGCCGAACGCCCGGCCTTGGCCTTTGCCAGCAATTCGAGCTGATGCGCGCGCGGCTGCCAGCCGCGGCTGGCGAACCAGCGCGCGAAGACGTCTGGAAGCGCCGGTGAGGTGTTAAAAAGATCGAGCGCCGGTTCCATGAATTTGATGTGTTTGCGGATCATGCGCCGGTGGCCACCACGATCAACCCGGGCACCGGCACACCCTTTTCGGTGCGAGTAGAGGCAAAATCGAGGCTCATCGGCACCAGCCCGGCGGCGGCCAGCGCGGCTTGCACATGGGCTTTGCCATGGGCGTAACGCAGCGTCTCGCGCAAGGTGATGCCGTCGCCCTCATGCGTCTCGACGCTGAAAGCGAGTTGGCCCGGTGATGCAAGCACCTGCGCAACCTGCGTGAGAACCGGCGCGAGATCTTCGAGATACATGAATACATCGGCAGCGAGAACGAGATGGTAGCGGGCATTGATCCTTGCCTCACCGGCAAGAAAAGTGCCCACCTCGCTTTCGATCAGCCGGTCGTAAAGTCCTTTGCTGCGGGCCTGCGCGAGCATGGCGGGCGAGAGATCGACCCCCGCCATCCAATCGCTGAACGGGCGGAACGGCAGCGCCGCCAGACCGGTGCCGCACCCGAGATCCACCGTCGACCCGAATTTCATCCGTGCACCGGCGTGCGACGCTTCAACGGTACGGAACAAGAGCTCAGGTGCGCGGTAGGTCAGGCCTTCCAACGCTTGCTCGAAACGCGGAGCGTACCCGTCGAACAGCGCACGCACGTAGCCCTCCGGCATGGCGGCAGGCGGTTGAGCGCCGAGATGAATAAGATGGAGCGCAGCGCCATGCCGGTCCTGCGGGTCGGCGGCCTTCGCCTTTTCGAAGGCTACAATGGCCCCAGCGCGATCACCCAATATCTGGCGCAGTTCGCCGAGCACGAACCAGGCTGAGGCATAGGCTGGCGCAAGCTCAAGCGCCTGCAGCAGCAGATCGGCAGCACCCGTGAGATCGCCCTTGGCCTCTCGGTCGCGCGCCCATTCGAAACGGCGGTCGGCGATCACATCGCCGGAGGAAAAGGAAATCGGGCTGTTCATCGATCCGTTCTTTGTCGTTTTGCGCTTAATGCCTATCTAACCACGATGCGTCCCGAAGATATCCTGGTTCCAACGCCGTCGGGCGTGTGCTGCAAACCCGGCGGCTTTCATATCGATCCGACCCGGCCGGTTGAGAAGGCCTTAATCACCCATGGGCATTCCGACCATGCGCGCGCCGGCCATGGCGCTGTGCTGGCGACGAAGGAAACGCTGGACATCATGCGTCTACGTTATGGCGATAATTTCGCGGGCCGGACACAGGTAGTTGCCTATGGCGAGACGCTGAAACTCGATGGCGTAAAGGTGAGCTTGCATCCTGCCGGGCACGTCCTCGGCTCGGCACAGATCCGCGTGGAATGCGGCGGCCTGCGTGTCGTCGCCTCCGGCGACTACAAGGACGTCGCCGATCCGACGTGCACCCCATTCGAACTGGTGCCATGTGACGTATTCATCACCGAAGCGACATTCGGATTGCCGGTCTTTCGCCATCATGACGCCGGCGGTGAAATTGCAAAACTCCTGCACTCAGTCACGTTGTTCCCCGAGCGCGCACATCTCGTCGGAGCCTATACGCTCGGCAAGGCGCAACGCGTGATGGCGATGTTGCGGGCGGCCGGGCACGACAAGCCGATCTACATCCATGGCGCCGTCGAGTCGATCACGCGCTACTACCAGAGCCGCGGCATCGATCTCGGTCAGGTCGAGCTGGTGCGCAGCGCGAACAAGGCAGAGCTTGCCGGCCATATCGTCATCTGTCCGCCGAGCGCTATGAGCGATCTGTGGTCGCGCCGTTTTCCCGATCCGGTCGCGGCGTTTGCGTCGGGGTGGATGCGTGTCCGAGCTCGCGCACGCCAGCGTGGCGTCACGCTGCCACTTGTAGTTTCCGATCACGCCGACTGGGATGGGCTCACGACAACCATAGCGGCCACGGGCGCCTCTGAAGTCTGGGTGACGCATGGGCAGGAAGACGCGCTCGTGCATTGGTGCCAGACGAAAGGCCTTAAGGCGCGGCCGCTCGATATCGTCGGCTATGGTGATGAAGAAGAAGCCGACGTGACTGCGAGCGAGGGGGAAGCATGAATCGCTTCGCCGAGCTGCTCGATCGTCTCGCATATGAACCGGGGCGCAACGCCAAGCTGCGTCTGATCGCCGAATATCTGCGGAGCACGCCCGATCCGGAACGCGGCTGGGCGCTCGCCGCTCTGACCGGTGCGCTGACATTCAAGCACGCCAAAGGCGGAATGATCCGCGCTTTGATCATGGAACGAACCGACCCGACGCTGTTCGCACTCTCCTATGACTATGTCGGCGACCTGTCCGAAACTGTCGCGCTGATGTGGCCGGCCAACCCGGAGCGAAAGCCGAATTCGGCTCCGACCTTGTCGGACGTTGTCAAAACGCTTTCGACGCTCGGGAAGGCGCAGTTACCGGCACAAATCGCGCGCTGGCTCGATGGATTGGACGAAACCGGCCGCTGGGCACTGCTGAAGCTGGTGACGGGCGGTTTACGTATCGGCGTCTCGGCCCGTCTCGCCAAGACCGCTGCTGCCTCACTAGGTGGCAAGCAGCCCGATGAGGTCGAAATTCTATGGCCCGGGTTGACGCCACCTTATCACGACCTTTTCGCCTGGCTTGAGGGCCGGACTGAGAAGCCGTCCTCCCGCGATCCGGCACCGTTTCGACCGCCAATGCTCGCGCACGCGGCAGAAGAGAGCGATCTAGCAGGCCTCGAGGCTGCAGATTTTATGGCGGAATGGAAATGGGACGGCATCCGCGTTCAGGCGGTGGCGGGCCACGACGAACACGGCGAACTGGTCGCCCGACTCTATTCGCGTACGGGTGAGGAAATTACCAGGAGCTTTCCAGATCTCGTCGAAGCGTTGCGATTGCCCTGCGCGATTGACGGCGAACTGCTGATCATGCGCGAAGGCCGCGTTCAATCCTTTAACGTGTTGCAACAGCGCTTGAACCGCAAGGCGGTCACCGCAAAGCTGCTGGCGGAATTCCCAGCACATCTGCGCGCCTACGATCTTCTGGCACACGGCGATGAGGATTTGCGCGGGCATCCCTTCATGGAGCGTCGTGCACGATTGGAGAAATTCATCACAAAATTGAACGATCCGCGGATCGACCTTTCGCCGTTGATACGATTCAACTCCTGGGACGAATTGACTGCGGCGCGCGCCGATCCGGCCGGGGCCGATGCCGATGCCGTTGAAGGCGTGATGCTCAAGCGGCGCGACGCGCCGTACACCCCCGGCCGGCCAAAGGGGCCGTGGTGGAAGTGGAAACGCGACCCCATGATCATCGATGCCGTGCTGATGTACGCGCAGCGCGGGCATGGCAAGCGCTCGTCGTATTATTCGGACTATACTTTCGGCGTCTGGACCAAGGGCGAAAACGGCGAGGAGCTGGTGCCCGTCGGCAAGGCCTACTTTGGTTTCACGGACGAGGAGCTGCTCCAGATCGATCGTTTCGTGCGCCGGAATACCGTCGATCGGTTCGGACCGGTGCGCGAAGTCGCGCACGAGCCCAAGCTGGGGCTGGTGCTGGAAGTTGCGTTTGAGGGACTACAACGCTCGACGCGTCATAAGTCCGGCATCGCCATGCGGTTTCCGCGCATCAACCGGTTACGCTGGGATAAGCCGCCGGGGGAAGCTGACCGGCTGAAGACACTCGAGCACATGTTGCAGCAGCGAGAGCATGCTACAATGACCGCCAGTGGAGGCAATCATGGCTGACAATCAGGTCGCGCGATGGACGGGCGGTTCACCACTTGCGGTGCTGGGGCGCCTGGTTCTGTTATCAGTCCTGGTCGGTGTGATTCTCTCGGCGCTCGGCCTGGACCCATTTGACATTATACGCAGCGTTGAACGGCTGGTCCGCTCGATCTGGAACATGGGCTTCGACGCAGTCCGCTGGCTGTGGCGCTACTTCCTGCTCGGCGCGGTTATCGTCATTCCGATCTGGATTCTCATGCGCCTGTTCAATGCACCGCGCGGAAAATGAACGGAAGCGCTAGCCCGGCCAGCTTTCGGCCGTGATCGCAGCCGCATCGTTGCCAACCATCGACGCGAGTGAGCTGCGATGACCGCGCCTGAGTGCCGCTGTGAGATCAGCCTTGATCTCCGCAACCACTCCGATCCCGCGATAAACAAGCGCACTATAAAGCTGTAACAGCGTGGCACCTGCCTTGATTTTTGCAATCGCGGTGGAACCGGAATCGATGCCGCCGACACCGATCAACGGAAACGCGTTTTCGGCCCGCACGAAAGTTTCCGCCAGCATGCGGGTCGAAAGCTTGAACAACGGCTTACCCGATAGCCCGCCCTGCTCGCGCCCCTTGTCGCGCTCGCGTAACGAACCGGGACGCGAAATGGTCGTGTTCCCGACAATCATCCCGTCGACGCGGCGTTTCCGTGCAATACCGACGACGTCGTCAAGGTCGGGCAGCGTAAGATCGGGCGCGATCTTGAGAAGGATCGAGGTCAGGCCCGCACGCGGAAGCACACTTTCACGCGCATCGATGACACGGGCGAGCAGGTCGTCGAGTGCCTTTGCCTGTTGCAAGTCGCGCAGACCGGGAGTGTTCGGCGAAGACACATTGACGGTGAAATAGCTGGCGACGGTGGAGAAAGTTTCGATCAAGCGCGCGTAGTCGTCAGTTCGATCCGTCGAATCGCGATTGGCGCCGATATTGACGCCCACTATTCCGCCGGCGTTGCGGCGCGCCGCAAGCCGCATGTGAGCAGCGGCAGCGCCTTCGTTGTTAAAGCCAAGCCGGTTGATCACGCCGTGATCCGTCTCAAGCCTGAACAGCCGCGGTCTCGGATTACCGCCTTGCGCTCGCAGAGTGATGGTGCCGACCTCGACGAAGCCAAAGCCAAGTCGCAGCAACGCATCCGGCACTTGTGCATTTTTGTCGAAGCCGGCGGCAAGACCGACCGGATTCGGGAATTTGAGGCCAAAGGCACTGACCGCCAGTTCTTCGCTGTCAGCGGGCGCCCTGGCCACGGGCATGTAGCGCAGCGCCTTGATTGCAAGCGCGTGCGCGTCCTCAGGATCGAGGACCCGCAGAAAGGGGCGGGACAGGCGGTCGAAAAGACCGATCACCAGATTGGTCTCCGGATTCGCGCGACGGTCGACCCTATCGGCCGGGCCAAGGTTTATTCAAGGCGGCCGGCACATGAAACTGTTGCGGGAGGGGGGCGACTCAAGGCTATAATTCCTATCCCTCGGACCACAGCCGGTGCCCGCGTCCATGCCTATGCTCACCCATAACCAGATCTGGACTGCCATTGACCGGCTCGCCGCGCGCGCCAAACTGACGCCGTCGGGTCTGGCCAAGAAAGCGGGCCTCGATCCAACCACCTTCAACAAATCCAAGCGCGTCACGCCGGAGGGTCGGCCACGCTGGCCGTCGACGGAATCGGTCGCCAAGGCACTGCAGGCGACAACCACCAAGTTCGACACCTTCGTCACATTGATCACCGATGGCGGCAAGGCGACCATGAACAACGTGCCGTTGATCGGCTTTGCACAGGCCGGCGCCGGCGGCTTTTTCGATGATGGCGGTTTTCCGGTCGGCAAAGGCTGGGAGGAGATTGCCTTTCCCGCCGTAAGCGACGAGCACGCCTACGCGCTGGAAATCTCCGGCGATTCGATGAAGCCGGCTTATCGCAACGGCGATGTCATCATCGTTTCTCCAGGCGCAACGGTGCGAAAGGGCGACCGCGTCGTGGTCAAGACCAGGGACGGCGAAGTCATGGTGAAAGAGCTCAAGCGCAAGACCGCAAAGTCGGTCGAGCTCAAATCGCTCAACGCCGAGCACCGCGATCGCACCGTGGCGATGTCCGACGTCGATTGGGTGGCGCGGATCGTTTGGGCGAGCCAGTAGGTTTCGTCGTCACCGGCCTTGTTCCGGCCATGACAGATTACGCCGAGCGCGTCAGCGCACCGTCGATCATGTCCATCGTGTTCTTTAAGCCGTAGACCGCCGCGAAAGAGCCGAACCGCGGACCTTTCTCCTGGCCCAGCAACACCTGGTAGAGCAAATTGAACCAGTCAAGCGAAACGCCCGGCTTGCCATCCTTCGCCGTCTTCTTTTGATCAAGGAACGGCTCGCGGCGGCCGATTTCGTAGACCACGTTCTGGATCTCCTCTGCGCTCGCATTGGGCTGCAACTGTGAGAGTGCATCGCGCAGATCGATCAGGGCTGCGCGCTCGGTGTCGGTCGGCTCGCGGAATTTCTTTTCCGGCAAGACAAAATCGCGGAAATAGTGGATGGCATATTCGACCAACTCGTTGAGCTTGGGATGCGTCTTCGGTGTCACACCGGGCCGGTAGCGGCCGATGAAGCCCCAGAGCGTGTCGGCATTTTCGGCATTCGACGACGACACCAGCGTGAGCAACATGGCAAATGAGATCGGCATGTCGATCTTCGGCGGTTTACCGGAATGGATGTGCCAGACGGGATTCGACAACTGCTGCCGCTGGTCCTGCCGCTCAAAGCCGTCGAGAAACTGATAGTACTCGTCGGCGTGGCGCGGAATGACATCAAAGTAGAGCCGCTTGGCCGCCTTGGGCTCGCGATACATGAACACTGAGAGGCTTTCCGGGCTGGCGTAGCGCAGCCATTCCTCGATCGTCAGGCCGTTGCCCTTCGACTTGGAGATTTTCTGACCCTTCTCGTCCAGGAACAGCTCGTAGTTAAACCCTTCCGGCGCAGTGCCGCCGAGAGCGCGGCAGATTTCGCCCGAAAGCTTCACCGAATCGATCAGGTCCTTGCCGGACATTTCGTAATCGACGCCGAGCGCGATCCAGCGCATGGCCCAATCCGGCTTCCACTGCAGCTTGCAGCGGCCGCCTGTGACCGGAGTGACCACCTGCTCTTTGGTGTCCGGGTCTTCATAGGTGATGGTGCCGGCCTTGGCATTGTGCGCGGTGATCGGCACTTGCAGGACGATGCCGCTCTTTGGCGATATTGGCAGGAACGGCGAATAGGTCGCGGCGCGCTCTTCGCGCAGTGACGGCAGCATGATTGCCATCACTTCGTCGAAGCGCGCCAATACCTTGAGCAAGGCCTGATCGAACCGGCCGGACTTGTAGCACTCGGTCGACGACATAAATTCGTATTCGAAACCAAAGTGGTCCAGGAACGCACGCAGCCGCGCATTGTTATGCTCGCCGAAGCTCGGATGAGTGCCAAACGGATCCGGCACCTGGGTCAGCGGCTTGCCGAGATGCTTCTCCAGCATGGCCTTGTTCGGGACATTGTCCGGCACCTTGCGCAGGCCATCCATGTCATCGGAAAAGGCGATCAGGCGCGTCTTTATCTTGTCACCGGTCAGCACGCGAAAGGCGTGCCGCACCATGGTCGTACGGGCAACTTCCCCAAAGGTACCAATGTGCGGCAGGCCCGACGGACCATAACCGGTCTCGAAGATCACTTCGTCCTTGGGATGTTTCTTGAGCCGCGTGACAATCTTGCGCGCCTCTTCGAATGGCCAGGCGTTCGATTGCTCGGCGATTTGACGCAAAGAAGCAGCGGTATCAGTGACAGACATCGTGGTCTCCGGGGCGCGGACAGTAGAAATGCCGCACGCCTGCGTCAAATCGGCGGTTCAAAACGGGCTGACGGGAAAATAACGTAACCACAGATCGGTGAAGCGGCCCTTTTCCCAGAGCCGGAACAGCGCCCAATTGAATGCCTGCCGCAGCAGATCATTGCCGCGTCTCACCACGATGCCGACGCCCTCGCCGAAAAACCGGCTCTCCAGATAGGGTCCACCCTTGAACATACAACAATTCGCAGAGTCGGTTCCGTTGAGCCAAAAGGCGAGCGAGACGCCGTCACCGAAAAGGAGATCGACCTCACCTCGCTTCAGTGCGAAACGCGCGGCGTCGGCATCCGGATAAGGATGCAATTCAGCCTCGGTGAATAGCGTCTTGAGATACGCCTCGTGCGAAGTGCCGGCAACGACTCCGATTTTCTTTCCTTCGAGCGCTTCCGGACGGACACCCTCGATCGTGCTGTCGCGGCGCGCCACAAAGCGCGCTGGTGTCCGGTAATACGGATCGCTGAAATCAACACGTGACCGCATTTCCGGCGTGGCCGCGATCGACGCGATGATGGCATCGCCGTTGTTGGTGTTGAGTGCATTGATCAAGGTGTCGAAGCGGCGCATTTGCACCGTGCAGGCGACCTTGAGCTCCTCGCAAATCAGCCGAGCCAGATCGACATTGAGGCCGGTGGGCGCGCCATCAGGTCCGGCATAGTTGAAGGGCGGATAATCCGTTTCCGTAAGGAACCGGATGATACTTATGCGCGAGAGGTCCGGCCTCTCCGGACGCCGGCGCGGATCCCAGAAACCAGGGATTGGAATCGGATCGGATGTCGCAGCCGCAGCGCCGGGTGGCGCCGGCGATTGTTTTGTTGTCTGCGAATGCGCACCCGTTGCCGTGAACACTGTCAGCATCGCAACAAACGCGCACGCGCTGCCAAGACGCCAGCACATGCCTGAATGCACCCTCATCCGCGGGCCTTTCACCGAGAATCGCGGCGACCATACCATCGCCGTGGCGGCGGGCTAGTCATAATCGCAGACTTCGCGAGCGGGGATTTTCTGTGGTCAACCACCTGTCAGGTGCTTCTCAATCTCATGCACGGGCATTTTGACAAAATCCTTGTCCACTTCGGCGCGCACCACACCCTTCAGCAACTGGGAATAGGCCGGACGGATCATTCCAAGAGCGCGTGGCGGAGCGACGACAATCATCGACTTGGCTTTGCCGGAAGAAACGGCACCATCGAGATGCCGGGCCAAGTGTACGAGAAAAGCTCTCTCCGCCTGATCGTGCCAGTCCGTTTGTTCGACGGCGCTGCGCGTGTTGCCGACGGAGTTGATGGAACGCCCCGGCACGTCTGTGCCGAGAGCATGTGTCGGCAAGTCCGTTTGTTCAAAAACTTCCATGGTCTTCAGATTGGGAGAATTGATATCGCCGACGTTTTCCAAAATCAGGGCCTTGGCGCCATCGCAGACCACCACCCACTCGCCGTGTCTTATCAAAAGCGCGGCCATCTATGGTCTCCTCAAATTAACGCAAACCTGAAAACGGGCGCGCTTTGCGAACTCTCCTCTGTTAAACCGGCAAGGCCCAATTTCGTTGCCGATTTCAGGCTTTTCAGTTCGTGCCGTCGAGCAGGCGGCGCGCAATAACCTGGGCCTGGATCTCGGCAGCTCCTTCAAAAATATTGAGGATGCGGGCGTCGCACAGGATTCGGGAGACCGGGAATTCCAGCGCAAAGCCGTTGCCGCCATGCACCTGCACGGCGTTGTCCGCGGCAGCCCAGGCGACGCGCGCCGCCAGCAGCTTGGCCATCCCGGCTTCCAGGTCGCAGCGCCGCCCGGAATCTTTTTCGCGCGCGGCATAATATGTAAGTTGCCGCGCGATCATTATTTCCGCCGCCATCATCACGATCTTGTCGGCAACGCGCGGGAACCCGATGATTGGACCGCCGAACTGCGTGCGATTCTGCGCATAGTCGAGCGCCTGCTCCATCGCGGCCTGTGCGACCCCAATGGCGCGTGCGGCAGTCTGGATGCGGGCGGATTCGAAAGTCTGCATAAGCTGCTTGAAGCCGAGCCCCTCGACGCCACCGAGCAAATTCTCCGCCTTTACCGCAAAACCGTCGAACGCGATCTCGTATTCCTTCATGCCGCGATAGCCAAGCACCTCGATTTCGGTGCCGCTCATTCCTTCAGCGGGAAATGGATTCCTGTCGTCACCACGCGGTTTTTCGGCAAGCAGCATCGACAGCCCGCGATGGCCGGCTTCTTTCGGATTGGTCCGCACGAGAAGCGTCATCAGATCGGCACGAACGGGATGAGTGATCCAGGTCTTGCTGCCATAAACTCTATAGACGTTGCCTTCGCGCACCGCGCGCGTCTTGATTGAAGCAAGATCGGAACCGGTATTCGGCTCGGTAAAGACGGCGGTGGGCAAGACTTCGCCGGACGCAATCTTAGGCAGCCACTTTTCCTTCTGCGCGCCTGTGCCGCTGCCGAGGATCAATTCGGCAGCAATCTCCGAGCGCGTACCAAGCGAGCCGACGCCGATATATCCGCGTGAAAGCTCTTCGGAAACGACACACATCGATTCCTTGCCGAGTGCCATGCCCCCAAAATCCTCGGGAATGGTGAGGCCGAACACGCCGAGCTCGGACATCTGCGCAATCACCTCGAGCGGCACGTAACTGTTGGTGAGGTGCCACGTTTGCGCGTTGCCGATGACCTCGCTGTCGGCAAATCTGCGCATTTCCTCCCGGATCGAATCCAGCGTCTCACCGAGACCGCACGTGCCTACCGTGGCGCTATGGCCTGCACGGATCAGCTCGATGAGGCGAGCGCGATGTTCGGCGCTGTTACCGGCGGTAACGAGTTTCTCGACAATGGCGTTGATGCGTACGGCGGTTTGCGCCGGCGACAATCCGAGATCGGACGGCCGCACCACCTCGCCCTGGCTCATTGGAATGCCACCCGCGACCTGCGCGAGATACTCACCAAGGCCGATACGAACGAGGAGCTCCTCGGTCTCCCCGAGTGTGCCGTCGTCGGCCATGCGCGTGGCATAGGCGGCGAGTTGACGCACGGCCCCCACGTAAGTGGCCAACCAGGCCAGCCCATGGGTGGCGCGCTGCTCGCGATCAAACAGGCGGCCCACCACACGGCCTTCCACGACCACCCGCTCGCGCACCATTGCCGTCGCGTCAACGAGCAAGGCATCGAGAGCGGCGCTCGCCTCAAGGGCAAGGTCGACCACGTCGTTCTTCGCGACAGGGCGGGAGGCGGCGATTGGCATCAAATTCTCAAAATTTTCTGCACTGGCGTTGTCTGTATGCTGACGACACTACGCGTGCAGTGCACAAAAGCAAAGTGCCAAGGAAATCGGGGCTTTACGACACGTCTGGCAATGCAAATTGCTAAAAATTAACGATTTGCGGCTTACATCATTACCTCTGCGCAGTGGCAGCCACTGGCGCGCGATTGAACCAGCATGCGATCCATCGATCTAGCGCTTCCGTTCAACCGGCTAGCCCGGATGCTCGCCTCCTTCTCGGTGCGCACACGCATCGTTGTCCTGGCTCTCATCCCGGTCGCAGGCTTCCTCGCCAATGGCGTGACGTATGTCTCGGGCGAAGGCGACGTCGGCCGCGCCTTCGCCACCGTCACGCAATCCCACGCGCTTGCCGACTCCAGCCGGGATTTCAAGAGCGCGGTCGCGTCGATGCGAATTATCGTGAAGGATTTCAGCGTCAGCCCCGACAACAACCTGGTGATGAGTTTCGAACAGACCCATGCCAATTCGGTCAAGGATCTTGACGCTATTGTGGCCTCGATCGATCAAGGCCGCGCCAAGAATATCGTCAGCATGCGCAATGACGTGATGACGCTACGCGAGAACTTCAACGAACTGGTGAACGCGCAAAAGGTCCTCGGTTTCGACGATTCGTCCGGTCTGCGCGGAAATTTGCACGCATCCGGAAATACCGTCGAGCGCATCATCAACGAGAACATGTCGTGGCTGGCCGAAGCCGACGCCACGAAACTGATGATCGCACTCCTCTCGATGCGGCACTTTGAAGCCGACTATCGGGTCAACCAGAGCGAAGTCTCGCGGCAGCAGTTCCTGGCCAGCTACAAGAAGTTTACCGACACCTTTAGCCGGATCGACGGTACTCCGCAGGTGAAGACCTTGCTCGAACAGCAAGTGAAAAACTACGTCGACACCTTTGAAAAATGGATCGAGGGACACGACCGTGTGCGCCCATTGCGCGCAATTATTGACATCGACAGTCAGAGCATGTTGCCGCGCGCGGACGAAGTCATCCAATACGCGCGCAATACCGGAAGCGACGCCACGCAACGGCTTGCGGCATCGCAAGCGAGCACGCGCACCGGCATTATCGCGGTCGGCGTCGCTATGGTCGCACTTGGCCTTGGATTCAGCTGGCTGATCGGCCGAAGCATCACGCGGCCGCTCAATGGTCTTGCCTCGGTCATGAAGCGTCTTGCCGACGGTGACACCACCGCCCGCATACCAGCCACGCATGCCCGCGACGAGATCGGAGCAATGGCGCGCACCGTGATCGTGTTCCGCGACACCATGATTGAGCGCGAGCGCCTGGCGCAGACGCAAACCGAAGCGAGCCGTGCGCGCGAGCAACGCAGCGACATGATCGCGTCGACCATTTCGCAATTCAAGCATTCGGTCGAAAGCGCACTGAACAAACTGCGTGCGGCGTCGCGGAAGCTGGAGATGAGCTCGGCAGATCTCAATAAAGCCGCCGACACGGTGTCTTTGGAAGCCGACACCGCGAAAAGCCGTGTGACCGCCGCATCGGAAAATGTGACCGTTGCCGCCAGTTCGGTCGAGGAATTGGCAGCCTCGATCGGCGAGATTGCCTCGCAGGCGACAAAATCGACCGATGTGGCCGGGCGGGCGGTTTCCGAGGCTCAACGCACTGTCACCACCATGACGGAACTCGGGAATGCAGCCACCCGCATCGGTGAAGTTGTAGGACTTATCCAGGCGATCGCCGGACAAACCAACCTTCTGGCGCTGAACGCCACAATTGAAGCCGCACGGGCCGGCGAATCCGGGAAAGGATTTGCGGTCGTGGCGGCGGAAGTGAAGTCGCTTGCAAGCCAAACCGCCAAGGCGACAGAGGAAATCGCCGAGCAGATCGGTTCAATCCAATCCGCGGCAGTCGACGCCTCGCAGGCGATCGGGCAGGTCGACGCCATCATCCGTGAAATGTCATCGATTGCGACAGTGGTCGCCGTGACCGTCGATCAGCAGAATTCAGCGGTCGCATCGATCGCGGAAGGCGTCAGCCGTGCCTCGGGCGAGGCTCGCGTCGGTGCGGAAGCAATGAGCCGTGTGGCAGGTGTTACCACCGACGCCCGCTCCACCGCCTCGGATGTCAAGGATCTTGCGGATTCGGTCGCGGTCGAGGCCGAAGGTCTGGAAGCGCAGGTCCGTCAATTCCTCAGCAACGTGCAGGCGGCATAATTTGGCCACCCAGCAGTGGCGAAGTGCGCCCAAACCGGGCTTGCAAAGCGTGCAGCAATAGACGATTTGAATAGCTGCCGCCTGCAGGGAGTACCCATTGCGCGCTCTTAAGCGGTCAGTGCGACTGGCAGCCGACGCGTTTCGGCATTTCATCGAGGACGACGGTTGGGCAATCGCCAGCCACATTGCATTGTCCACGCTGATGGCCTTGTTTCCGTTTCTGATCGTGGTCACCGCACTTGCCGGATTCTTTTTCGGTTCCGCGGAGCTGGCGGATGAGGCCGCACGGCTTTTGCTCGAGGCGTGGCCAAAGCAGGTCGCTGCGCCGATCGCTCTCGATATCACGGGCGTTTTGACTTCAACGCGCGGCGACGTGCTGACCCTCGGCGTTCTGTTCGCGCTTTATTTCGCCTCGAGCGGGGTCGAGAGTCTGCGCATCGGATTAAATCGCGCTTACAACATGAAGGAACCGCGCTCGTGGTGGGTGCTCCGGCTTGAGTCGATCGTCTACGTGCTGGTGGGCGCGGTTGCGATTTTAGCATTTTCGTTCCTGGTGGTGCTCGCGCCACTGATTCTTTCAAAGCTTGCGCACTACCTGCCGGCGCTGGATCAATTCGGAGACCTGATCACCTTCGCACGCTATACGGTCACAGCTGCGGTGCTTATCGTCGCATTGATGATCGTGCACCTTTGGTTGCCCGCCGGCCGGCGCTCCTTCGCCGAAATTGCTCCAGGAATTGTTGCGACGCTTTTGCTTTGGCTGATCAGTGGTGCCATTTTCGGCCGCTATCTCGCCAACTATGCCTTTGCCTATGTTTCGATGTATGCCGGCCTGGCATCGGCCATGGTCGCGCTGGTGTTTCTGTATGTTTGCGCGTCGATATTCATCTATGGGGGAGAATTGAATTCCGTCGTCACCAGAACGCGCCCAGACGCACGTTAACCGCCGGTCGCCTCCTGCGCATCCTCGAAAGTTTTCAGTCCGCTGCGCGGCGCATTCACCATCACCGCCATATTGCCGGGCGGATGCTGGTTCTTCCACATCTTCATATGCGCCAACGGGATATTTTCCCAAGTGAACACGTCGCTCATGCACGGATCGATGCGCTGCTCAAGCACGAAACGGTTTGCTTGCGAGGCTTGCTTGAGATGCGCGAAGTGTGAGCCCTGAATGCGCTTCTGGCGCATCCAGACGTAGCGCGCATCGAATGTAAGATTGTAACCGGTCGTTCCAGCGCAGAACACGACCATGCCGCCGCGCTTCACGACGAGACAGGACACCGGAAACGTCTGTTCGCCAGGATGCTCGAACACGATGTCGACATCCCGCTTGCCTGTGATATCCCAGATCGCCTTGCCGAAGCGGCGCGCTTCCTTCGTCCAGTCATTGAACTCGGCCGAATTCACCGCCGGCATCTGGCCCCAGCATTTGAAGTCCTTGCGGTTGATCACGCCCTTGGCGCCAAGATTGAGAACGTATTCGGCTTTCGAATCGTCCGATACGACCGCAATGGCATTCGCACCGGAAGCCGCAACGAGTTGGACGCCGAATACGCCAAGGCCGCCAGAGGAGCCCCAGACCAGGACGTTATCGCCGGGCTTGAGCGTGTGTGGCGCATGGCCGAACAGCATGCGGTAGGCCGTCGCAAGTGTGAGCGTATAGCAGGCCGACTCTTCCCAGGAGAGATGGTTGGGCTTGGGCATGAGTTGGCGCGACTGCACGCGGCAGAATTGTGCGAACGAACCGTCCGGTGTCTCGTAACCCCAGATGCGCTGGGAGGGAGACAGCAACGGATCACCGCCATTGCAATCCTCATCGTCGCCATCGTCCTGATTGCAGTGGACGATCACCTCGTCACCAACTTTCCAGCGTTTGACCTTGGCGCCGACCGCCCAGACCACGCCCGATGCATCCGAACCCGCGATGTGGAACGGATGCTTGTGACCGTCCAGCGGCGAGATCGGAACGCCGAGGCCGGCCCAGACGCCATTGTAATTGACGCCTCCGGCCATAACGTAGACGAGCACCTCGTCATCGCCGATCGGCCAGGTTGGTACAACTTCAAGCTGGAATGATTTGTCGGGAGGCCCGTGCCGTTCCTTGCGAATGACCCAGGCGTGCATCTTGTCCGGGACGTGGCCAAGCGGCGGGATCTCGCCGATCGCATAGAGATCCTTGAGTGGAGCAACGCTCCGCGCCTTTGCGACAACCGGCATCGATATTCTCCTGCCCTGATCGCAGTGTGACGCATATTATGTTGCACCGCAATATATCCGTTGGGAAGAACAAAAACCGTCAGCATGGCAACGCGTTAGCTTTTCCACCGGCGGACGCGGCTGCAACGCTTAAGGGATTTGCAATGCGAGCCGGCCTTGCGTGGCGAGAACCACGTCGGGACGCGGAATGTCCGAGCAGATCATTCGACGAGTTGGGCGGGTGGCGGACGCGTCACGCCGACCTGCTTGGAATGCTCGGGCCAATATTCCTGGCCCGGCCTTTGGCCGAACAATTCACCACGCTCGCCGGCGACCGGACAGGAATGGCGTTGCGACCATCAGCATAGCTGCCGGCGACTGTTGTGCTATTGCTGATCGGTGTCACCGGCTTGGCGTCATTAGGACATGATGTGTCCCCACCTGCCAGGATTACGCCGGCGAACGCAATCCATTCGACCGACATCGGTCCGATCCTGAACGATTACGATTTTGGCGGCTATCTCGCTTTTGTCGGTCTTGCGCCATTCATCCATGGCCGTGGGGAGCTTTACGGCGGGGCCTATATGCTCCGTCATAATCAGCGCGCTGAGTCTGGAAAACCTTCCGGACTTCCTGCGGCTGCTCGACGAATACCACATCGGCGCGGCTTTGCTCACGCCGTCAACTCCCGCTGTCGCTCTGCTTGATCGCCTGCCCGACTGGAAGCGCGTCTGTTCGGACGACGTCGCTGTTGTGCACGCACGGCGCTGACCTCCCATAACGACCAACGCCCGCGGATAGCCGTCGACGCCATCCGGAGTTTGGTGTTCAATTGAGCCGTCAGCGACCACCCCGGGGGTGAGTCGCGATTTGGGGAGAACGCCATGTCATTGGAAGCATTGATCGTCCTCATCATCGTCGGCGCGATTGCCGGTTGGCTTGCTGGCATTATCGTCAAAGGGATTGGCTTTGGCCTGGTTGGCAACATAATCGTTGGCATCGTCGGTGCCTTCATCGGCTCCTGGTTGCTCGGCTACCTCGGTGTCCATATCGGCGGGGGCCTTCTCGGATCCATCATCAACGCCACGATCGGTGCTGTGATCTTGTTGTTCGTCATCAGCTTGGTGAAACGGGCGTAAATCGGTCTTTCGCAGCGTTAACTGCATGGAACGGCTGGCCGGGATAACTCCGCCCGGCCAATCGGTCTATGTTGCGTTGCAGCAATCACTGGGCCACACTGTCGCTGTCAGGCGACACAATGCGAGACAAAACTCAACGCGATAAGCCCTGGATTTTCCGCACATACGCCGGCCATTCGACGGCTGCGGATTCCAACGCGCTTTACCGCAAGAACCTGGCCAAGGGGCAAACAGGCCTCTCGGTCGCCTTCGATCTCCCGACCCAGACCGGTTACGACTCCGATCATGCGCTCGCCAAGGGCGAGGTCGGCAAAGTTGGCGTGCCGATCTGCCATCTCGGCGACATGCGTGCACTGTTCAACGGCATTCCGCTCGACACGATGAACACCTCGATGACCATCAACGCCACCGCGGCGTGGCTGATGGCGCTCTACATCGCAGTCGCCGACGAGCAGGGCGCCCCGCGAGCGTCTTTGCAAGGCACCATTCAGAACGACATCATCAAGGAATACCTCTCGCGCGGCACTTATGTATTCCCTCCGGCGCCGTCGATGCGCCTGATCAAGGATGTGATCCTGTTTACGACCAGAGAGATTCCGAAATGGAATCCGATCAATGTCTGCTCCTATCACCTGCAGGAAGCGGGCGCGACGCCGGTGCAGGAGCTCGCTTTTGCGCTCGCCACCGCGATTGCCGTGCTCGACACGGTGAAAGCTTCCGGTGAAGTGCCTCCGGACAAATTCGGCGACGTGGTCGGACGCATCTCATTCTTCGTCAATGCCGGCATGCGCTTCATTACCGAACTGTGCAAGATGCGCGCTTTCACCGAGCTCTGGAACGAAATCACCAACGAGCGCTACGGGATCATCGACGCGAAACAGCGTCTGTTCCGTTATGGCGTCCAGGTGAATTCACTCGGGCTGACCGAGCCACAGCCTGAAAACAATGTCGCGCGCATTCTCATTGAAATGTTGGCCGTCACGCTATCAAAGAACGCGCGTGCACGAGCCGTGCAGTTACCAACATGGAACGAAGCACTTGGCCTGCCACGACCGTGGGACCAGCAATGGTCGCTGCGTATGCAGCAGATTCTCGCTTATGAGACCGACCTGCTCGACTACGGCGACATTTTCGACGGCTCCGACGCGATTGCGCACAAAGTCGATGAACTGAAGCGCCAGGCCAAGCAGGAGCTCAAGCGCATCGACGAGATGGGCGGCGCTGTTGCCGCCGTCGATACGGGCTACATGAAGCAGCAGCTCGTCGAGTCGAACACGGCGCGGCTGGAAGCGATCGAGCGCGGCGAGCAAACTGTGGTCGGCGTCAACAAGTACCTTGAAAGCGAGCCCTCGCCCCTGGCGGGTGCCGCGGATGCCATTCTCACTGTGCCAGAGGCCGCGGAGCGCGGCCAAATCGAGCAATTGAAGGCTTGGCGCGCCGCACGCGACAACAATGCGGTCGCCGCCGCGCTGAAAGAACTCAAACGCTCGGCCACGGCCGGCACCAATATCATGCCCGCCTCGATCGCCTGCGCCAAAGCCGGCGTTACCACCGGCGAATGGGGTTGGACGCTGCGCGAGACTTTCGGTGAGTACCGGGCACCCACTGGCGTCGGGCTCGCCATGCGCAACGACGTCACCGGCCTCGACGAAATTCGGGCCGATGTTGATCGCATTTCACGCAAGCTGGGACGTCGTCTGACTTTTCTGGTCGGAAAGCCCGGTCTCGACGGCCATTCCAATGGCGCCGAGCAGATCGCCGTGCGCGCGCGCGATGCCGGTATGCTGGTCGTCTACGAGGGCATTCGACTGACACCGGAGGAAATTGTCGACGCAGCTCGCAAGGAGAGAGCACACGTCGTCGGCCTGTCGGTGCTGTCGGGAAGTCATTTGCCGCTCGTCGAAGACGTGGTTGACCGCATGAAACAAGCCGGCCTCGATGTGCCGGTGGTGGTCGGCGGCATCATTCCGCCGGAGGACGCGGCGGAACTGGAAAGGGCCGGGGTTGCAGCGGTCTATACCCCTAAGGATTTTGAGTTGAATCGCATCATGTCGGACGTGGTGCGGATCGTCGAGCGCACCAAAGGCGCAAACGACGTCTGACTATCCAGGGGCCAGGCCTGCCAGCACCTGCGCGAGCTTGGCCGGGCTGATTGGTTTTACGAAATAGAAATTCATTCCGGCCTCACGTGCGGCCTGCTCGTTGCGGCTCTGGTTATGCCCTGAAATCACGATGATGGGCGTCTGTCCGGCACGGCCAGGCAGCGCGCGGATACGCTGTGCGGCCTCGATCCCGTTCAGCCCGGCAAGCGTGACGTCCATTAGTACGGCGTCATAGCTGCCGTGCGTCACCGATGCGACCGCGGCCTCGCCAGTTTCGACAAAATCAACCCGATGCCCGAGTTCCCGCAGGATCGTATTCATCACGACACGTCCATACGGATTATCCTCGGCGCAGAGGATCGAGAGTGGCCGTGTGGCAACGGGGCGCGCATCCACGAGCGCCATTGCGGGATGCGCATCAACGCGGTCGACCGTCACGGTCAGGCGGAATGTCGACCCACCATCCTTTTTGCTGCGAACAACGACATCACCACCCATTGCGTTCGCGACGCGCTTCACAAAAGAAAGGCCGAGGCCGGCCCCCCCATAGCGCCTGGAAATTTCGGCGCTGCCTTGCGCGAATGGACGGAATAGCTGCTTCAATTCGGCCCCGCTCATGCCGATGCCGCTATCGGCAAATGTAAAGATCAGCCGGACGCGATTGCGTTCTGCCGACTCGGAATCCGCGCTGAATATGACGGCCCCTTCATGGGTGAATTTCACCGCGTTGTCGGCGAGATTCTCCAGCGCCGCACGCAGACGCAAGATGTCGCCCGATACCATGGCCGGCAGATCATGCGCGATCCTCGTTTCGGCCTTGGCGGCCTTGTTATCGGCACGCGCGGCAAGTGTCGCACCGACGATCTCTGCGAGCGAGCGCGGCGAGAATACTTCGTTGCGCAGAACGAGATCTTTGACGCCGGCTTTGGCGCCATCGACGATCAATGTCGCAAGGGCAGCCAG
>DASYSQ010000045.1:0-15253 GCA_036003145.1 Pseudolabrys sp.
GTCGAATATGCCAAGCAGCGCGTGCGAATAGCCTTTGGCGTCGCCAGCGATGAGCTCGGCATAGTTGAAGTCGTCGCCGGTATACATCAGCACGCCCTGACTGAGGCGGCGCCGCATTGCAATTTCCTTGTCCTTGTCGAGCAGTGATATTTTGACGCCATCCACCTTCGAGGCGTGGTCGTTGATGATCTCGACTGCTGTCGTCATGGCGGCGTCGAGATCGGATGCGCCCCAATAGCCCGCCAGCGCCGGGTCAAACATGTCTCCAAGCCAGTGAATGATCACAGGCTCGCGTACGCCCTGAAGAATCCGGCCGTAGACTTTTTCATAATCGTCCGGGGACCGCGCCACTCTGGCCAGTGCGCGCGAAGCCATCAGGACAATGCGGCCACCCACGGCCTCGATCGCTTCAATCTGCTCTTCATACGCGCGGATCACATCGTCGAGATTGCGCGCCTGCGCCGGATCGAGCTGGTCTGTTCCGCTGCCGGAAAACACCAGCCCGTCGCACGCTCTTGCCGCAGCGACCGACCGTTTGATGAGTTCAAGCGATGTCGGCCAATCCACACCCATGCCACGTTGCGCAGTATCCATCGCTTCCGCGACACCAAGACCGAGACCCCAAAGGTACTCACGGTAGGCAATGGTCTTATCCCAGTCGATTGCACAATCGAGCCAGGGGTCGTTGTCGGCGAGGGGGTCGGCGACGACATGTGTCGCCGCGAAAGCGATGCGATTGAGCTTGCGCTCCGAACGCTCAGGAAAATGTCCGGGCTCGGAAAGATGAAATTTTTCGACACGGCCGCCGGTGAGCGGCAGATCGATCGAGAGAGCCTTGAGACTGTTGTCGATGCGGTTCATGGGTGGTCTCTCATACTGACAGGGCAGGAATGTCGACCCAGCGGCGCTCTTTCCAGCTCCTGGTCGCACATTCCACCAGTTGCAGCCCTTTGGCGCCTTCGCGCAGCGTATATTTATAGGGTGCGTCCTCGACGAGATGGCGAATGAACATCTCCCATTGCGCCTTGAATCCGTTGTCGAACGTCGTGAAGTCCGGGACCGGCTGCCAGGACTCGTAGAGGTCGAGTGTTTGTTTCTGATCGGGATTCCACACCGGTCGCGGGGTTCCCTGCCGCGCCTGCATCATGCACTCATGCAGCCCCGCGATTGCGGACCCATGCGTACCATCGACCTGAAACGTGACGAGATCGTCGCGATAGGGGCGCACGCACCAGGACGAATTGATGTGGGCGATGACGCCGCCCTCAAGCTGGAATGTCGCATAAGCGGCGTCGTCAGCATCCGCCTTGTAGGCTTTGCCGTCCTCATCCCAGCGCTGCGCGATGTGCGTTGCCCCGATGCAGGAGACCGACTTCACTTCGCCGAACGTGTTATCCAGCACGTAACGCCAGTGACACAGCATGTCGAGAATGATGCCGCCACCTTCGGCGAGCTTGTAGTTCCACGATGGTCGCTGAATTGGCTGCAAGTCTCCTTCGAAGACCCAGTAGCCAAACTCGCCACGGACCGCCAGCATGCGTCCGAAGAAGCCACTGTCGCGCAGGAATTTGAGCTTCATCAATCCCGGCAAGAAAATCTTGTCCTGGACGACACCGTTCTTGACACCGGCCTTTTCCGCCAGCCGGCAGGCATTCAATGCCTCGTCGAACGTCGTCGCAATCGGCTTTTCGCAGTAGATGTGCTTTCCGGCGCGGATCGCTTTTTCCAGTAACTTCGGCCGCATTTGCGTTGTCGCGGCATCGAAGAAAAGTTCGTCATCCGTGTTTGCCAGAGCCTTGTCGAGGTCGGTCGACCAGCGCTCGACACCGTATTGCCTGGCAAGCCCCGCGGTCTTGTCAGCATTGCGGCCAATCAAGATCGGGTCCGGCATCACCCGATCGCCGTTGCCAAGCTTGACGCCACCTTGAGCGCGGATTGCCAACACTGAACGCACCAGATGCTGATTAGTACCCATCCGGCCTGTGACGCCGTTCATGATGATGCCAAGACGTCTCGTCGTCACGTTACATGCTCCTTTAGGTCGTGTTTTTCGTTGTGCGGTCCGATATCGCCTGGCTGCAAAGCGCAAGCAAATCCGGACACGGCCAGCGATTCCGTCGTGACGGTGCCATCGTGTACCGCGAGCCGAACGATGCCATCCGACTTTTCGTAGAGGTCGGAGTGTGCTGCGAGAAATGACTCGGCTTCGAGAGCAGGCGTATTGGCGAAGCCATCTACGTAGTGATGACCATTGCGCTCGGCGTGCTTCAGGCCATGAAAGGCGACGAGTGCATTGTCCTGCTGTATGGCGAGGCCGGCCTGACACGTCAGATCTTCCGCGCTGATGAAGAAATCTCCGCCCGCCTTGTTCCAGCGCGCGGCCCGCGCGCCGTTGAGCAGCGATTTGTAGAGGCCCTTGCATGACTTCGAGGACACACCGCGATAACCGAGGATTTTGGCGCGCGGGAAAGCGTCATAGCTGTCGTCGGCTTCGTCGATGATGAATGCGACCGTGGTGGCGAGAGACCTCAGATCGAAGTTCCAGGTGTTTTCGCGGGCGAACGGCTGTTCGATGTAAAGAAGCCGGCCCGCAAATGCCCTAAGTGCCGTGTCGGTCTGGAGGGCTTTCACCAGCGTGTCTAGATCGCCAATACTCCGGTACTGTTCGTTGGCGTCGAGGGTGGCCTGATAGTCGCTGTCGCCAAGCAGCGCTGCGAGCTCGCTCAACCGAACGCGATCCTTTTCAGGATCGCCACACAGCTTGATCTTGAAAAAACGGTACTTTGCGCGAATGGCTTCGCGTACGCTGTCGAGCGTATCCAGCATGCCGATCGTGTAGCGTACGGCGATGCGTTGCGAGACCTTGCGCCCGGTCAGGAAATCCGAAACGGCAGTATCGTCGAGATCTGGCGTCAGACGCCGATCAAGTCCCGCAACGTTGTCGCGCATACCGGTGAAAAAATCCGTTCGCGCCGCCCGCAGCAGCGCGTCCAGAATGGCTTTGTCGATCTCGGCGGTGCCGAAATTTGCCGCGAGGGGAGGGATTCCCGCCTTGCCGCATGCCGCTACCTGCGTGCCGTTGCGGGCGGCATGCAGGCCAAACGCGGTGTCGGGCGCTGTGTGTTCGAGATAAAGCGTTCGCGCGATTGCGGCCGACTGACGCAATTGATCGATTGTGTCGCCGGCGGACAGACCTGCGTCCTTGTTGAACCATTTCGGCACCATCAATTCGGCAGCCGCGCCGGTACTGCGTTGTCCATCCACCTCGATTGTAACGTGGACAAAAATCTGAGGTGCTTCATTCACGGTCACCGCGCCGAACCGGAACGGGTGACGGAACGGCACGCGCCGCTCGGAAAGTTCGATGCTTTTCACAGCGATA
This sequence comes from Pseudolabrys sp., assembly GCA_036003145.1. Classification (GTDB taxonomy): domain Bacteria; phylum Pseudomonadota; class Alphaproteobacteria; order Rhizobiales; family Xanthobacteraceae; genus Pseudolabrys. Next base: position 3,383 of record DASYSQ010000045.1, read on the forward strand.
CGTGGCGACATGGCAGGTCAATCGAGGTGGCTGTCGGAGAAGTGCGCGCGAATTGTTTGGGTCAACCCTACAAAGGCAGGATCGGACAAGACGTCGAGCGAACGCGGCCGCCGCAGCGGCACTTCATAGACAGCGGCGATATTGCCGGGCCGCGCCGACATGACCAGCACACGGTCAGCCAGAAACACAGCCTCAGGAATGGAATGTGTAATAAGCAATACGGTCTTTTTTGTTTCGCGCTGAATGCGCTGCAGTTCGACATTCATGCGCTCGCGCGTCATTGCATCGAGCGCACCAAAGGGCTCGTCCATCAGCACGATCTTGGGATCGTGAACGAGCGCGCGGCAGATCGACGCGCGCTGTTGCATGCCGCCGGACAATTGCCATGGATACTTGTTTTCGAAGTCCTGTAGGCCGACCAGCTTTAGCAGCGCATGGGCGCGTGCGCTGTATTCGTCGCGTGGCAGACCTTTGACCTCAACCGGCATCATCACATTGCGAAACACGCTGCGCCACGGCAGAAGCATGGCGGTCTGAAATACGATGCCGACGCCGCCGTGTGGCCGGGTGACGGCCTGACCTTCGACGCGGATTTCGCCCTGGCTCGGGGGCAGCAGGCCGGCGATCATCTTGAGGAGGGTGGTCTTGCCGCAACCGGACGGCCCGACCACGACAACGAACTCTCCTTCGCCCACAGTGAAATCAATCGGACGCAACGACGGGACTTCGCCATCGGCTGTCCGATAGGTTTTCGAGACGCCCCGCAGTTCAATGACGGGGCGTCTCGCTTGTTCGGCCTCGGCCGCGATCTTGAGGTTTCCTGCGGCCATCGCAACGCTTACGACCCGCTGCCGGCGGGCAGATAGGCGTTGGTATAGTAATTCTTGAAGTCTTCCTTCGCCTTGGCGTCGAGGCCGCCGTATTCGACCATGACGTCCACGGTGTCCTTGACATTGGCGTCGGTCACGTTGAAGGGGCGGTTCTTCTTGCCGGACGGATCCTTGTAGAGCGGGATCGTCAGCTCAAACCCCTGCGTCAACGTTTCGATCTTGCCGCCCTTCGGATTGGCATTGAGGATCGCCTGCGCGGCATCCTTCGGATGCTTGGAGGCTTCCTCGAGCGATTTCGTGGCCGCCGTCATGAAGCGCTTCACGAGATCCTTGTTGTCGTTGAGCCAATCCTTGTTCACGATGACGCCTGAACTCACCAGATTGACGCCATAGTCGGCAAACTTGATCGGAAACACGTCTTTGCCGGTTGCGTCCTTGATCTTCATGCTCTGGTCCATGACATAACCGAGCAGGAGGTCGGCCTGACCGTTGATGACTGCATTGAGCTTGGTGGTCGCATCGCCCGACACGGTCTTGAAGTCGCTTTCTTTCAGCCCCGTCTTCTTCAGGAACAGCGGCCAGATCTGCGACATTGAATCGCCAGGGGTCGTTGCGACCGTCTTGCCTTTGATATCCTCCGGCTTCCGGATGTTCTTGTCGACAAAACCCATCGCCGACATCGGATTGGTCTGCAACGCGACGCCGACCGCCTGCACGGGCGCGCCCTTGACGGCGGCGCGCATCATGGTCGGTACGTCGACGTAGCCGAACTGCACGGTCTTTGCGGCGACGACCTGCGTCACGGTGCCGGAGCCGCGGCCTTCCTGGATTTCCAGATCGATGCCGGCATCCTTGAAGTAACCCTTTTCCTTGCCGTAGTAGAACGGCGCATGTTCACCGTAAACGTACCAGTTCAGCATCAGCGTGACCTTGTCTTCAGCCCACGCCGGGCCGCCGAGCAGCACGGCAAGGAGTGCCGCGAAAACCGATTTCATCATGATGTCCTCCCTTTTTTCTTCAGACGATTGTTTCAGGCCGTAACGACGATGTCCTGGCGCTGGCTGGCGTGCCACGGGATGGCGAACCGTTCAATGACGTCGAGGGTCCAGAACAGCACGACACCGATCAGCGAAAGAATGACCAGCGCTGCGAACATCGTGGGTAATTCGAAATTGCCGATGGAGCGTTGAAGCACAAATCCAAGGCCGCTATTCGATCCGACGAATTCACCGACCACTGCGCCGACGACGGCGAGCGTGATGGAGACCTTAAGGCCGGCAAAGATCGCGGGCAGGGCATGGGGAAACCGGACCAGGCGGAAAATCTGCAGCCGCTTTGCCTCCATCGCCCTGACGAGATCGAGCATATCCGGTTCGACAGACTTGAATCCCTGCACAGCCGAGACGACGACCGGAAAGAAGCCGAGCATGAATGCCGACAGCACCTTTGGAAACATGCCGAAGCCAAACCAGACGACGAAAAGCGGCGCGATCGCAATTTTCGGAATCGATTGAGAGAACACAAGCAACGGATAAATGTAGCTCTCGACGGTCCGCGAACCCACGATCAGCATCCCGACCGCAATGCCGAATACCGCCGAGAGCAAGAAGCCCTCGACTGTCGCGATGGTTGTCGGCACGGCCTGTTGAAGCAATTGTGGCCCGTCGCTCCACAAGGTCAGAAGCACGTCTTCGGGCTTCGGGATCTGATAGGGCGGGATGCGGAACACGCGAATCGCGAGATCCCAGACGACGACCAGCAGCACGAGAAACAGCATTGGCCTGACCCAGGCCGACTGCACAATGCGCTGCACTCCGTTCGACACGGCGGTTCCGCTGTTTTTGAGCTCTCGCCTTGACCTAAGGCTGGATTTTAACCCGTTGGTTAAATCCTATTAGCGCCGGCAATCCGGGGTCAAGAGTATCGGTTGCCGCGGGCCGCAGCGCGGCCAGAACCAGGTCAGTCATATGGGCCAGTCGTTCCGCCTTCGCGTCTTCCGCCAGCAGGTCGCGGCCGAAAATCACGCCCAGCGTTGCGCTGTTGGATTGGTAAAAGTACGACAGGGCGGCGAGCGAGATGTAGAATTGCACCGGATCAATGCCCTTGCGCAGTTCACCGCTTGCTCCGCCGCGACGTAAAATGTCAGCGAGCAATGCCACGAAAGGCGAGTGCAGTCCCTTCACTTTGCGCGAGCGGCGCAGGTGACGTGCGCGATGCTGATTTTCCTCGTTGAGCAGCGCGAGGAATTCCGGGTTTTCCAGAAAATATTGCCAGGTGAAAGTCAGAAGTTTGACGATCGCCTGCCCGGCGCCGAGTTCTTCGAGGTTGAGCCGGCGTTCAGCGGCGCGAATGTGGTCGTAAGCACCTTCGAGAACGGCAAGGTAGAGAACCTCCTTGTCGCCGACGTGGTAGTAGATCATGCGCTTGTTTGCACCGGCGGTTTTGGCGATACGGCCAAGGCGCGCGCCGCCAAAGCCGTGGCGTGCGAATTCTGCGGTTGCTGCGCGCATAATGCGCATGCGCATCCCTTCAGGGTCGCGCTGCCAGCTGCCGCTCTTCTTTTGACGATTGTGTATGCGCCGCCGCTTCATGGCGACAATTGAGCCGCAAATCGCGAACGATGCAACAGTTCTTCGGCAAAACACGCCATAAGGCGCGCTATTCCGTCAGCAGCGCGGCCATAATACGTTCGCGGGTGAGGGGCAGATCGCGGATGCGGGTGCCAAGGGCATGCGACACGGCGTTGCCGATCGCCGCCGCAGTCGGTCCAGCCGTGACCTCGCCAACGCCGAGCGGCACCTCGTCCTTCGTATTGATCAGGTCAATTTCGATCTCCGGCACTTCGCTGAACTTCAGCACCGGGTAGGTTTCCCAATCGAACGACGCAACGCCGTTGTCGAAACGGACCTGCTCCTTAAGCACCCAGCTCGCGGCCTGGAGAATGCCGCCTTCAAGCTGATTAATCACACCATCTGGATTGACCACCAGGCCAGCATCGATCGCGCACCAGACATGATGCAATCGGATGTCATCGTTGACCGACAGCTCGACGACCACCGCGGAGTAGGCGGCGCGGTTCTTGTACCGGGCAAACGCAATTCCGCAGCCGCGCCCGGAGCCCACAGGCGCGCCCGCATTCCATTTTGCCATGGCCGCAACTTTCTCGATGACAGCGCGCGCACGCGCATCGGCAGTAATCGACAGGCGGTACGCCACCGGATCCTGTCCGGCGCGTTCGGCCAGCTCGTCAATGCAGCATTCGAGCGCGAACACGTTCGGCATTGCCCCGAGCCCGCGCAGCGCCGAGGTTCGCACCGGCGCTTCCGTCACCAGGTGGTGCAGGATGCGCTTGGCGGGAATGTTGTAGAGCGGCTCGGCGTTGCGTGTGGCGCCGCCGCCGTTTGCTTCCGGTACATCGTTTGGCGGCGGTTCGGGCGGCGGATCGGGCAGCGCGAGCGCGCCGAGCAGGTTTCCGCCGGCGCCCGGCCGTTGATTGTGGGTTGGACTCCAGATTTCCTGCGTCCAATCGACGGGCTTGCCGGCATCGTCGAGCAAGGCATGGACCTTGACGATCATGGCCGGCGTTTTCGGCTCGTAGATGAACTCTTCCTCGCGGCGCCAGCGCACGCGTATCGGCTGTCCCGGCTTCTGCATGGCGATGATCGCGGCATCGGCGGCAGCGTCGTCGGCGCCATTGTGACCGTAGCAGCCCGATCCCTGTACGTGGTGAACAACGATCGAGGAGGGTTCGAGCTTGAGCACTTTCGCCAACGCCGCGCGGAGCGGATACACGCCCTGGCAATGCGTCCACACCGTCAGTGTCCCGTCCCGGTAGACGGCGAGACCGCAGGACGGGGAAATCGAGGCATGGGCAAGGTAGCCGCGCGTATAGGTCGCTTCGAACCGTTCCTTGTTCTGCGGATTGCCGGCGTCGGGCGCACCGAATACGCGCTCGACCACAGGTCTTTGCAGAAGCCAGCTGGCCTCCTGCTGGGTCGGGGTCGGAGCCTCGACGTTCTGCCATGTCACATGATTGACAGCGGCGGCACCGGCGGCTTCGACCGCGGTTTCACTGTCGCCGATGATTGCAAGAAAGTTGCCATTGCGCACGAATTCAACAGGCCCCTTCGCGGCACGGCGAACGGCGCTCTCGTCGATTGAACCGATTGTGGCGCCACGGTTCGGCTGGCGGACGACGCGTGCGTGCACCATGCCGTCGAGGTGCATGTCGTGAATGAAGGCACGCGCGCCGAAGATCTTCTCCGGCAGATCGACGCGGGCGCTGCTCGTACCGACACTCCGGAGGTCGGCAACGCGCTTGCGCTCGCCGCCACCGGTCGCCTTGACGTTGAGATCCACTGCGCCGGAAAGAGTCCAATAATCCTGCCCGGTCGATGTCCCGTTGCGAAAAATGCCGCCGTCGCGGATGGACAATTCACCGGTCTTGCAACCAAGAATCTTCGCTGCCTGATCGAGGAACAACGCGCGCACGTCGGCGCAGGCCTGCCGCAGGGCGACGCCGCCGAATTGAATCGACTGGCTCCCCGCAGTGTAACCTTCGTTGGGAGCTTTCTCGGTGTCGCCCGATCGAATGGTGATGCGATCCATTGCGACGTCGAGCTCATCGGCGGCAATTTGTGCCATGGCCGTGAGAACACCTTGACCAAGCTCCACCCGGCCGGTGAGGACGGTCACCTTGCCCGGCGACGGAAATGCCACCCAGCGGTCGAGATGGGGATTGTCATTGAGCGGACCGGGCAGGGGTGCGTTCATCGAGCTGCTTCCGCGCGCATGACCGCTGCCGCCTTTTCAACTGCACGCATGATGCGGTTATGTGAACCGCAGCGGCAGATGTTTCCGTCGAGCACCTGCGCAATCTCCGCGCGCGAGGGCTTGGGGTTTTTATCGAGCAGCGCCTTGGCCGAAATCAGGATGCCGGCAAGGCAATAGCCGCATTGGCCGGCCTGCTCATCGAGAAAGGCCTGCTGCAGCGGATGAGGGTGTTCGCTGCTCCCCAGGCCCTCGACGGTGACGACCTGTTTTCCCGCGACGCTCCAGACCGGTTTTGTGCAGCATTTCTCCGGCGCACCGTCGATCAGAACCATGCAACAGCCGCACTGTTCGAGCCCGCAGCCAAAGCGCGTGCCCACGAGGCCAAGTTCATTACGCAACACGTCGAGGAGCGGCGTTTCCTCGCTGTCGGGTGAAACGTTGACGGCTTTGCCGTTGACCGAAAAATCGAATTTTTTTGGCACGCGCGTCCCTAGAATCCAAATTGTTCACGCAAGATGCGCTCGTCGAGATTGTGACCGGGATCGAACAGCATGTTGATTGATATATTATGATCCATGCCGATATCGACGTTGCGCACCGACCGGACTTCGTCATGGTCGGCGACCGCGGCAACCGGTCGCTTTTCTGCTTCCATCACATCGATCGTGACTTGTGCCCGGTCCGGCAACAATGCGCCGCGCCATCGTCGCGGGCGAAACGGACTGATGGCCGTGAGCGCCAGCAGCGACGCGTTGATCGGGATGATCGGCCCTTGCGCCGACAGGTTGTAGGCGGTTGAGCCGGCCGGCGTTGCCACGAGCACGCCGTCGGAAATGAGCTCGGCAAGCCGCTCCTGGCCGTCGATCAGAATGCGCAGGTGTGCGGCCTGCGCGCTCTGGCGAAACAGGGAAACTTCATTGATGGCGCGATGCTCATGCATGCGGCCCTGGGCGTCGCGCGCTCTCATCACCAGCGGATGGATGATGGTGATATGCGCATTCGCCAGCCGCTCGGTCAGGCCTTCCTCGGCGAACTCATTCATCAGGAACCCAACCGTTCCGCGATGCATGCCGTAGATCGGCTTGCCGGATTTCATGAACTTGTGCAGGGTCTGCAACATCAGTCCGTCGCCGCCGAGCGCGACAATCACGTCCGCATTCGCGGGGTCGGTATTGCCATAGCGCTTTTCGAGCCGCTCATAGGCCTGGCGTGCTTCCGGCGTCTGACCGGCGACGAAGGCAATATGCTGTAAACGCTGGCGTTGCGAGCTCATTGAGGGACCTGACAATGGAACGTGCGGTGCTCGTCTATACGACTTGGCCATCAATTGTCGAGGCGGAGCGGGCAGGACGGACAATTGTTGAGCGCCGGCTTGCGGCATGCGTCAATATCCTGCCGGGGATGATCTCGCACTATTGGTGGGAGGGTAAAATCGAGCGGGCCGAAGAAGTCGTCATGATCATCAAAACCCGCGCTGCGATGGCCGAACCCGTGCGGAGCGCTGTGAAAGAAGCGCACACTTATACGACCCCGGCATTCATGGTGCTGCCGGTCGATGGCGTCGATCCCGACTATCACGCATGGATCACGAACGAGACGTCCCAATAGCATCATGCCCGGCGCAAGGCCGGGCATGATATCGGGAAGCGAGGCACTGTCCTGCTAGTAGGTCGCCTTGCCGTCGATTACGTCTTTCAGCTGGCGATATTCCTCGCAGGCGGTGTTGCCGCAAATCAGCTGCACCTTCTGCAGATCGTCCATCGCCTTGAGCCGGTTGCCCTGCTCCATCTGCCACATGCCGTAGTAGGACCATGTGCGGACGTGGTTGGGGTCGGTGGCCAGAGCCTTTTCGTACCAAATCTTGGAATCATCATAGTCGCCGAGCTTGCGGTAGGCGTAGCCGATGTAGTTGGCAACGTCCGCATGCTCGTCGTGTCCGAGCGCATGCATGGCCGTAATGCCGCCCTGGTAATTGCCGTCGAGGATCATGGCCCGGGCGGCCCGGTAGTCGCGCAGGAATTTCTCCTGGGCGAGCTGCTGTCCCTGCTGTTCGATGACGTTGTTGTCCTTCTTCTTCTTTTTCTTCTTGCTGTCGTCGGCGGGGGGCGGACTATCGGTACCCATGGCGAATACTGTCACCGGCTTGATGCTGACGGCGGTCACGAGCAATGCTGCAGCGGCGTACACACCCAGGCGGCGAAGGGTTTGGACCAAGGTCATGGCGGGGGCTCTCCTGCAAAAAAATCGGCGCTACGTCACAGTACGACAAAGCCGACGATACGAGAAAAACAATCTGTGATCGGCGTTTAATCCCTCAGTCCGGGGAATAACACGATCGTGAAGGGGGAGCTTGCCGGCCCCATTTGGAGGGGCCGCTTGACTCATCTCGGTGTTCAAGGGAACATTTTGCGGTGCTGGTTCCCCGACTCAAATCGGGGACGAAAGAGGGAACACGGACACGACAAATTCGAACACCCGAATTTGACGCCATCCGTGGCTGCCCCCGCAACTGTGAGCGGCGAGCTTTAGGTCCATAACGGCCACTGGGAAACTGGGAAGGCTGGACCACCAAGGCAACGACCCGCGAGCCAGGAGACCTGCCAGCACAGTCACCCAACCGGTGGACGGGGTGTCCATACGGAGCGGTCTTTCGCAGCGGTGACGGCAATGCCGGTGCGAAGGCCGTGTGAGTAGCTTCTCCCACGACATTCCGCAGGTGAGACCCGCGACGTTGCGACCTCGCTTGCGATCCTTTGCATCGGGTTTGGTCTTCACCGGTGTGTTCGCAATTTGCGCGAACGCAAACGAAGGAACGTGGTGTCATGGGGAAGGGGTTTATCGTCAAATTTGTGGGCGTCGCGCTGGCGCTGATCACATCTGTTGCGCCCGTTCGTGCGCAAGTCGTGCTGCCGCAGATTGACGTCAACTGGACCCGCCTCAACAGCGGCATGGTTGGCACGTCGAACAGCATCATCACCGCGGAGGATATTGCGCGTTCGCCGGCGCAGAATTTACCGGACATCCTTTCCCGCGAAGTCGGTGTTCAGGTGCAACACTTGCTCAGCTCGACAAACGGCTCGCGCGACGGTGTCGATCTGCGTGGCTTCGGGGCCTTTGCTCAATCGAACGTCCTCGTCCTTGTCAACGGCCGCCGTTTTCAGGATTTCGATCTTCAGGGATTCGATTTTTCGTCGATCCCTCTTAACAGCATTGAACGAATTGAGATTACCCGCGGCAACAGCAGCACCGTCCTTTACGGCGATGGCGCGATCGGCGGTTCGATCAATATCGTCCTGAAGAAAGGTTCGTCGCCTGCCACGGCCAACCGCGTCGAGGGCTTAGCCGGTTCATTCTATTATTGGGTGGGTCGTGCGTCGGCCGCCGTCACAAGCGGCCCTTGGTCGGTCGGTGCGTTTGGCAACGCAATCGACTCCAACGGCTACCGCATTAATAGCGCGCTACGCCAACGCAACATCAACGCAACGTTGAACTACGCTGCTCCTAACCTGGGAGCCTACTTTACAGTTGCGGGAGATCGTCAGTTTCAGGGCTTGCCGGCCGGTCTCAATAATTTGCCCGGCAATTTTCCGTACACACTAGAAACACCCTGGCAATCGAACACACCATTCGATTGGGGCAAGAAACAGGGCATCAACTTTGCGACGGGGTTCAATGCAACCATTACTCCGGGTGTCGAACTGATCGTCGATGGCAGCATCCGGCGCAAATTTCAGCAGGCACAGTTCTTCAACTATCTCGACCCGAACACTTTTCTCTACAACATAAATGCCCTGTCGCCGATGAACTACGTCGACACCGTCATGACTACATCGTCAGTGACGCCGCGACTCGACGTATCACATCACCTGTTCGGTGTTCCGAACAGGTTGCTCACCGGCATCGACTTCTACAATACGCAATACAATTCGGATCGCCCAACGGCGCCTGGCCTGGTGCCGGTCCACAACTACGACATCCAGCAGACGACACTGGGCTTTTATGCGATGAACACAACAGCGGTGCGGCCGGACACTGACGTTTCGATCGGCGCCCGCATTCAACGCAACGATGTCAACGCGCGAGACGCCTATAGTCCAGTCAACGATCCCAATGCGGGATTTTATGCCAACAATCCCCAAATTCCCCCGTTCGACCAAGGCGAATGGCAATGGGCGGCTCACATTGGCATAGAGCATCGCTTCAATTCTGTCTTCGCGGTCTTTGCCCGTGCCGCCCGCGCATTTCGATTGGGCAATGCGGACGAACGCGTTGGAGCAGGCAGCCCCTTTACATTCACCGTTCCAACCTTCGATCTAAAAACGCAAACGTCCTATGACGTCGAAGGTGGCGTGCGCGTCAACACTGGTCCATTCAGTCTTCAGTCGAGCGTCTACCTGATGCGGCTGAATAACGAGATCCATTTCTTACCCGCGGTGGGCGTCAACATCAATCTTGATCCGACGCAGCGCGTGGGCTGGGAAACCCAGGCGCTCTATCAAATCAACAATTCATTACGGGCGCGCGGTGGAGTCACCTATCTTGATGCCACCTTCCGCGACGGGCCGTTGGCCGGTAATGAGATCCCACTCATATCTCGCTGGTCGGGCTATGCAGGTTTTTCGTGGGATATCCTGCCGAAGCTGCTGGCGCTCGATGTGACGAGCCGACTATTTGGGCCGCGCCGCATGGACAATGATCAGATCAACCAGCAGCCGCTGATTCCAGGGGAAGCGACGATTGACGTCAAACTGGCAGGCCAATACGACCGCTTCTTCTGGTCTGCATCCGTCCTCAATCTGCTCGATAAGCACTACTACGACTATGCCATTTCCAGCGGTGGTATTGCTGGAGGCCCGTTTTTCCCACCCGGCCTGCCGCCGACGATCGGTTTGTTCAGCGCCTTTCCTTTGGCCGGCAGAACCTTTTTGCTGCAGGCAGGCGCGACGTTCTAGTGCGGAGGGAGTTCTATCTCACAGCGGCTGCCACTCGACCGGCACAAGCTCGTAGCCGGTCGAAGTCTTGACCATGTGGCCGCAGGCGGGGAAGGGGAAATGATAGGCTTGGACCAGCATGCGGTCGGCAACGACGCGATCGAGCATTTGACGGCGCGCCGCCACGGCCTGTGGCCCGTCCATGTCGAAGGTCGGTTGCCAATCGGGATTGCGCGCGAACAAATACGGGTTACGTACGGTATCGCTCATCGCGAGCATTGACCGGTTGCCTGAATGAATGGCGAAAGCGGTGTGGCCGGGCGTATGGCCATAGGCAGGGACGGAAACGATCCCCGGCTCTACTTCGGCGCCCGGCTTGAACTGCCGCACCTCCCTGGCAATATCCTTGAAGATGCGCCGTGCGTTGAGAAAGTAGTGGTGTACCGCGCCTTGCGCCGCCCCCATATTCGAATCATCCATCCAGAACGTCCATTCCGGTTCCGGCACCAGGATCTCCGCATTGGGGAAAATCTTTGCGCCGTCCTTGCTCCTGATGCCGTCGATATGGTCGGGGTGGAAATGCGAAATCAGGATCGTATCGATGGCCTTCGGGTCGACGCCGGCGACCTTGAGGTTGTCGAGCATACTGCCCGCCGTGTCGGCGACCTGACCGGCTGTTCCGGTATCAATCAGCACCAGCTTCGCGCCGGTATTCACCATCAGGGCGGTGAACGATATCGGCAAAATACTCGGTGGCAGGAATGCAGCAGCGAGCGCCTGGTTCACCTCTGCACCGCTTGCGTTGCGTACGAACTTGTCGTCGATCGGCAGGTACCAGATGCCATCGAAGAGGGCGGTGAGTTGATAATCACCGAGCTTGAAGCGATAGACGCCCGGACCTTGCGCGCGCGCCAAAGGCGCTTCGGCGCCGGCCGGCATGGCAAATGCGGCGCCGGCCAGAGCCGTTGCGGTCAGGAACAAGCGGCGGGAAATCTGGTGCATGATCTCCCGTCTCTCAAACGGGCAAGTCGGATTTTCGCAGCTCATCTCAGTCAGGAACACCGCACGCCGGCACTTATTCGGGAAGCTAGTTCTGGTCGGCCTTGATGTTGTTGTCCTTCACCACTTTGCCCCAGGTCTGCATCTGATTGCCGACGAAGGCACGCTCGATATCAGGGCCGCCGAGGGTCAACGAGACCTGCTGGGTTTCGACCAATTGCTTGCTGATGCGTTCCTCGCGCAACGTCGCGGCCATCTCATTGCCGAAACGCTCAATGATCGGCTTCGGCGTGCCGGCCGGCGCGAAAATGCCCCACCAGGCGTAGGCTTCGAAACCG